>JABIBQ010000055.1 GCA_018652685.1 Candidatus Bathyarchaeota archaeon
CCGCCAGCCTGCTGTCCCAGCCGAAACCTTTCAGAACCAACACAATCCCCATGACAAAAGCCACGACCATCCCAGCGTTCTCGATCTGGTTGCTCGCCAAAAGGAACCCGAATATGACCAGCAAGATCCCAGGAACCCCCAAGCTCACTTTGCTGTAGTAAGGATCTTCCACAAGCATCTTGAGATAACGGAAGATTACGGCATATGTCTCCTCGATGCGCTCGCTATGCTTCACAACGACGTGGTGGACGCTCGTGATGGGAATTCTGCTCTGAACTATGGGTAAAAGGTCCTCGTCAGCAAATCCATCAGTGACCAGAATGACGCCGTCGGGCACGAATTGTTTCTGGATCCGGCTAAGCTCCCTGACCATTGCCCTGTCCGCCACGACGCCGCCTTTACCTGACCCAGCGATAGTCGCTATCTCAAATGCCTCGTCGGGATAGTCATTCAATAGCTTATCGTAGAGCTTCACAGCACCGAACATGGCGTTTGCGTCAGCCTCCTCAGGGTCCGCCAAAGCCAGTTTGGCGGCTGCTTGAATATTAGCTTCACGGCCGATGATGGGGGTTTTAACCTTCCCTTTGATCCCAATATCGTCGTCGCCATCAATGCAAAGGACGAGGGTACGATCGGGTTCCGCCATACAGTTCAGCCTAAATTAGTTGTTGTTCTGTCATATTTAGGGATATTTCTTGTGACACACGCCATATCAGTGGATACAGAGGGTTCGAACCTATATCGTGAGTCCTCTAATTCTCTGCACTTGTTCTACATGGTTAAACATAATACGTTTAAAAAAAGAGTAAGCCCGAGAGTCTATCATGTCCTATAAAAACGAGTCTTGTGCAGCGATCGTGTTCACAGAGCCAAACAACGTGACAGTAATTGAACAAGCCTTTCCATCCATAAAAAAGGGTACAATTCTCGTTAAATCAGTAAAATCACTAATTAGCACTGGAACAGAACTAACAATTTTAAAAGGAAATTATACAAATGACTCAGCCTGGGGAAAATACGGGAAATTCCCTTTCTATCCAGGATATAATAACATAGGTATAGTTGTCGATGTCGCTGACGATGTCGATAAAAACTGGATTGGAAAAAAAGTAGCAAGTTACTCCCCACACATGTCTTACGTATTACTCAATCCAAGTCAGGTACGCGTAATTAATCAGGAAATCTCAGACGAGGAAGCTGCGTTCTTCACAATTTCGGAGATAGTTATGAACGGAATAAGACGTGGTAAGGTTACTTGGGGAGAATGTATCGTAGTATATGGATTAGGGCTTTTAGGTCAACTTGTCGTACGATTATGCCATTTCTTGGGTGCGAGACCAGTTATTGGGGTTGATGTGTCAGATTATCGATTAAACCTGCTACCTAAAACACAGGGAATTATAGGGGTTAATCCAAATAAAGAAAATCTTACCTCATTTTTATCAAAAAATACGAACGGTAGAATGGCAGACGTTGTCTTTGAAGTTACAGGAAATCCTAAGATAATTCCACAGGAATTCTCTGTCTTAAAGGACCAGGGAAGGTTTGTGGTACTAAGCAGTCCGTCAGGTGCTACAGTTAACTTTGATTTTCACGATTTGTGTAACTCACCAAGTTTCACAATTATTGGAGCTCATAACAACTCTCACCCACAATACGAGACGCCATATAACCCGTGGACACAGAAACGGCACGCGGAGCTGTTTTTTAATCTTATTTCGAGTGGTGAGCTGGATCTAACATCTTTGATTAGTTACCGAGTTTCGTATCTCAAGGCTCCAGAGATTTATCGAAAGCTCCAGAAAAACAGAATCAATACAATGGGAATAATTATAGAATGGTAAACACATCGCACCCCCACGTTTTGACTTTACCCTCTGCATTTCTTTTATCAATGCCCAGAATTTCACAAGGTTTCCTTGTGATTAAAACAGAAATAATAACAAAAAAAATCCGTTACATATCTGGGTACTCGGTGACACATCATTTAATTAGTGATATATGGAATAATGAGCTCTAAATATCGAGGTCAAGAGCCTCCTTGAGACCCTTGTATCGGTTCCTGATTGTTACCTCGGTTACACCAGCGGCGTCCGCTATCATCTTCTGTGTCCGCTTCTCGTCACACATCACACACGCGATGTACAGTGCAGCAGCCGCAAGCCCCATGGGATCCTTGCCCGCCGTGGTCCTGAGCTCTGTAGCCTTCCTCAAGAGCTCAACAGCAGCCTGCTGGGTCCTCTCGCCCACGCCGACCTTGGCGGCAATTTTGGGCACCCTGAGTTTTGCGTCGGGTTTGGGCATGTGTATCTCCAGCTCTCTTAGCATGAGCCTGTAGCACCTGGCGATATCCTTCTTGGCGATGGGGCTCTGGTAGCTTATCTCCCTGAGGGTCCTGGGGGTCTGGGTCATCCTGCACGCGGAGTAGAGGCTGGCAGCGGTTATGGCGCTGATGCTCCTCCCCCTGACTAGCCCCTTTTCCAGAGCCTTCCGGTAGATAACGGCTGCCTTTTCCTTGATGCTGGGTGGTATGTGGAGCTTGTCGCTGAGCCGGTCAAGCTCGGCCATAGCCTGGGCTAGGTTCCTGTCCACACTGCTGTGGACCCTGCTCCGTATCTGCCACTTCCTGAGCCTGAGCATCTGGAGCTTTGTGTCAAGTGGGATCTGTCTGCCAAAGGCATCCCTGCCCACCCTGCCGATCATGGTGGTAAGACCCTTGTCGTGGACTGCGAAGCTGAGGGGTACGCCTACCCTGCTTCGGTTGTTTTTCTCGGTGGGTGTGAAAGCCCTCCATTCCGGGCCATCGTTGAGTATACTTGTCTTTACCACGAGCCCACAGCCGCTACAGATAAGCTCACCGGAGCCTGAGTCTTGGACTATATGGGTGCTTCCACACTCGGGGCAGAGTTCCTCGTTTCGCAGGGTCATTGCTTCTTCCAATTCAATACACTTCCTCGGGTATTTCCGTCCCAGAATTGTTTCTCTTAGAGCTAATTGATACCTGATCACTTAGACAATTGAGATCGGATTGAAAGATCATATAAGCTTTTCGGTAAATTTATAAGTAGGTCTTTACTCGTGTTTTTCTCGCCCAACTGGGCAAGCCTTCTGGCATGTCGTGCACATTAGGACACTGTTTTTTGTGAACCGGGGCATGTGCTCCCGGAACACCTCATCTGGCGTATCTCTGTAGACCGTGAACTGAAGATCCTCCTCAATGAGCTTCGCTAACTCTATCTCGGTTATACCAATGAGGCACTTTTCGGAGTCAATGACATAAGGAGTCAGAGCACCTGTGGGGCAGGCATCGATGCACTTTGTGCAATCCCCGCATGGGTCATCCGTTGCCTCCTCGTCGGGCACCAGTGGGGCATCCGTGAGGATGCTCTGAAGCCTGAACCATGGCCCGTACTCTGGGTTGATTATTAGGCTGCTCTTACCCATGGTGCCGAGGCCGGCGAGTTGGGCCATCTTCTTCTGGCTCAGGTTGAAAGGATAGACAACGCACTCATAGCCCTTTTCCTCCAGCTGCCTCATGACGCGCCTTGCGTAGAGCCTCATCCGCTCGTAGACGGGGTACTCTATCTTGCCGTTGTGTGCTATCTGGGCCTCGTGGATGTCATCGAAGGCGTGGTAGCCGAGGACCAGGATGCTCATGGGGCTGTCCATATAGTCACTGGTCTTCTTGGACCACTGCTTGACCTGCCATTCCGTCCAGTACTTGGGCATATCGTCTATCGATTCGGGCGATAGCACGCCCACCAACTCCGCACCATGGGTCAATGCGTACTTCTTGATCTCCTGGGTTAAGGTTGCGGGGTCCATTGTTATCTCGGTTTATTTGGATTCAGCGTATTTGGGCTTGGTGGTTAGGTTTATATTGTGTTTACTTGGTATGTGTTGTTGCGTAGCCCGGTCGTCTAGCGGTCAAGGATAGGGGCCTCTGGAGCCTCGGACAAGAGTTCGAATCTCTTCCGGGCTACCAAATACTAGATGCTTCTTATTTCGTGCTCTAATAATCTCGAATAGGTTCCGGGATCATCGAGTGCACGCGCGATAACATTATCGATTAGGGATGCATTTGTGCAAGTTATGGTATGTTTATTATATTCAAAACGAATTGATTTCAAATGGATTTGGCATATGGAGTCCAAGAAATCATTGTTTTAGTATTGTTGACTTTGTTCTTTGCTTATCTAGTTCTCAGAAAAGTTTCGGAAGAAGAGAATTATTATTTTTGTATTCCTGGATTTCATCCAGATATTGTTAGGTACAGAAGATTACTGAAGGAGAAGCAGAAAGAGTTATGGTCCGAAGAGAATAATTGAGGATAAAATCATTGATTAGGGTACACGAAGCTAGGATATGTTTATTTATTTCTAAATGAGTGCTTGTATTAGGTCATGCCATATAAAGACCAACGATCCATAGCTGTACTTTTCTTGGTATTTATAGGGTCATTGTTCTTATTTGCTGCCCCTGCATTCATTGGAGAGGCTGTGGCAATCATTGGAGCAGGCGTTATTATTACGCTAATGATAGTGTTCTCCTATTCAAAATCAGAAGAAGATTCGTATACAAAAGAGAAGAGGAAAATCGAACATCCCAGCGAAAAAATATCTTCATTAAATGGTAGAAGACTTGTCAGTAGTTTTTTGGCAGATGGGTCTTATTTCTCTAGATTTAAAGGAATTAAAAAATGGGTTGAAGAATGGGAAAACGATACGAGTTCAGGTGAAAAAGAATAGCTGCATTCACAGGTGATGTGAGGATAAAATCATCGATAAGAGTGTTGAGATGAAGCCGTGATCTTTGATTCTTCGGGCATGAGAATGTTATAACAAGTTTCATAAAACTGTCTGTAATCATTACATCTATGGTTCTATCTCTTATCGTCGGGATCATTGTAGGAAGCATAATCTCTGCACCAATCGTTTGGATATCAGGAAGGCTGATTGTAGGAGCTGAAAAGGCAAAGTTCATGGATGCCGTAATGATAGGCACAATTGCCACAGCAACCAATATAGTGATGGTTACTTTCATAGGCCCTCTTTCAGGTATTCTTCAGTTGATAATCTATCTGTATCTTGTTACGAAGTATTTCGAGACGGGTTATCTGAGGGCTGGAATTATTGCAGTACTTAACGTGGTTATTGGTATTGGCATTACATACTTGGTTACTTACATAGTAACTGAGTTAATCTAATCCATGCACGCGTGTTGCAGTGAAGCCGTGGACCTTTGATTACATGAGTTAGAGTGATGTGAGGATAAAGAATTGGATTACTTCCATTTCATTGCCTCTTCTTCTAACTCTGGATGGTCCTCTATTGTTGACTTCTTAACCTCATGGTAAAGATATTCAAAGAATTCCCCAAACTGAGGTTGATTCATCCTAGATCTAAACTCCGTTATGAAAAGAGCGTACTTCTCCCACATCGTGATAATATATCCGGAGCTAAGATCATCCATCATGGAGGGATCTAATAACCCTCGTTTCATTAGCACGCCAATTCCTTCTAAATAGGTTGAGGCTCTTCCCCATTTGGCACCTGCTTCCAAGTTTGAATTGAACCAATATTTTGACATGAAATCATCGAAATCTTTGTACTCCCAGGTTATCGCTACCTCTGTCATTTCTTTGTAGAAATCAAGGTTGAGCCATTGGGTGTAGAACCCCATGAATAATTGGGCTTGACGAGTTTCAAGTTGCATTTGCTGTGTCTTGTTTGCGTTTTGTAAGACTGTGGTATAGTAAACGATGGATGCAGTCAGGCCTAGTCCTGTTAATATGATTGCAAGGAACTCAAACGAAGCCATAACGTAGAGTTATCGGGAACTGAGGATAAAATCATCGATTAGGTCAAAGGATATAATGGGTTATTCGGTGACACACCATATAATTATGGATAAGAATATCTTTGTATATTACTTACTTTTCTTATGGAAGACTGGGAAATAGCTCTACTCTCATTCCTAAAACCATGGAAAAACAGACAGGAAGTAATCGGTTTCCTTGTCTGCGGAAGCTATATCACAGGAAAACCATCCAAACACTCCGACATCGACCTGCATATAATAACTTCTCATGACACAGATTGGAGAGAAAGAGGCTCAAAATTCATAGATGGATACCACATAGAGTATTTTGTAAACCCACCAAAACAGATACGAGCATATTTCAAAAAGTATCATCGAGACCACAGCCTAGACCCACAAACAATGTTCATCACTGGAAAGATACTACATGATAAAACAGGAAGCGTTGCTCAGCTAAAAACCGAAGCAAAGAACTGGCGAGAAAAAAAGTTCAATGGACTAGAGGATACAAGTCTAATAATCCAAAAATACGCCTTATGGGATGCCCTCGATAATCTTCAGGACATTTTTGAGAAGAAATCCAAGTCTTTCAGATATGCGTACTATGCTGCGTTAAGAAATGTATTAGAGTTCTACTCAACGTATCTGAAGTGGGAGGTTTATTCTCCTGAACGTGTTTATGAGTATTTTACGGATCCTCTGGTTTTGAAAAAGTATCTTCAAACCGAGTATCCTGACCCTGTTTTCGGTGAAATGTTTGTTAAAGCAATCACAGTGGATATTGAATATGAAATGTTAGTGAGTTTTGAGGAACTTGCAGACTATGTATTCGAGCAAACTGATGGTTTTGAGATCGATGGGTGGGTTGTAAGAACTCCGTTAGAACTTGAGTGAACTTGGGATAAAATCATCGATTCGTTCCATCAGGCTTCGGACCCGGACTGAGTCCACAGGATTCCACGTATATCCATCTACTTTGAGACCTGCCCCCACTATATCCATGACTCACCTCCCATAAGACATATTATATCCTGTTTAATCACTCACTTACTGGTGTAAAATGAAAGATTCATGGGAAAGTGGTGCAACTAGCCTAGACCAATACCATCAGGTTGAGTGTAAACGAGGAAGAGAGTTCATTATTAGATTAACAACTGGAGCAGATGTTTACAAAGCGATTAAAAAATTCGCAGTGGACAAGAATATTACTTTTGGCAAGATTCATGCTGCGTTCATGGGTGGATTTAGTCCAGCAAAGATAGCGTTCTGGGTTCCAGATACACAGGATCCTGAGAACTGGCATATGGAGAGAAATGTACGCATCGATAATTTGAGCATGCTAGTCAGTATGAGTGGTATGATTCATACTCGACTTGAAGATGGAAAACCTACTCCCTTCCCTGCTATTCATTATGTAATTGGTGGAGCTTGGGATGTGCCAACTGTGGGTGGTCACTTGGTGGAAGGTACGATCGTTAAAGGAGTGGTTGAGGTCTTTATTACTGAGATTCTCGGTATTGAGGCACTTTTACCAACAGGATATGATCCAGAGAAAGATAGTGCTCCTGAACAATGGTATAAAGAATCATAAGATTTCTTTCTACTCAGACCCTTCATCAAGGGTCTGGGGTATTTTTTTCTTGACACATTTTAAAAATCGGTATTTTGGATTGTCTAGGCTCGAATAGGTTCCGGGATCATAGAGCTAAAACGGATTAAAGTAGCATCAAGACAAAGTGTATCTGGATACTTTTAGCCCTTATTATTTACCCAAAGTAAATAGATTGCAAAGGATGCAACCCCAAAAAAGGAGGTTAATGCACCTAAGCCATAATAACCGAAATTACTCAAAGCTAAACCACCTATTAATGCTCCCAATACTCCACCAAGACCTTGGGATGCAGAACTCAGGGACATCATTGACCCACGATAGACTTTCTCCTGTAAAAGACCAAGAGCAGATGAGGACGCTAATCGAATACCAGTCATAACTGCACCAAAAAGAGAAAATACTACAGAAGGTACCAAACTAAGACCTGCTCCAAAATAAACAAGATATGAAAGAGCTGATACTAAGGTCGAAAGATAAACAACCTTCTTCAAACCAAAGGATTCAACAAGTCTATTACTAATTAGAAGCCCAACGGTTACAGAAATCGCTGTTAAAGGCATCAACTGAGATACCGTTTCTACAGAGAGATTGAAAACTTGCCTAAGATAACTACCATTGTAAACCGAAATAGCAATAAAAGGCGTAATTCCCAATGCCCCCGCAAGTAAAAAGGCTAATGCTGAACGATTTCTAAACACAGCTCTAATCCCAGCTAAGAGATTTGATTCACTTTTTTGCTGTCGGTCATTCGCTGGAATAGCCCAGAAAACTAGACCCAAACTAAGAACTAAAGTAGAGAGATTGAAAGAAGAATAAGCGATTCTCCAAGTACTCTGAGTAAGTATATATCCAGTTAAAAGAGGAGCGATGAAGGAAACTATACTTCGTACTGCAATTAGCTGGCCCATTACTTTTGTACGTCCTTCAGGAGGATAGAGTTCTCCTATGTAAGTAGTGACCATTGGCATCACCATACTATACCCAATTCCAACAAAACTGTAGGATAGGAATATGGAAGAAAAATTAGATGAGAGACTTGTGCCTAAGATTGAGAAACACATCAACAGTAGTCCCGAACTCAATAGCAGTTTGTGGCTATATCTGACAGAAAGAACCCCCATATTGATTGCCATAAAAATACTGAGAAAAGATGAAAAAGAGCTAATTTGACCCAATGTAGCTACTGGGACGTTTATCGACTCGGCAATGTCAATCAATAATAGGCTGAGTGAGACAGCTGGTGGTCCACCACTAGCCATCGATACTCCGAGGGCATAGAAAATTAGAGTTTTTTTCCAGTTCTTTTCAGCCATCATACCACATTCTTTGGTAGTATACACAAATGGTGAGTTTATTTGAGGTTGGTCAAAAGTGTGACCATTCCATCCATAAACATTGATTTATACCGGAACCCTTTGCTCATATAGAAACCGAGGGCTTGCTCATTGCCGTTAGAAACGGCAATCAGGACTTCCTCTGGTTGATGGGCTTCAATGAACTCCATCGCATCTTCGAACAATTTGCTTCCGATTCCCTTTCCACGATAAGCCTCTTCCAAGAAATACAACTTCAAATTGCCCTTTTTGTCTCTACCCATCGTTGAATACGCAAATCCGACATATCTATCGATGGCCTCATCCTTGACCATGATGAGTTGTGTATCCGCATATGGAAATATCTCAGCTTCAAAATCTGGGTGCAGGCGTGACTCGATTGTCATAGACGATAGAATTGGTTTCCATTTATCTTCAGCACGTTCCGCTTGCAGTTTGAATAACTGGTCCACCAAAGGTCTGAATACTTCAACATCATCCTTTTTTGTAATTTTTGTATATTCATAGGTTAAGTTCATGGTTGATTTATCCTTATGGTAACTACTTTATGGGTTTTATTTAACCTGTAAGGTAAATAAAATAACCGTATTTCTGGTATTCTTTTGCTTCTAGCCTCGATATGTTCCGAGCTACCATTTTCATTAGTGTACATTCTCTAAAATGAGGGTTCTATGATGGAGCTAGGTGCGCGCACACACAACTAGTATGATTTTAGAAAATGAGTCTCCCGCATAATCTACCTCTATAATCATAATATTCAAATGGGGTGGCGTTGAATGGTAGTTGTTCGGACGTAACAGTATGAGTGAACCAGTAGAGAAGCTAAGTTTCGATGGGATGGATTTTAAGTTCATGGCCGCGTACAACCAATACTCGGCGAAGTATGACACCGCGGAAGAGGAGCGGCAGGCGCAGCTCAACGACCTAATCACAAAGCTCCACGCAAAGGAAATGGAGTTTGATGCCTTCTATGCCGCAATGGCAAGCGAAGACGGTGACAGATACGAATTCCACCGTACCAAGATAACTGGAAGCCGGAAATTCGCGTACAGAAAGAACGAACGCAAGATCGACCGTATAAAGCGTCACAAGTAGCTTCCCCAGACCGTTTCATTCAGGTCTCACTCATTTTCATCAAAGTTTTTCACTTGGATAACGCATCTTCATGGGAGTGATTCATCTTGGAGCTCGTAGGTGTAACAGATAACGTCGCGTACATCCCCGGCGCGGTGAACATAGGGGTACTGAGGAACGGGAAACGGTGCACTGTCATTGACACCGGTCTAGACAAGAACTCGGGTAGGAGTATCAGGAAGGTACTGGAGGCAGAGGGACTCAAACTGGAGGCCATAATCAACACCCACAGCCACGCAGACCACTTCGGTGGCAACGATTACCTTGCCAGGAACTTGAATGCTGAGGTCTACGTTCCAGCCATCGAGTCAGGGATAATCCAGAATCCAATTCTTGAACCCATCTACCTGTTCCATGGCGCAACGCCAATCAGAAATTTGAGGAACAAGTTTGTTTTGGCCAAACCATCGCCGGTTGACCATATAATTGGACCAGGTAAGCTTGAGGTCATCGGGCTGGATTTGGAGATCATACCACTGCCGGGCCACTGCTTCAACCAGATAGGGGTACTCGTTGACAACGTCCTCTTCTGCGCCGACACCGTCTTTTCCGAGAGGGTTATAAACAAGTACAAGATTCCCGTGGTCCAGGACGTTGGCAGACACCTTGATACCCTTGAGAAGCTGAGAGTGATGGAGCACAACCTGTTCGTACCAGCCCACACAAAACCCGTTGAGGACATCAAAGGACTCGTGACAAAAAACTTATCCACCACGTATGGCATCTTGGATGACATCAAGAGGATTCTTGAAGAGCCAAAGACCACAGAGCGAGTGATGTCGAAGCTATGCACCGACTACGAGCTTGACCTGACTATTGTCCAGCAATACTACCTCATCCACATGACCATTATGGCCTACCTTGGTTACATGTACGACGAGAAACAGATTGATATCGAGATGGAGGATAACCTCCTCCGATGGAAAATCAGTCCTTGACAGCCAGGGCAAACAATATGACTGACAGGTACATCACAGCGGTAGCCGCGATGAAAATAGGCAGGTAACCATAGTTGTTCAACACCCACGCGGCCACAATCGGCGCAACAATGCCAGTGATACTCGCTGGCATGAAGGTCAAGGCAAAACCCATACCCATCTGTTTGGGTGGAGACAACCTCGCTGTGATTGATGCCTGACCAGGCATGGCCATTATTCCGAACAGCCGGTAAAACAGATACATCGCCATGAAAGCGTAGATGCCTGGCATATAGAAGGCGGATAGGAATGCCGCGCCTGAGACAAGGAAGCACCCGATAACCCACCTCTTTTCACCGAACTTTGACGCATAGTGTCCTCCCAATGGGGAGAAGAACAGTCCTAGGATGCCTGAAATTCCCAACATCAGTCCGATGTTTGTGACGCTCCAGCCCCTCACCTCCGTGAGGTAAAGACTGAGGAAAGGAGAGAACATGCCCATCCCGAACATCCGAACACCCCTAGAGGATATGAATAGAAGGAACTCCCTTGTGAGAAGAGAAGTAGGCTCATCAGCCTCGACCTTATGGCTCTCCTGAACGTGAACGTGACCGTTACCATTTAGAGTATCTCCCTCGGGGTCCGTCTTGGTCATCATAATTAACACGATGCCCAGTATGATAGGGATAACCCAGAACTGATACATCTGCCTCCATTGCAACCCGAAGAAGGTCATCAGCAGATAGATGCTGAAAGGCCCAATTGAGATACCAAAGGTACCGCCTGCATTGAGAAGCCCCATGGATTTGGCTCTGTCCTTAGGTTTCGATAACCTAGCAGTGTAGCTATGGGCAGGAGGATGGTAGAATGTCCCCGTCAATGTCATTAACGCTGCAGACACCACGAACATCCAAGGACTATAGCTGAACCCAGCGACCAGAGCGCCTAATGCTGCCAACCCGACGCTGAATGCGACAAGGTTCTTGGCACCGCTTCTATCGCTTATCCACCCCGCGGGGATACTGAAAATAGCCTGGGCTAGTGGAGGAATTGCGGATATTATACCGACCTGGTAGTTGTTTAACTCAAAATCTTCTTTGATGAATGGAATTAGAGTGGTGCGCATGTTTCCAGCGGCGTGAACCAGCGCATGAGTCACCACCATCGCCACTACACCCATGTTTAAAATACCGTTTTTTTTCTTTTTTTGCTCAACGCCCAAAGATAATCACTACACCGCCCTGTACCGTTTCATTGTATTTAAACCAACGGTGGACCGCAGACCATAAATATCATCCAAATGAAATCGAACCCATGTCCAAGTCTGGTACCGGAAGATGCAACATCATCGAGATAACGGTAAGGGAGTACCTGTGGCTACTTCAGGACGGAAGTACCACCTGCGAGGAGGCAGTGGGACAATACCTAGATAGGATAGCAAAGCTCGATCAGTCAACGGGGTTAAATTCAATGGTGGTCCTGAACCCTAACGCTTTGAAACGGGCGAGGGAGCTTGACACGGAATACAAGTCAACGGGTCAGTTGAGAAAACTCCACGGTGTCCCTATGATAGTCAAGGACAATTATGACACCTATGACCTCCAGACAGCGGCGGGAAGCCTCGCGATGAAGGACAGCAGGCCACCAGACGATGCATACCAGGTGAGGAAGCTCAGAGAGGCAGGAGCGGTGGTCCTCGGAAAAAGCAACATGGCAGAGTGGGCATTCAGTCCGTTCCAAACAGTAAGCAGCATCGCAGGAACAACCAGAAACCCATACGACCTCAGCAGGGTACCGGCGGGAAGCAGCGGTGGAACAGCCGCAGCAGTAGCAGCCAACCTTGGCATGATCGGGTTAGGCACCGATACAGGGAACAGCATTAGAGGACCTGCCAGCCACTGTAACCTGGTAGGGATAAGGTCAACAATGGGCCTGACAAGCAGGGACGGGATAGTGCCGCTTTACCTGAGGAATGATATCGGAGGGCCACTTTGCAGAACAGTCGAGGATGCTGTAAGGATTCTCGACATCATTGCAGGATACGACCAGGCTGACCCCATCACTGCATTAGCAAGGGGAAAGTTACCTGAGAGCTACGTGGATCACCTAAAAGCCGATGGACTCACGGGTAAGCAAATCGGGGTGTTCCGGTTCTACACCGATAAAACGTCAACAGATCCAGAGATAATCAAGGTGTTTGAGAAGGCTATAAAGGACTTGAAGAAGGAAGGAGCGATGATCGTGGACCCATTCACCATCGATAGCTTTGATGACCTCTGCGAAGGGATATGGTGTAACACGTTCAAACGGGACCTCTCGAAATACCTGAGCTCTCTAGAAGACCCGAAATACACATCAGTCGAGGAAATATACGGGACCGGGTTACACTCTGCGTACATCGAGGACAGGCTCAGATCCATGTCTAAATCAGAACCCGATCCAGAGTGTGGCGACGTGTACACCGAGCCAAAGAACATCAAGCTCAGGGACGCGATAACAGGTGAGATGGACCGCCTTGAATTAGAAGCTATCATCTACCCCACGTGGAGCAACCCACCAAGAAAGATAGGGGACATTGAGAGCCCCTCCGGAGACAACAGCCAGAGAATTCCACCCCACACGGGAATGCCTGGGATTACCGTACCAATGGGTTATACATACAACGATTTGCCTGCCGGGCTTCAGATTGTTGGGAGGCTGTTCAGTGAGGCCACGTTAATAGAGATAGCATATGCCTACGAGCAGTCTACAATGTACAGAATATCCCCCGAGGTCTACTAATAACCGTGCTCAACAATGCTTCTGAATTTACCAATGATTCCCTTCGGGAAGAATGGGATTGAAATTACGGCTAAAAGGATAGGACCTACAAAGGAGTATTCGAAAATCCAGACGCCAAATACGACCCGCTGAATAGAGGAGAGCCATATCCATACAATTGCCGTGAGACCACCTCCGAGATACGGATTGAGTTTCTTGTCAATTCCACCTATAACGACACTACTCAAAATTAGTACGATAATAGTTGAACCGCTTCCATACCAGAAACTATAGAAAGCTCCAGTGAGGCACGCAGATGCTCCCGCTATGCCGTATATTAGGCATTCCCATTTATCAAAACGGCTCAAACCACGCTCATCAACAACGGGACTTAAAATAATCTGGAGTAGCAACGTGGACAATAGAAGAGCCACGCTCACGATTATTATTCCGGGAGTTCGAAAAAGGGTGAAATCAAGGGATTTCAGTGAGGTGAACACGTTAAACCCGAATTGGTTCAGAAATAGAGAAAACAACAGTCTGCCAACTAAATAGAGTAGTAGGCAAGCTGCAATTGCGACTGCATTTACAGTTTTCTTGTCTCCAGTCTTTTTCATCATATCAAGGTACAATATATTGAGAGCCAAGTTCAGCACAGCACCGATTATTATGCAAAAGGGCAGGCTCCAGTACGGGTTCACGAGAAACAACATACCAAAAATATCAGATATCAGGGTACCGAGATATACAATTCCCGCCAATCCCGTGTTGAATACCTTGTTCTTCCGGTAATTAAGACCCAAAGCCCCCGCGGCACTGGCCAATAAAACACCATTGAGAAATATAGCACCGGATAGCGTGAACCACGACATGGTCAATAATAAAAGGGAGCCTGATTAAAACTCCTCGATTGTTTCGGGTTTCTTCGCAACGTGGAACAGTCTATCAAGCTTTCCCACGTAAAACTCATCAGAGACTTCCGCGTGCCCATACATCCAGAGCTTTTCAAAGTCAATTACACCCATGACAAGGCTGCTGAACCACTCGACGTTGATATCAATCTCAACGTCAAACTCCATTTGTCCAAGCATGGCCTTCCCGTTGATGAAGTGAACCACAATCGATCCGTCGTTCTCAGTCAGGAAGCTGTCTGCCACATTGAACCGGACCTTGATGTCAACTCCGTTGAAGTTGTGAGAAGCTAGTTTCTTGAACAGTAATTCCATATTGAGCACACGGTACATCATTCCCACTCCTTGGACGTTGCTCTCCTGACTGGTGAAGAAGATGTGAGGCTCACCGTTCCTTGGGTCATGGGGGATAAAATGCAGATCGTCGTCCATGGTTGTGAACTCGATTTGTTCCACCTGGTCCAGCTGGGTCTGGAGGAAGGAGAGGAGCCTCATGAACCCTTTTCTATCGTGGTAGACTAGGTACTCGACTAGGATGTTCTGAAGCAAGAAGTGATTCTCATGGAGCTTCCTGAATTTGAATGCAATAAAGCCTCTGACAGCTCCATCCTTCTCGTAACCAACGACTTTGTATCTCCGGAAGAGCCGCGCATAGAAGGATTTTGGTTTCAACACCATACCGTGGGTATCCCTGACATACTCGTTGAAGCATGCGTGTAGGGCATCAATGTCATCCGAGTTCATGAATCGGACCCCCTCTTTACTGCCCCTGGGCAGGTCATCCGGCCTCACCATGTACTTGTTCATCTTCCTACCGTACCCGTACCCCATCTTTACGTAGAAATCTGGCCTGAAAGGCCACAGAATGGCGAACGATGCGCCGTTATCGAGACCCCACCGATGGTAGTACTCCATCATCTCCTTGGCAACGTGCTCCTTCTTCCGGGTAAGATCAACGGCCACGTTCCCGACGCCAACCACCTTGATGATCTTGCCGTGAATATTCATCTCAAATCTGTGCATCCTCATCGCGCCGACAAGCTTTTCATCCCTGAAACATCCGGCATACTGGACCACTCCCATCTCGTCCTGCTGAGCTTTCATACGCTTAACCCAGGCCGCGCTCTGCTCAGCATTGAAACCTGTGAACATGGATGGATACGCCTCAAGGCTCATCCTAGCATATTCCTCGAAATCCTCGTCCTCAAGTAACTTGACGACACTCATGTAGAGAAGTATGCGACGATTTAGATAAAAGTAAGCAATGAAAGGGTGTTAGATGGGCGCGCCCATAGGAGGTCTCGCCGGTGGGGTCAGGTTGACCGCGTCCGGGTTCTCCTCCAGTAGCTCAAGCACCGAGTCAAGATACCAGTGCTGGGACAACGTGAGCTCGTCCTCGGTCTCAATGTCCTCAAGCTTGGCGTTCAGGTTATGCAGCTTGTAAAGGGCGACGCTCCTGACGATTGCCGGTGCCTCCCTGTTCTTCACAAGCTCCACCATGTAGTAAAGCACGATGTTGTTGACCATCCTCTGGATCTCCTGATGGTATGGATCATCATACGTCGTTAACCAGGTTGCATCCAGCACCTTGTCTATCAGCTCCACCAGTCCGGGAACGCTTGGGTCCCTGGCGTGGTACTCCACCATCCTCGCCGCTCTCTCAGGGTGAAGGAGGACACTGACGCTCAGTCCGGCAGCGGTCTCCGCCGTCGCTAGTGCATCGAATGTCAACCCCGTCTTTCCCGGGAACAGGTCCTTGTGGTGGTTGAAGTGCTGTGGACGCGGAGGCATGATATCCCTCAACGCCTCGGGTAACGCGAGAGCAGAGGGCTTGACAGTATCAAGCATAGCCACGATTCCCGCGTACTGTTTATCTGCTGGCACTATAGTTGGGTGCGCCTGGACATCTCCTCTAACTTTGTAGTGATAGTAAAGTCCGCCGATGACGCTTGCCGCCGAATCCATCTGGAACCTGTGGAACAGGTATGTCGTAACCAGCGGCTCCTCAAGCCTTGCAAGAGGCGTTCCGTACTTTACTCTGTGCTCACCGAAGCTGTCAAGGGCGACCTTCCGCACTTTCATCATACGGTCTAGCTCATCAACCGGATCAACTCCGTTGATCCAGTAAGCCGCGTACGGGCTAGGGCTTCCCGGTCCGGCGTCTCTGCTTGGCTGGAAAAACAGCCCCTTACTGAAGGCATCATTGAGTATCTTGTCGAGCTCGGCGTTTTCATCAACTCCCTCAGGGAAGTCCTGATAGCCGTAGTTTACGCTGACGATGTCCCACTCACCTATCCCTGTCTCGTATGCATCGGAGAGGTCCAATTTCCCGTCCTTTTCCTTGACCCACATCGCTGGGTAGTCCATGACGCTGCTCCTACCGTTGAGGTTGCTAGCGTAGTTGTGACCTAGCCCTATGGTATGCCCTACCTCATGGACGCTCAGCTGCCTGATACGGGCTAACGCCATTTGGTACGCCTCCTCGGAGTTGTCCACGGCCTCGCCGTACTCGCCCATGAGACCCATGGCGATCATGAAGTCCTGCCTGATTCTGAGACTTCCAAGGGAAACATTGCCCTTGATGATTTCGCCGGTACGGGGATCACTGATAGTCATACCGTAGCTCCAGCCCCTAGTGCTCCTGTGCACCCAGTTGATCATGTTGTACCTGATATCCATGGGATCCGCGTCGTCTGGTAAAATCTCCACCTTGAATGCATCCTTATACCCGATCGCCTCGTATGCAATGTTCCACCAAGTGGCCCCGTCAACCAATGCTGTCCTGATGGGCTCAGGGACGGCAGGATCAACGTAGTAGACGATGGGCTTCACAGCCTCACTAACCTTTGCCGACGGATCCTTCTTATTGAGCCTGTGCCTGGAGATGAACCTCTTCTCAACAGAATCCTTCACGTGCGTGGCATAATCATTGTACTTTATTGCGAAGTAACTGCTCCTGATATCGAACTTTCTCGGCACGTAGCCGTCATCAGGTAACTGGACTAGGCTATGATGGACCCTGACGGTAACCACCTCGGGGTCAGGGGACACCGATTTGAGCCATTCACCGGTGTTCTTACCCTGAAAGGTAAGTATCGCCTCCACCTCGGTGTTCTTCGGGAAGTTCTTTGTCGCCGGGAGGTAGATGGCTGACCGCGTCTCCTCCAGCTGGTAATCGCCCTGTTCCTTGTCCTTGAGCCTGTTTACGATGTGCTTTGCGTCCCTCAGGAAGAAGCCCGTCGCGTCAACCAGCACATTGCCATCCTCCTCAGCCGAGACCTCAAAGCCCCAGATGACGGATTTGGCGAACGCGTCATCGACTGCCTCGACCTCTTTGGGGTTATCACTCACCGCCCGGTAATCATAGTTCACCTGAGTCAGCAGTATCTTTGGCCCGATCCGGTCAAACCTGAGCACCTTCTTGTCGCCCAGCTGACTCTTGTCAAGCCCGATGTCGTTGCTGCCGACTCCCGCCTTCAGGCTGCTATAGTAGAGAAACTCCTCGTTGAACTTGTCGACCTCAAGCCAGATCTTGCCCTTTTTCTCGTCCCAGTATAAGGCGTAGTATCCAGAATATTTCTCCATTCCATCAGTGAACCCCGAAATATCCTTGGGCTCACAGCATGTCTTTTCGTCCAAGATGTATCAGATATAATTATGTTCGAATCAACAAAAAACTATCGAACAAGCGCGCGCTTGAAGGTAAACGCCGAGGGACAGAGATTGGTCAGCAAACATCCTTCACAGTTGGGTTTCTTGGCGTCACAGACCCTCCTACCGTGGGTTATGAGCATGTAATTGACTGCCCACCACTTCTCCTGCGGGAACAGCTCCATGAGCTCCCGCTCAACCTTGACGGGATTCTTCTGGTCGCTGAGCCCCAAGAGCCTGCTGAGCCTGTGGACATGGGTGTCGACGGCGATGCCCACTATCTTACCGAAGGAACCGGCTAGTACTATGTTGGCTGTCTTTCTACCAACTCCCTTGAGTTTGACCAGGTCTTTCATGTTGTCTGGGACTTGGCCGTCATGCTCGTCTATCAGGGTCTGCGAGAGGGTCTGGATGGCGTCTGCCTTGCGCCTGAAGAAGCCAGATGACCTGATATCCTGCTCCAGCTCCTCCCGTGGGACGCCGGCATAGTCCTCTACAGTTTTGTATTTCTTGAAAAGCTCCTTGGTCACCTTGTTGATCTGTGTGTCCGTGGCTTGGGCGGATAGCACAGTTGCCACCAGTAGCTCCAGCGGTGTATGGTGAGTCAGCTCGGTTCCCTCGACGCTGGGGTACTCCTCCTCCAGCCTCCTGATCACCTCGTGGGCTCGCTCCCTGTCATTCATGCCCAGAGAATAGGTGTCGCTGGCTTATTTAGAAATCGTCTGGCAGTGGGAGCCCGGTTCAGGTATATGTGGGTCGTTAATTCTAGAAAAACATTGAGGTGAGTTTCGTGTGTCAAGTAACCTGACATAAGGGGGAAAAAATCCGCTCCTGCCACTGGTACTAACCCGAAAAAAATGAGTGCTACCCTGTGGAGAAGAGTGGTATCGGCTGGATGAAAACGTGCTAATAGAAAAAGTGGTTAAAAGTTGAAAAAAGGGAGCCTACCAGGCCCCGCCCCGCTTGATCCATTCCATGGTCTCGGGGTGGATTTCCTTGTAGTTGTCCTTAATGTACTGCCTCATCTCGTCGGCCAGGGCGATGGTCCGGTCATAGCCCTGCTCTTTGATGAATGCATCAATCTCGGCTTTGGTCTTTCTCTTTGGGTTCCAGCCCCCCTCATTGGCCACCCTGAACAGAATCCGGGTGTGGTTGGCCGATGCTAGGTGGAGGTTCTTAATATCCACCTTGTCAAGAGTGTCGTACTTGGTGTGACCGTAGCCCCTGCCTGACCTGGTGGCGGTGGGGTCGGAGTTGGACGCGCACGGCACGCTGTTGAGGAAGAATGGCCAGTGGTCGCTGTACGGGCTGACGCCCTGCTTGGTGGGGATCTCCGCCACCATCTCCTTCTCCCACTTCTTAATCAGCACGTCAATGGCGGGGAAGTCGTGGATGTTGAGCCCCTTCTTGCCTCCGCCACCCGCGGAGTCCAGGTTCAGCATGAACCTGCACTTGTCGAGCTCCGCCTCGTGGGCCTTGGCGTAGTAGTAGCTACCGTAGAGGCCGATCTCCTCGGCTCCGAATGTCATGCACCGGACGCGCCTCTTGAGCTTGTCCTTGACCTTGACCAAGTTCCTGGCGATCTCCATGACAACCGCTACCCCTGATGCGGGATCTACCGCTCCCTGGCTAATGTCGTGGCCATCTAGGTGGCTCCCGACGCAGATGTACTCGTCGTCAACTATGTTGTCAGGCACGACATCGGCGATGACGTTCCACGTGGGCGTGTCAACATTTTTATCAGTTGTCTTGATCCTGGCCACAACCTTGCCCTCCCTCTCGATGAGTCGCTCGATGAAGGAACCGTCCTCGTACGAGATGCCGATGGCGGGGATTACAGGATTGATGCCACCCGTGGGTGGACCGTACGCCGGATAGTGGTTCATGAATACCCAGCCCGCCGCACCCGCCTTTACGCTACGCATGTATTTCTCGCTGCGGTGGAAGAACCTCTTCATCCCTGAGGGCGTCGCCGAGGTGACCATCACGATCTTGCCCTTGAGCTTCTCCTCGTCGTAGTCCGGGATGGCCCCTGGCCCTATGAAAACAAGCTCTGCCTCGACCTCTGCGCCAATGCTGTGGGGCAGGCTGATTACGTCAAAGCTTCTCTTGATGGGGCTCACGATTTCAAGTGTAGCCGGCCCTCGATTCCAACCCGCGATGGTGAACTCCTCGGCGTGGACGTTCTCACAGCCGTATTCTTTGAGCTTCCCCACGATATAGTCAACGGCGTTTTTGTCCCCTGGTAGGCCAGGAAACCTGCTGCCGTGGACGTCACACAGGATCTTCAAGTTGTCCATGGTCTCGGAGCTCGTGTAGACCTCCGCCACGATCTTCTTGTCAACTTTAAGGTATGGATTAGTCAAAATTATCTCCGTCAATAGAACCGGCTATTGTGGATATAAAACCTTCAATCCTACCTGATTTGGATTAAAAATAGTAAAAGGAGACTAATCTCCCGTGCTTTTGAGGGAAGAGGGCTCAAACATGAGCACGATGCTGGGCTCATCTGACCCAGGCTTGTGCTCAACTCCCTTGGGGATGACGCATAACTGCCCCTCCATGAGCTCGATGATTTCCTGGCCCTTTACCTGTATTATAATCTCGCCACGGTACACGAGGAACAGCTCGTCTTCGCCATCGTGCTTATGCCAATGGTAATCGCCGTGGAAGACCGCCGCCCGTATGACCTGGTCGTTGAGGTACGCCACGTCAACGGGGCTCCAGGGCTTTTCTATGGCCTTAATCTTCTTCTCAAGGTCGATAACTGGGATCATTGGTTAACCTGGCCCCTTCTTCAACCACTCAACAGTATCAGGATGCAAGTCATCCCACCCGGCGACGACCTCGTACACCTTATTCTTGACAGCTATAGCGTCTCCCATGTTCAGCTTCCTGATGGTCTCCTGAATATCCTCAGGGGTCTTCCTCTTGACATCCCATGTCTCGGCGTTGGCCACCCTCAGCAGGAACCTGGCATAGTTGACGCTACCCCGCCTCATGTCCTCGACATTGAGCTTGTCAAGAGTGTCGTACTTTGTGTGGATAAAGTTGTCACCTGTACCCATGGGCCTTGACGGGTCGTCACCCGCCCCACTGGGAACGCCCTTAAGGAAGAAAGGCCAGTGGTCGCTGGCCGAACTGACACCCTGGGAGGTGGGCACCTCGCTGTTGATCTCCTCCTCCACCCGCCTGGTGAACTCAGTCAACTCGGGGTAGTCGTGGAACTTTATACCCTTCTTACCCGGCCCACCGGCGCAGTCCAGGTTCAGATAGAACCTGCAATCAGCCAGCTCAGACTCGTGGGTCTCCGTATAATTGTACGAGCCGAACAGCCCCGTCTCCTCAGCACCAAAGAAGAGGAAACGAATCCTGCGCTTGAGACTTCTCTTTGACAACGCCAGCGCCCTGGCCATCTCCATCATCATGACGCAGCCGGACGCGGGGTCGTATGCTCCTGGTGAGATATCGTGTGCGTCGTAGTGGCTTCCTGTCGCAACGTACTCCTTGCTGTCCCCGGTTCCGTTGAGGTCGGCTATTACGTTGTGCGTGGACACGTCATGGTTCTTGTCACTTGTCTTGATCCTGCCCTTGACGCTGCCCTCTCGTGCTACCAGCCGCCTCAGGAACTCACCG
>JABIBQ010000025.1 GCA_018652685.1 Candidatus Bathyarchaeota archaeon
CTGTACGGCGTCTACCCATCAGGGGACGCGCCGCGGGATAGACTTGTGCTCAAGCCAGCGATGTCCTTCAAAACTAGGGTCACTCACGTGAAAACAGTGCCCCCTGGTACCGGTATCAGCTACGGACTCACCTATACCACAGAGAGTGAGAGCATCATAGGGAGCCTCTCAGTGGGGTACGCCGACGGGTACAGCCGGATCCTGTCCAATAAAGCCGAGGTCTGGGTCGAGGGAGTTAGAGCCCCCGTGATCGGGCGAGTATGTATGGATCAATCAATGGTTGATCTCACAGGTCTGAAGAACCCTCTTCGGGGAAGCACGGTCACCCTGTTCGGCGACGGGCTATCAGGTGAGCCAAGGGTCGAAGATGTTGCAGGGTGGATGGGATCGATACCCGACGAGGTTGTCTCAGGCATCTCTCGACGCGTTCCCAGGGTTTACACAAGGCAAGGAAAAGTCGTAAAAGTCGTGGATTACCTGCAGGGGCCGGATTAGACGACGGTGACCGTATCACAAACCAATTTCAGATAAAGCCTGCTGATCCAGTCGTGGTCTACCCGTTTCCGGGTTTTGATGTTTCGGGGTTAGGTTGTGGGTCTGACGAGGGGTGTACCCGGTAATGCCCCTGTGTGTTCCCCATCATCGATGACCACAACTCCGTTCACGATGACGTATGGGATGCCTGTGGCGTACATGTGGGGGTCGATGAACGTTGCCTCGTCCTTCACTGTATCAGGGTCGAACACGGTGATATCCGCCTTTAGCCCCTCCTTGATGAGCCCCCTGTCCTTGATGCCGAGGCGCTGGGCGGGGGCGCTTGTCATCTTACGTACCGCCTCCTGCAGGCTAATGACGCCCTTCCTGACATAGTATCCCAGCACACGGGGGAACGTCCCGTAGTACCTCGGGTGGAACTTGCTTCCCCCGAACACCCCGTCCGGGGACATGGCCCTACCGTCGCTACCGATCATGCCGTTGGGGTCCTGCATGACCCTCTGAACGTCCTCCTCGCACATCTCGTAAAGGATAACCATGACCTGGGCGTCCTCTGCCAGCAAGAGGTCACACATGGCGTCGAAAGATGTCTTTTTCTCCAGGTCAGCTATCTCTTGGACCGTTTTTCCTTCGTACTTTGGGTTGTTGGCGGCGTGGGCGATGAGTATCCGTGTCCAATCTTCCATCTCCTCTGTTGGTTCTGCCCTTAGCTTCTCCCGTGTCTCCGAATCGCTGATTCTCTGGAGCAGCTTCTCCGCGCCGCCTTCATGGGCCCATGGTGGGAGTATCGAGGCTAGTCCCGTGCTGGACGCGATGTATGGGTACTGGTCGAACGTGATATCAATGTCGCTATCCCGAGCGTCCTGTATCATTTTTAGAGTGTCCTCTGTTTTTCCCCAGTTCCTGCTGCCGCATGCTTTGAAATGTGATACTTGTACACTGACGCCGGTCTCTTTGCCTATTGAGATGGCCTCCTCCAGGGCCTCGATAAGGGTGTCCCCCTCTCCCCTGATGTGGCTGGTGTATAGCCCATCGTATTTCTCAAGTATCCTGACGAGCTCGATGATCTCATCAGTTTTCGCGTACAGGTTTGGGGTGTAGATGAGGCCAGTTGACAGCCCCCACGACCCTTCATCTAGTGACCGTGTAAGGAGCTCCTTCATATCGTTGAGCTCAGGCCCGGTGGGTGCCCTGTTGTCGTTGCCTATGATGTTCTGGCGGAGTGTGCCGTGACCTGTCAAGGGAACGATGTTGAAGCTGGCGCCTTTGACGCGGATTATGTCAAGGTACTCCTTCATTGAGTTCCAGCTGAACGCGAACTTCTCGCCTAATTGGGATTTATCGTACTTTTCACGGTATTCGCTGAGGATCTTGTTCATGGGTGCCGCAGAGCTTCCGCAGTTGCCTATCACCTCAGTGGTGACCCCCTGCCTGATCTTGCTGTGCACTTCGGGTTCGATGAGGACTGGGTAATCGCTGTGACTGTGGATGTCTATGAACCCTGGTGCGACGATCATGCCTTTTGCGTTGATTACCCGGCTGGCAGTCGCGTTACTGAGGTCGTTTATCTCCGTTATTCTGCTGCCTTTGATGCCAACGTCCGCATGGTACCACGTGTTCCCCGAGCCGTCCATGACCCTCCCGTTCTTGATGATGATATCGAACTTCAACTGGTTCATGGAAAGTAACCAGTTTCCTGTGTTTATAGAATTATTGAAGTTGTGTAATGAGTCCAAAAACGCGGTTTTTTATCATAGATACCCTTTAAATGCACCCTCACGTAACGTGAAAGGATTTAGCATTCAGCGACACGATTAACATGAAATTCATAGAATTGCCATTACGAGACGAGATTTTAGAAGCTCTTGAGGACCTAGGGTTCGACGACATGTTCCCCATACAGGAGAACGCCATCCCCGTCATGCTAGAGGGGAAAAACGTGGTAGGACAGGCCAAGACCGGTACGGGAAAGACCGCCAGCTTTGGAGTCCCCATGCTTGAGATGCTTGACCCAAATTCAGGAAGCGTCGAGGGATTCGTCATCGCCCCCACTAGGGAGCTGGCACAGCAGATCACAGATGACATCAACTCTTACGCGAAGTACATGGACTCGTACGCCATCTCAATCTATGGC
The DNA here is from genome assembly GCA_018652685.1 of Candidatus Bathyarchaeota archaeon. Lineage (GTDB taxonomy): Archaea > Thermoproteota > Bathyarchaeia > TCS64 > TCS64 > RBG-16-57-9. The sequence goes on from JABIBQ010000025.1 coordinate 2,630, forward strand.
GGCGTAGCCATTGGCCCCCAGGTGGACCAGCTCAGGAAGGGCCCAACCATCGTGGTTGGCACCCCCGGAAGGCTAATCGACCATATCAGGAGGGGCAACTTGGAGCTCAGGAACGTCAAGATGGCGGCCCTTGACGAGGCCGACAGGATGTTCGACATGGGCTTTTTCGAGGATATTGAGTTCCTCTTAAACCAGCTATCAAAGAATCCCCAGATCACCCTCTGGAGCGCAACGTTCGACGAGCGGACAATGCAGCTTAGCGCACGGTTCATCCCTGAATACGTCGAGGTGAACATGAGCAGGGACGAGATCGGGAATATCGATATCACACAGTACTATATGTTGATGTCCCACCACGAGAAGATGGAGAATCTCATGATGGTTATCGATTACTTCAAGGTGGACAGGGCAATTGTGTTTTGCAGGACAAAGCACACCGTTGACAGGTTGCAGTCTTTCCTCAGTAGAGAGAGGATACCAGCCGAGGCTATCTCGGGGAACTATTCTCAGGCAAGACGTCAGTCCGTTCTTGAAGGGTTTAGGGAGGCTAGGTTTGAGTTGCTCGTCGCCACAGAGGTGGCAGCGAGGGGGCTTGACATAGATGACGTGCCATACATCATTAACTACGATATTCCCGATGACCCCCATATGTACTTCCACAGGGTAGGGAGAACTGCTAGGGCAGGCAAACGAGGAACAGCCATCACGTTCGTGCTACCAGATCAGGAGCTGGAGATTGAACGGATAATGGCTATCACGACGAGCCCCATTACTAAGTGGAGTCCTCCGCCAGCCTTCCTCTTTTAAACTTAAATCCCAGCCTAGGCTCATACCCTGTATGAGCGCGTATTTTGATTCACAGCCAGCGGCAGACGTTATTACCCGGATGACCGAGGGCTTCCAGTCATGGTTCGAGATAGATCTGGATGCCATCGGGCACAACATTGACCAGGCGAGGGAGAGGACTGGCGGGGAGATCGTCCCATGCGTTAAGTCCAATGCCTACGGCCACGGTGTGGTCCCGGTGGTCGCCTACATGATGGGCAAGGGTATCAAACGTGTTCTTGTGGCAAAGCTCCATGAGGCTCTGCAGCTCAGGGAGGCGGGGCTGGATGTGGGCATCATCAGTATTGATCCTCTTTTCAGCGATGCCCAGTACAGCACCGTGGTTGAGCAAGAAATCACCCAGACTATCTACCAGTCAGAACCCGCGAGGAAGCTGAACGAGGCAGCCGAGAAGCTAGAGAAAACAATCGGCATCTGGATTAAGATCGACACTGGACTCGGAAGAGTCGGAGTTCGCTGGAACGAGGCCGATGACTTCATCGAGGAAGTATCAAAGCTAAAGAACCTCCGTATCGAGGGCATCTTCAGTACAATGAGTGAGAACGACGAGCTTGACCGGAAACAGGTGCAGCGGATGCTTGACGCTGAGGTAACCGCCAACGCCAAGGGCATAGACGTTGGCACAAAGAGCATCGCAAGCAGCAATTCCTTGTTCCACAATGACTACACATACCTTGATGCAACCCGGCCTGGGTTGATGCTTCTGGGATTCTATCCTGAGGACGGTGACAAAGGGCATGGGATCGTTCTGAGACAATCGTTGTGCTGGAAGGCTAGGGTAGAGCATGTTAAGTTCATCGAGACGGGCGAATCCTTGACTTATAGTCGGCGATTCGTGGCCGAGAGGCGGACAAGGGTGGGGACGGTTCACGTTGGATACTATGATGGCTTCCCGAGAGGCTTGACCCAGAAAGGGAAAGTACGCGTTGGCGACGAGATCAAACCAGTGCTTGGCACTGTCTCGGTAAACCATTTCCTGGTAGACTTAACCGGGACAGATGTCCAAATCGGTGATATCGTGGAGCCCATCAGCAGGACGGGCGAGAACGATGCGTTGAGCGTCGCGAACACTGCAGGGATCATGACTTACAGTCTGGGGAACGCGTTGAACATGCTGACGCCACGAGTTTATACCATGAAAGGCGTCCCTGTTGCGGTAACTAGGCCAAAACTTGTCGCGGAATAATTTATTCCCGCAGCGACGCCAGACTTTAAATCCTAGTTCATTATTTTATGGAGAAGAGCTGGGGTAGCATAGCTTGGCTAATGCGCTGGACTCATGATCCAGAGGTTAAAGGCACCAGTGCCATAGCCGGATAAAGAGCGTGGGTTCAAATCCCATCCCCAGCACCTTTTCCACAATCCACGGTTGAGACTGGAGTTTTTCTTGAAGATTGTGTTTATTTGCAACAGAATATTGGTTTTTTCCAAATTTTTTCAACGAAGACATTAAAAAAATTGACCGTACTCATAATCTATGTTGAACAAGAGACTTAGTCACGTCTTGATGGAAAAAAATCTTGGAAATAATCTTCATACTCATTATATTTATCATAGTGAAAGAGGGTCTCAAATTGAAATAAAAAATATTATTGATGATATTGTGATTGATTTCAATCCTCGTGAATTGGTGTCTCTTGGATATGATGATATTTCAATTAGGCTCATCAATGAATTTATTGGTCTGAAAGATGAGCCGAACTGGGAAAATATAGTTGTTAGGATATTGAAAGCATTGAGTTTGATATTACAGAGAGAGATCGATGAAGCAAGACCAATATCAACTTTAGACATATCTCATGTTGAATCATGTTTAACACAGATGCCTGACTATGATGCCCCACATAAGATCAAAATTGAAGATATTTCAGGTGGAATCAAAGTTCACGTTTTGAATAAAAAGCTATCACCCAAACATAATGATAGTTTTGAGCTTTGGAGGGATACTGAATTCAATTTCAAACTGCTATTTAGTAAGAATCTGTTTGTCTGGGAGTATCTCAACGTACACGATCCTTTTAGAGGGAGGGGTATAGGCACATCTTATGTATTATTTATTGAAAAAATGGCCCTTGATCTTGGTTTTTCACGATTCTCTGTTGAAAACCCTACTCGAAGGTATTGGATACAGAAAATATCGTACAAAATACCGTATAATTATCGGATAGGTTCTGGAAGTTATCAATATACTCTAGAAGGATATAAGACAATTAATCACTGCTAAACGCAAAAAATGCCATAAATGAAGGATTCACAGGTGTGTGAGTGCGGGTTATCAAAGGTAGTTGTCTAGATGGTTTAACTCGGTGATTCCACCTAGTAAGGAGATCTCTTTGTCCTGAATGCCTTCAAGTCGTAGGGGGTTGATAATGTCTTTCTGGAGATTTGGTACGTATGCCTTTAGAATTGATGCTTTAGTATTAGCTTTGAAGCATATTTCGCCTGTATTTGCTGGAATTAAACAAGTTTGTCCAGGAGCCAACTTGGTTGTTGTTTTACTTGTAATTATCTCCATTTTGTCTTCTAAAGCGGTGAATACGAAGAACTTGGAATTATCAGTATTTATTTTGTATTTTGTTTCAAAATCGATTCGTTCAAGTGAAAAATATTCACATGCTAGTAGATACGTGTGGCTGTAGCTCCCGTGATCAATGGTTATTGGCCTAGTCTTGCAGTCGAACCCGTCCTCAATGTGCACACCTTCCATGGACTTGTTTCGGAGTCTATCAAGCTCTTCACCTTTTTCTGATGAACTTCTAAAGCTCAATGGTATGTACACATCTGAGTTCTGCATGATCTCATAGAAGATGACTCCACCCTCAGTGTAATGCATCGTACCGGCGTATAACAGGAAAGCGTCTCCAGAATTCACGGTATAGTCTCGCATTGTCTCCTTTGTTTTCTCGTTCCACAATGATTTTCTTATGCTGTCGATGGTTTGCCCTTCTTTGTTTCCGCATTGTATTATGGCATCTTCGCTTGTATGGATCATATACCATGCTTCAGTTTTACCTGGATCATCCAGACCTTGGGCTTTAGCGAGTTCATCTGAGTGATGTGCTTGTTCAGATAGGGTAGTGGCCGCATCAAGGAATTTGATCAGTAGAGGGAAACGAAGCCCTGTCTTTTCTATGATCTCAGTTCCTAGTAACTTTTCTTGGTATGTATGTATACATTCATTTAGAGTATATCCTGCAAGTGGTCCATTGGTTATCTCACTCGACTCATTTGGTCTGTCACATACCTCCCATGTTTCGCTTATCCTGTGATCCTCAGGCAAGCCTTGTTTATTGAATATTTTAACTAGGTTTCGGTTGCCAAAACTGTAGTTTCGTAATATTTCCTTGAAACGTAGCGGGTATAATGGAATCTTTTTTGGAGGTTTGTGTGAATCATTACTCATATTCATAATAACAGATGAGTTTAGTATTTAGGCATCTTTGTTTGGAAAGTCGCGCGGAGATATCAAATATGGTTTCCATTGATACTAATAGGATAACATTGAGCCTGTACTTTTCAAGAAGGTGTAATCCATGGGCCAACCAGAGATAATCGGTCTAGGGCTGTCAACTTTAGATGTTCTATTTAGGCTAGAGGATATGCCGACATGGGAAGCTGGAGTTGTAGTGGATGAGTTTGGTATAGATGGTGGTGGGCCAGCTGGTACTGGAGTTTCTGCCTCATGCAAGTTAGGTGCAAGTGTAGGCTTCATTGGTCTCTATGGTACTGACTGGGCGGGTGAACTGAAACTTCGTTCACTCAATGATGCCGGTGTTGACACGAGCAAGATGCTGGTAAGGGAAGGTCCTGAGCGTAATGTTGTCCTTGTTTGTGTTAACTCGGAGTCCGGTGAACGGGTTTTTAGCTGGGAAAAGGGTAATCTTTCAGATCCATTGCGGGTTGAGGAGTTGGACAAGGATTACATCACCTCGGCTGATTTTCTACATCTGGATGGGACGTATCCTGAAGCAGCTGCTCAGGCTGCTCGATGGATGCGTGAGGCTGGAAAAACAGTGATGCTGGATGGCTCAAAGACCAGCGAACCAATATCAGAAACTATAAGAAACCTTGTCCCTCTCGTCGATTTACTAATATGTGGATCTGGTTTTTCGTATCAGCTTACGGGGATCGAGGACGTATATGAGGCTGGAGAGGCTGTGTTAGATCTGGGTCCAAGGGTATTCGTTCAGACAGAGGGCGAGAATGGAAGCTACACTGTTACCAAAGATGATCTATTCCATATTCCTGCCTATGATGTTGATGTTGTGGATACCACTGGGGCAGGGGATGTTTTCCATGGTGCGTACCTATTTGGTTTACTCAAGGGATGGGATATCAAGACGATAACCTTGTTTAGCACCGCTGTATCAGCGCTTAAATGTACGAAGCTAGGTGGTAGACGAAGTATACCCGAGTTCAATGAGGTTACAGCGTTCCTCAAAGATCGAGGAATGTCCTTGGATTCTATCTAGGTATTGTTATATTCATTAATAGTATGCATTTGAGCAAGGAATATACATGAGTTCAATTGGCAAGGTTATGAAACTAGGGCGATTATTCCCAAATGACGGTAGAATACTGATAATACCTCACGAAGCAATTAGGGTTCAAGCTCGATGGGTGGATATTACAAAGGCAGTAATCCGAGGAGGCGCAGATGCATTAATTGTCACATCAGGAATACTAAAAACTCACCACTCAAAGATCGCAGGAAAAATCCCTATTATCATGAACGTACCACTTGACCCTGAGTACGTAGATATTGCCGTTAAGATGGATGTCGCAGCAGTAAAGGTTCACCACTTCGGACCCGAGAACACCTTCCCATGGGATGAAGTTCAAAAATTCTCAATGAAATGTGAGGAGGAGGGCATGCCTTTACTCTATGAGCCGGTTCCTATGACCGCCTTTTGGTCAGAGGGTGGAAACTATGTCTATGACCCCGATATAATTATGAAAGCAGTATTGAACGCGGTGGCAAGGGGAGCGGACTTGATTAAAACATCGTACACTGGTGATCCTGAGAGTTTCAAGAAGATTACTTCAAGGTGTCCTTTACCAATAGTTGCCTTAGGCGGTCCTCTTGTACCAGACCGTGACACTCTGGAGTGGATAAAGGGTACAATGGAAGGTGGAGGAGTTGGTGGTGCCTTTGGTAGGACAACTACAACCCACAAGAGTCCAGAGAAAATGGTACGTGCAATCCATAGGATCATACACGATGATGCAACAGTAGATGAAGCCCTTAAAGAGCTTCAATAACTCACTTGGCGCGCGCACTTCATTTTACTAGTAAAGGTGTGTCAATCTCCCATCCCCAGCACCTTCTTCTTAAACTAACCATAAACCTATATGCGTGATATGTCAGTATTGGAAAAGAGTCGCTACTGAGAGAATTGGTGAGACCGGCGAGAATTGAACCCGCAATCTTAACCACTCTTAGTGAGAGGTATTTTACTAGTAGCTTGATACTAATTGGTGTCTTTTTAATGAGGGAAAAGAGAGGAACACTTCAGGAGAAATTCAATTGGTAATAAACGCGGGCGCGTGTTAAAATTTTAAATGTTTTACTGAGTTGCTGCCCTGTAATATATTCTGTAGTGAGTCAATTCCGATTAAAAGATGATCTCTGACATATTTCTCCGTAACTTTTTTGTCACTCTCACTAGTTTTGACTCCTGTAGAGATCATTGGTTGATCACTCACCAGCAGTAAAGCTCCGGTCGGTATCTCATTCCAAAATCCAACCACAAATATGGTAGCAGATTCCATATCGATAGCCATTGCTCGTGTTTTTTGAAGATATTTTTTCAACCTGTCATCATATTCCCAAACCCGCTTGTTTGTTGTGAAGACTGTACCAGTCCAGTAATCACGACCAAAATCCCTTATGGAGGATGAAACAGCTCTTTGCAGCATAAACGCAGGTAATGCCGGAATCTCGGGTGGAAGATAATCATTCGATGTTCCCTCGCTCCTGATTGCTGCAATAGGCAGGATCAGATCACCAAGTTTATTTTTCTTTTTCAGCCCTCCGCATTTGCCCAAGAATAGGCATGCTTTGGGATGGATCGAACTTAGTAGGTCCATAATTGTAGCTGCATTGGGGGAACCCATTCCAAAATTTATTATGGTGATGCCATTGGCGGAGGCATTTGGCATAGGGACCTCCATGATTGGTTCCACATTATGTTCTTTACCAAATAGTTCAACATAGTAGTTGAAATTGGTAAGCAGTATCCCTGGTGTGAAATCTTCAAGGCTTCTCCCAGTATACCTTGGTAACCAGTTCTCAACTATCTCTTTTTTGGTCTTCATATTAATCGGTCCTGCACCCGGCGTTTAATATATTTTTACTTACAAAAGGAAAAGTCATTAACACACGTATACTTTTCGAGTAATTCCTTTTTCGTCGCGCGCGCATTATTCGGACAGGTATCTAGTTCTGAAGGTCCTTCCACCGCTTGTACAAAGCGATCAACAGGTACTCCACCCCGGATGAGAGGAAAACGTTCCTCAACATTGGGTTCCTGGAGGCCAATAAGAACCAAACGAGGACCCAGAAAACACTGCCAACGAGAAAAGCCTTCCAGCCGCGTTTCCTGTTCACATAGACTACGGGGCCCCCGTAGAACAGGAAAAGAGCATACGGAAGAAGATCCACCATACCGAACCCTTCCACTGGGGGCGTCTGGGGGACAAAAGCAACGTATGAGAGATGGTCTATGTATTCATCACTGGTTGGTATAGCCCCTGAGCGGACCCCTGCAACGGCGTGGTTCACCGCATCTCCAGCAGGCACCCAAATGTCAGGGTAGAAGCCCCTCTCCTCTCTGTAAACCAGGTCAGTGAAAACGTTGAGGGTGATAGGTAAACGAACCTGCAGATGGCTGTTGGGGAGCATGTGCATGGTCATCTGGCCGTAGATCACGGCACCACCACTGTTCTCACCTAAAAGCACCACGTTCTCCACCTGTCGCAGGTAACAGAGGAACCCCTCAGCGGCTGATCCTACGCCTGAGTCCACTAGGACTATGAGTGTCCTGTTGCTGGGGATATCTTTGGCGACAGGCACATTGTAGGGAGACCAGTAGGCAGGATACTCGCCTTCCTCAACCTCCTTGGCGTGGTCCCTAAACCCTTCAGCCTTTTGGCTGTAGCCCTGTTCCTCAAGCTCCGGGTAGTGGTGAAGATTATACGAGAAATAATTGGCTCTGCCCATCATGCTTGTCTCACTCACAAGTTCGGTGTAGATCTGAATCGAGCCCGGGTTGTGACCAGTGTACCCTGTGACCCACTCCCTCGCGTATGCCGTGTTACCGCCGCCGTTACCCCTGATATCAACGATGAGACAAGGCTCGTCCTTGTACTTTGATGCTGAAGCAAGGAACTGGTCTATGTACTCCTTGTGTTGGTCGCTGAAGGACCAGATCTTGACCACAGGAACACCACCAACCAGTTCATCCGAGAAAAGAGGCCCTGAAACCCGTTCTGAACGCTCCAGCTCAACTTGTAGAGGCTCGTCGACGTTCTCCAGCTCAACTTCAAGCGCCCCCGTTTGCTCGGGTGATAGCACACCGAGGCGGAACACACTATCCCCTAAGGAGTTGATGGAAGGGAAAAGGTACAAATCTGGGCTTTCACCGTTCACCGAGACAAGGGGACTATTAACCCCATCCTGTTCCAGCTTGTACCCTTGGGCGTCTTGCCTTACCTCATGGCTGCTGTACCAGAAGTCATGGTGTTTCCCGTAACCATTGTCCCCGATTGAAAGGTGGGAGTCATGTAGGAAACCAAGGTGCTCATGTATGATCTTCGATAAATCACCGCGCTGTAGGATATACTTACCATCTAGCTCAGCCATGATACCCTCCTTGGATACCTCAAAGTCTCCCAAATCCTCAAAGTATCCATAACCTGCGTAACCGTTCTCCAGTAGATAGAAAAGCCTCTCAACATCCTCCCTGGCATCCTCGACCTTGAGGAACAGCGGTTCCTTGAATCCAGGCTCCACCTCCAGTACATCAAAGGGAAGCTCCTCGGCGCCTACCTCGTGCTGCATCGCCGAGACCACCTGTTCCACTTCATTGGGTGGCTTAAAATCCAGCCCACCACCTTGCAGATCATCCGAGTCCTCTTGCCCGTACACGGCTTGTATAGATAGAAGGAAGATTATTGAAACGACTAGAACTTTCTTGGGTGTCCTATTCCTCATTGTCCTAAATTACACCTATGTCGGATGTACAGAATCGAGTAAACGTTTAAGATTAGCCTCTGAGAATCGAGAAAAAAACTCGAGAAAATATAGTTTATCGGGATATGTTCTCACCCGCATGTACCCGCCCACGCACCTCATATCTCCGTTTTTATATTTACAACATGTAAGAAACTTACCTGCTTACTAGTAAAGGTGTGTTAATCTCCCATCCCCAGCACCTTTTCAATAATCCATGGTAAAGAGTGGAGTTTTCTATGAAGATGGGTGCGATTGAATGGTTCCATAGATCCTTCTGACCAAATAATTGCGGGAAAAAACTTTTAGACGCATTAATTGATTCATAATTCTGTGATTCCGATGAGGGCTTCCCGATATTTTCTCTTACTATTAGTATCCGCTTCCTTGTTTATTCCTGGGGGATACGCCCAGACAGATTATCCATACATCAATCCTCCCGTACCCTACGATTACTCAGGGGACAGCGACCAAACCAACGACTCGGTCTATTTGTTCACACCCGATAGTGAGGCAGTCTACATCAAGGTAATTGGGTTCAATCCACCAGGAACCGAAACTCATAGAATCGAGATATGGAACCCAACAGGCGAGCTATATTTCAGCGAGGACTTTGGTGCATCAACAGGAGGATGGACCGGATACTTTGGAGACTATCAAATCGAGTCAAGGATGCCCATCAAAAACACCGATGCCGCTGACATGAATGGCCGGTGGGATGTGATCGTGTATTTGCAGACAGGATCAGGTATCGCTGGACCGGAAAGTTATTCCGACAAGCGCGTTGCTATCGATTCCTTCTATATTAGCATAAGGGAGTTGGGCAGGCGTGAGATTTTGGTTGATGCTGTGACATTCGATCAAGTTGTGGCGACCGGGGAGGCTGTGAACGTTGACGTGAAGCTGGACTGGATATTCGATACAGCCACTGATGCGAAGCCAAGCATCATTGATACCCAGTCAGGTGCGGTGGTGGAGGAGAAAGGGGATACTCTGAGCGGTGATGGGTCCAAGACGATTAGCTTCAGTTTCGCTGCGCCTATGGAAGCGGGGACTTATGACTATGTTGTGGAGGTGCCTTACATGCTGAACGGCGAGTGGTATCTGGATCCTCAGGCTGATTACTCGTTTCAGATTACTGTCGAGGAGACCGAGACAGGTGATATTGATACCGGTGATGACGATACTAGTGAGGGTGATACAGATGGAGGCGAGACTGGCTTTATTGAACAGCTTGAACAGTTAGGAATTCCAGGCTTCCCCTCTCTGGCGGTATTGCTGGGACTCGCCATCTTTGCGCTGATGTTGAGCCCAGGACACAAAGACTCCTATAAACTTGGAATACCTAACGCGTGCGCGTGATAAATGTTCAATAATTATTGAATTCTTCTAACATATTATATAGTGGAACTGGTGTTTTTTTTTATTACGTGATATATATTGGCTGAAGAAGGTTCTACTAGTTTTCTTGGTTTTATAGCATGGTATGTTAGGTCAATGATTTCTGGGATACCTAAAATGTTCAAATCAATGATCGTTTCTGTGTTAGTCAGTGCTGTTCTCGGAAACCTTCTTCACTTGTTTTTATTGGGATGGGTAAATGATGGGCTCCGCGATACCGCTGTTCAGCCACTAGGTAGTGTAATTTTTAGCGATGGGCAGAGAGGAAGTCCGTTTGTTATGATGTTCTATTTTGTAGTAACCTACTTGTTTTGGTGGTTTGTAGGCGTGGTAAAACAACGTGGCATTGGAGGAGCGTTAAAACAGTTGGTGACTACTCCAGGTTGGATAGGTTCGAACCTGAAAAAAGCAGGAGCAAGTGCCTTCCCCGTAATAATCGGAGGACTTGCGGTCTCATTTATTCTTGGTTTGACGGTGATTAAACCCGGTGCCAGTCTCAGCTTGATGTTGATGATGTTCGGTGTTTTGGCGTCTCAAGAAGAGAGCTTGATGGTTCATGGGTTATATTTGGGTTTTAATGATATCTCAAATATTTTTAATAAGGGATCAGAAGATGGAACAGACGTTTCATTACCTGTCATGTCTCTTTTTGGGGCTTTTGTCGGATTTGCATGGATGTCTTTCCTCACCACCAACCCACTTTACATAGGAGGTTTACTAGCGATTACGGTCGTGGGGCTGGGGGTCATGTTTGTACGGGGAAGGAGGTCTCGTACTTTGAATAGCGTATTACTACTTTTCTTTGTACTTTCGGTGGTTTCCTTTATTGTTCCTCATGTGACAGCTGATGATGGGGGTATCCGAGAGGGAGGCGGCTTGATGTACACCCTACAAAATAGCCCAAGCATATATGCTGCTCTTATTCAAAGAGGGTACTCCGCCTCGTTAGCCGCATCTTTTGCAGCAATACTAGCGAGAGCGTCTCCAGAGTTCAAAAAAGAGTTCCTCTCAGGAAAACTCAAACGACGTAGAAAAGGAGAATCAACACAAGATCTTGTTGCCAGACAACAAATATTCAAAGCAGCTAGGCACAACATCCGAAGAACCCAACAATACTATTTATTCGGGAAAGGGCAAAAACTTTGGTTAGAAGGTGGAGGCGACATCATGTCTTCCTCCGACGCATTAATGGATCAACTAAAAGGCGGAACCCTTGATCTTTCAAAGTTGGGTCAACTCAACAAAATAACCCGGGGTAATATTCAAGGAAAATATTTACTACAGAGCGAAATTCCATCCTGGTCAACCCAAACAAAGGACATGATGGTAAATTGGGGCAGTTTGAATGTGAGAGAAGCATTATTGAATGTAGATGCGGATGGTAACGCCTCATATTCATCTATTCTACTTCGGATGGGGCTTGGAATTGGAAGTACCGTTTTAACAGGAACTCCTCTCACAGAGTTTGTCTATGAGCCTGGAGGGTTCATTTTACGTGTCAAGGACAAGATGGAAAGCGGAGCCAGCGAAAGGGATGCTTTGATGCATGCTGGAAAAATCTTTGCTAGAGATGAAGCGATTGGACAAGTGCTTGGTCCAGTCTTACAGATAGGAGGTTTCCTAGGGAAGCATGGAGGAAGGGTATTTGCAGATCTCTTCCCAGAAGCAGCTGAGATCATTGTAAAAGATCTAACTAGGTTAACAAAACCTGTTGTCAAGACGCTAAACACAAATGTAGGAGACTTAGTTCCTTGGAAAAGCTCTAAGGAAGGCCTCCCAACGTTACCTGGTTTAAAACGAAATATTCAGGTAAAAAGCACTGAGGAGCTTTGGGACGATGTAAACAGGATGCGAAAAGGAAAACAACAAGCTCCTGGTATAGATGAATACTCGTTCGATAAAGCATCAGGACCCGCTGATCTTAGAGGTTTACCCAACTCACATCGAAAAATTATTGAACAAACAGCTGATGATTACGGAGTTGACATTATTACGCGGCCAACCACAGAGCACGCCGAACATTGGCAGAGAACAGGTAGAGTCAAACCAA
>JABIBQ010000031.1 GCA_018652685.1 Candidatus Bathyarchaeota archaeon
AATAGGCGTCTATACCCGCCTGCAAGGGGACGCGGGTAGCCTGCATAGCTAAATGCTGCATAATACAGGAGATGGGTTACACCCAGCACACCATCATCCTACACAGCATACCATCGAAAACGGTTTTTTATTGTATTGACCCACCAGGTGGCTGCGGTGGCCCACCAAAATATTAACACACGGTCAAATACCCCATCTAAGGATTGTTAAAGATATTGTAGAGCTCCATTGATATCTATGGGGCTCTTAATAATGAGTTATATTATACTATATGCAATATTCTGAAAAGTTTTCCTTGGAGAGGTTAAACTAATTGCAAATACGCGTGCGTCCCGCGTGGGGTGCCCACCCTGTACTCTTCTGACCCAACAGCCCCTCTTTCGCCATATAACCCCGTGGAACTGCCTCTAAACACTGGTAATGGTGCCGATGACAGTGGGGAAATAGTATCGACCCAGTTGGAAACGGCAGAACCCACCTAACCATCTGTGTTAGTGCTTTTCGAATCAACTCGAGGAGGAAATGTACGTGGGGTTTGACCCTAACCCGAGTTAAATCACATCTTTGGATCGAATATAATGACTTGACACCAGTGTATCATTATAGGTGACAGTTTTTTCTAGTGTAAACATCATATAGCTTTCCAGTTTACCAAACAAAGGAACGCCCTCACCAAGTAGAATAGGTATCCGTGTGAGTATCATCTCGTCTATGAGGTCTTCTTTTAGGAAGCTCTGAATAACATTTCCTCCATCAATGTAGAGATTCTCATATCCCTTTTTCTTTAACATCGTAACAAGTGTCTTCAAGTCGCCCTTGACAATCTCTACCTTATCCTCCAAACTTTCTGGAACTTTGTCTATTGTGTTGGTGAGTACAAATACTGGTTTCTCGTAAGGCCATTCACTGAAACCGAGGACTGCTTCATACGTGTTTCTTCCCATCACAATGGCATCTATGTTTTCATTGAACTCTGCGTATCCATAATCTGATTTGGATGGGTTTGGTATCTCGTTTAACCATTCGAGTCTCCATTTTTTCCTGCAATATAACCATCAAGGCTAGTTCCTACGAATACATAATTGGTCATATGGTTCTCGACCTTACTCATTCGGGGGATAATATAGAATGCTCCGTTACTTATGAATTAGAAAAAAGAGATGTGGCAAGGTCAACACTGGCAGTGTTTTTCGATCCCACCCACCGAAACCCTGAAACAGTGTTCTGAAGGGAATGGGAATCACACTGAATCGAACCCGTGGCTGGGGATTGACTGGTTGAATCGGTGGGTACCGTAGCTGTCTCTCGAGGGTGAATGTATCGACTAGATTCGGCTACCGAGGAATGCGGTGGGTGTGGTACAGGCTGGTACCGTGCCAATCGAGGTGAGTATGTATGGAGTTCACTAGTCAACTTCTTGCTATAGAATGTAAATAATACCAATTGGGATGGCAAAGAAAACTGCTATAACCCATGCAAATAGGCTGTATATAGCGTTCTCGTTCTCAGTGATCATTTCTCCAAGCACCTCTGCAACCCTGATGGGTACAAATCTGAGGGGTGAAATGAACCAGAGTGTAATCGCCATGAGGTTTAACAACACGTGAGCTGACCCTAGGACCATCCCCACAGTTCCTCCAGCGATGTACCCATAGATTTGGGACATATCCACGGCTGTAGCAAGGTTGCATCCAACAAGGTACGGATAAGCAGTCTTTAGATTGACTACCCTAGTTGCTAGGAATGGTATAACCAGACTACTCCCGATACTGCTACTGCCTACAATGAATGTAATGGTAAAACCTGTGAGGAAACCCTTGGCGGGACTCTCGAAGGCCGCCTTTACTTTCTCCTCCCATCCCGTCTCGATCAGTTTCTCCAGTCCCTTTGTGATCAATCCCATTGAGAAAATGATGACTAGGAACCAGAAAATGAACATGAACACTCCCCCGCCTAGTGTGCCCAGATATCCGACGACGAAATTCTTCATAGGTTTTATTATGGGTTCCTCGATGATGATGTCGATGACTGTGTTCTCAAAAGATGCGAATATCGTCTCCATCTGAAGAACCTCCGTATAGAAATCGCCCAGTCTTAGGACTATCTTGCTAATCAAACCGGTGGTAAGCTCAAGTGTGAAGAATATTGCGATTGTGAGGCCTTCGTAAACGTCGTCAACAATTACTCCTGGAATTGTGTGTTTGAACTCTTTCATTGTCATTCCTCTCTCGATTCCAAAAGCGACGATTGTGTTTGTTACGGTTGTTCCGATGTTAGCTCCTAGAACCATAGGTACGCCAAACTGGATTGCCGTTTCCATGGGTAATCCGCTGGCTACCATACCTGACATGCTGACCATTGTGGCTGCTACGACGGCGCTGCTGCTTTGGACTAGTGCTGTTGAGAGCATTCCAAGTGCAAGCCCTGTGATGGCGGCTGTGTTTCCTGTGATCATGGCTAGTATGCTTCCTTGCCATTCTGTGAAGATGAGTTTGAATCCGTGTTTGACTCCTTCTAGGCTTGAGATGAAGAAATAGATGCTTAGGGCGAGTGTGATTATTAGTCTGGCTCTGTCGTTGGATATGATTGGAATCCTTGAGTGCCATTTGTTTTTTTGGTTTGCCATTTTAATGCCTCTATATTTACGATGTGTATTGGTTTGATGTGGTTCAAGAAAGGCGATATAATATATTGTTAAGCCATGTAGAATATAGTGGTCTATATAGAATCATAAGGATTTTCTTGGATTTCGTATGCACGAATCGACCCATTTCGGCTGCCGAGGATGCTCTCACTGACTGAATAGACTGGTAGCGTGCTCCTCGAAAGAAGCCGAAATATCGACCCATTCATCATCGAAAGAGGCTGAAATGGTGGGTGGCAAATTGGGGCTAGAAAACATGTATGACATCAAAAATAGGTGAACAAGAGAGGGACTGGGGGCTCTTCGCGAGGAGTGAGGGTATATCGGCGGCATTATTCCCCCTCCTCTTCTACTTTTAATTGGGAAGGAGAATCAGAAATGGTGTCAATGCTGTCCAAGTATATTGGTCATAAAACTACGCGGGCGCTTTGCTCATCGGAGATCAAACCAGAGGTTGATCAGGTCCTCAGCAGGCTTTGACCTGGGCGATGCCCCTCTGGTGTGATCATAATAATATGACTCGTATGACTCACCCACCCGGTCATATTGGTCAAAATAGTCCCAACGCTCGGGGATGAACCCGTTTATCCATTCCTCGTCCTCCATTGCCTTGAACACGCCCTCGTAGTAGACCACCTGTTCCCTGAAATCAAGGCCCTCCGTGCTCAATTTCCACTCGGAGGCCTCACCCCCTTTCTGCCCATCAGAGCTCGTGGAAGAGAACACGTAGTAAACAGGAAGCTTTCCTCCGACGTACTCTCTTGGTGCGTTGAAAAAGCCCTCTGTGATCGCGGCTATCTGCTCAGGTGTAGGGTCCGCGAGATCATCAATTCCTGAGCTGTAGAGTCCGGGGAAAATGGTGATGAGTAAAACATCGATATCTTCGAGAAGTGGTAGAACCCTCTCATCCGCGTTGACCACATTGAATGCTATCTGCCCCGAGTAGACCTCTCTGACCCCTGCGATAATATCCCTCCAACCCTCGACGTACCCCTCCGCCTTGAACGTATCCCCCTCAGGGAAGAGATAAAGAACAAACATCTCAACACCGTGCCTTTCCACCATCTCGGCACGGGGCACGATATACTTCTTCCATGCACTGAACCAAGCGTCAGACCACTTCTGGTCGTACCACATGGACTCCAAAGCGTCATAATCGTCCTGGGTCAGGTTCCAGTATGGAGCCGTTTGTTCAACATGCATCACGTTCAATCCTTTGGAGTGAGCAGCGTCAACAAGTGCGGCATAATATGTCTCGTTTGCAAGTGATAGCTTAGTTCCCTCAGTAGCAAACTCAGGAAAGGGAAGCACTTGAGTGTAGAACAACGCCGGCACAACGCCAACCCAGTTTGCACCTACACGCAACGGCCCCTCCATTGCATGACCCAGAACAAGGTCCCTGCACTCCGAGTCCTCCGGGGCTATGTTGAACTCAGGTGAGCCTAGCTCGTCCCACACGTCCCCGAAAATCGCCCCCTTGACATCCAACTTTAGTGGGATCTCCTTCCTCACCTCCACCTCAATCAGGTGTGAGTTGTTGAACTGAAGCCTGTAAACTCCTGGTTCGGATGCCGTGAAATCAATGGTTTCGTTCCCTTGGGGCTCCAATAATGCCCTGTAGTTCGAGGCGTACCATGTGTCGATCATCTCCATGTATACTTGGGCCCACCCATCCCCTGATGATGCGTTGAACATCTCAACAGGGTCGATGACTGTGCTCTCATTTGATACCGCTATTATTCTAGGTATCGAGTTATTTCTTACAGGCCCCGCTGGAATCTTGTAGCATGAAGGTGGAACATCAACCACAGGAGGTTCCTCCGGTTCAGGATCTGGTTCAACCGGGGTCTCTGGCGTCTCCTCTTCTGAGACCCCATTGTCCTGGATTCCTGGGTCAAACGTGACCTCTCCTTCATTATCCTCATCTGGGCCTGTCAGAACACTGAGAGCTAAAGACCCTACCAGAAGCAGGACCACTACGCCTATCATGGTGCGCTTGTTCAGAAAACCACCAAACAAAAACAAGGACACCGCCTGATAACATCTTTCATCCAAAACACGCACGCGCGTTTACCTGATCTCCAACCTGAGCCTTCTTCTCAATATGTAGCTAGTAAAACTCGGAGGTATTTCATCACACTTGGTGTTCCTGTGTTGATCAAATGTCTCCTTCTAACAAGGTATTCTATAGTTCAAGGTCTGCAGCGACCAACTCAAGCAGAAGAGCGTGTTATAGATGCGATCTATAACACGCAGAATAACATATCACAACACCACTTGTAGGCAATCCTTCCAATCGAATCAATATTCCTCACCAAAACTTATGAATAGAACAAAACAGTATCATTAAGTTGATCAGTTTTGGCTAGGATTCTCGTTGTTGATGACGATGAAGATATTTGTGTTTTAGTTGGAAGAACTCTATCCAATGAAGGATACAAAGTAGACCTTGCTAAGGACGGGGTCCAAGCTTTAGAGTCGATGGGTGAGTCTGATTATGATCTTGTTGTTCTTGATGTGATGATGCCTAACAAGAATGGTCTTGAGGTGATACGGGATATGAAGAACGAAGGTCGTTTACGGAGTATACCTATTTTGCTTTTCAGTGCTCTTGGAACTGGTACGAAGATGATGCTTCAGGATGAAAATCAGGCGGATGATTATGCTCAGAAACCGTTTATGAAAAACGATTTTCTAATGAAAGTTAAGAAATTGATAAATAAAGCAAAATAATTATTGTTTGAAGGGTAGCCTTATGATGAAGGTGCTGCCTTTGCCTGGGCCATCTGACTCAACCCAAATCTCACCGTTATGCATATCAACAATCCCCTTACAGATAGCTAACCCCAACCCAGTACTAGATTCACCAAGCCCATGCCTAATCCCAGGAAAAGGCACAAAAAGCTTACCAATATCCTCCTCACTCAACCCAACACCCGAGTCCTTCACAGACACTTGGACATGATCCTCACCGGGTTCCACAGAGACCGTGACGTTTCCCTCCGCTGGTGTGAACTTGTTAGCGTTCCTTAGTAAATTAACGAAAAGCTGACTAATCCGGGTCTCATCAAAGTCAACCATCACCTCTTTAGGAGAAATAAGATCAATCTCCTGTTGTTTCTCAGAGAACAACGGAGACATCTCCTCAAGTATCTCACCTATTATGGATACTATGTCGTTTTTCTTGGGCTGGATATCGAATCTTCCCGAGGTTATCCGTTGAACATCCAGCAGGTCGTTAGTTAATGTTACGAGTCTGGTTGCGTTTCTGAATACGACTTTCAAGTCATTTCTGATGTCTGGTGCTATGGTTCTGTTGGGGTCTTCTAGTATGAGTTCAATGTATCCGAGGATTGATGTTACTGGAGTTCGTAGCTCATGAGTAGCCGTAGAAATAAATTGGGTCTTCAACTCACCAAGTTCCTGCTCCTGCTCAACCCTCACCTGCTCAACAAGAACCTGCCTCTCAAGCTCCACTTTCTCCTCCGCCGCATGAACCCTGCTCAACGCAGACGCAACGTTCCGAGCAAGAACCTCCATCATCCTCTCATCATCTGAACTATACGCATCAAGCTCCTCACTCTCCACATTCAACACACCAAGCACCCGATCCTCCACCATAATCGGAACCGCTAACTCTGAACGAGAATCAGTAGTCCCCTTAACAAAATCAGGGTCAAGACGCACATCACCTAAACGTATAGTACGTGCTTCCCTAGCAACTCGAACCGTAACACCCTTTCCATCAATAGGAAACACCATTGCCTGGAACTCGGGGAGGTCAACACCAACAGTGACTAGAGCATTATCTTTGAGAATCTGGATTGATGCGTTTGGAAGCTGTAGAACTTCTCTCATGATGCGGAAAGTGGTTTCTATAATCTCGTTTTCGGATTTTGTGACTCCAAGTTCGAGGGAGAAACTGTGTAATGCATTTAGCCTTTCATCATATTGTATCTTTGAGTACGCGGATGCGACATGCTCTGCAAGAGTCTCCACAAGTTGTTGATCATTTTCACTGTATGCGTCAAGCACTTCAGTCTCAAGATTAATAACCCCTATCGCTTTCCCCTCAAACACCACAGGAACAGCAAGTTCTGAAAGCATCTGAACCCCAATAAGACCATCAATATACAATGGATTATCGCGAACATCTCCAATGTTCAAAGTTCTTCCCGTATTTACTGCCTCAACAATGATACCAGGTCCATCAAGAGACCGGAACATGTTTTGGACTGGTTCTGCACCCCATACATACCTGTTAGCTAATTGATCGCCTTCTACAATACTCAATCCACCTATATTGAACTCAAAGTATTGTAACAAATAGGCTTGAGTGATGTTTGCTATCTCATCAAATGTTTCTGTTGAAGCCAAGGCAGCAGCATGATCATGAAGAGTTTTCAATTTATTCTGGAACTCCATGCTTTGGCTGCGTGCGAAAGCCTCTTTTTCATCAGCCCAAATCGATATAATGTTTGACGAGACATGTTTTGCTAGAATTTCAATGACCTTAAGATCGTATTCAGAATAAGCTCTAGGAACCTCGGTTTCAATATTAATAACACCAAATACGTTATCTTGGACAATAATCGGAACCGTCATCTCTGTTTGGGTTAAGAAATACTCGTCCGAAGCCTCGTAATAGTCTGGGTGTGTTGCCGCATCGTAAATTAGTTGAGATTCCTTCTTCTCAACGGTCTTTGCGATAATCCCAGTTCCATCAAGGGGAATGAGAATCTCGCCGAAATCATATCCTCGTGAGGATATTTCTCGCATTTGGTTTTCCTCGCGTATTAAGAAACCTACTGTGTTAAAGTCAAGTAATCTGTCAATAATATTCAAAGTCTGTTCTGAGATTTCCTCTACAGATTTGCATCTTTCAAGAGAATTTATGTGCTCATGAAGGGCCTCAAGCTGATCCTGATACTTAATCCGATCAGTCACATTTCTACTGATTACACCCAACCCAGAACCTGCTTTATATGCGTGAATATCGTGAATGGCACCTCTTGCAGACACAGCCTCCACTTCAAGAAATGTCACTGGCTCACCTGTCTCAATTACCTTCAAATACGCATCATATCGTCCTGTAGCCTTCATCTGTGGGAACACTTCCAGCACGTTTTTCCCGATGATGTCCTCTTTTTTCATACCTGATTGTTTAACCCAGCTATCATTGAAGTCTAGATAACGCATATCCTTATCCAACAAGATATGAACATCAATTGCCGACTGCATAAACCCACGGAACAAATCCTCACTCGCCCGAAGCTCGTTTTCCATCTGTTTTCGTTCAGTTTCATCCTTGTACACGACTACTATTTCCCCGGTGTCAAGTCTGTACACATAGTTATCTCGCCAACCAGTGATCCGGTCATCCGTGTACATACCGATGGGGAATCTTTCGGGTACCCCTGTCTGATGGACGCGTCTGAGGACATCTAGTAACCCAAATTCGTCTACTCCGGGGAATACCTCGGTGACTTTCTCTCCGATCAGATCCTCTCGCTTCGCATGCTCGATCTCCTCGACACCAGCGTTGACTTCAACGAAGATGAAATCGTTTCCGTCATCGACAGTCCTGTATATGACTAACGCGAGACCCATGTTGTCGATTACGTCGCGGTATGAGCCAGAGAAAAAAGGATCCATAGAACAAAGATTCCTAGATTACTTAATGAATGTATTTAGAACCAATCAAATTATACCTCCAAACCTTTGACCTTCAAACAGGGTTCTTCTACCTTTTTTCCATCTTTCCACATCACACACTTGACCAACCCACGCCCCGAGACAAGCCTCGTAAAACTGGAAACCTTACGCTGTCTTACGGCGTTTTTTGGCCTAGGAAAACCCTAGCGTCGAAGGTATTGCGAAAGTATTGTAAGGCTGGCAGGGATCAAACTCTAGAATCAGTGAGATCGTAGATCATATATACCTGTACCAGATCCACGAGATCGGTAAAACTGATTACTACTGAAAGAAATGAGCAATCTTCAATCGGACGTGAGGGGTTCACCCAGCACACCATCTTTCATCATCGCTATATTGAGTGGTTTGATATAGATTGACTAAATTTAGTCTCAAACCTTGCGCGCGTTTTGTACTAATAACAGAGGCTTTAGAGGACATAATTGGTAGAAAAAGATCATTCAGATAACAACTGAGTATATTTTATGTATCAATTAAGCCCATTTTCAGCCACTTTTCATTATGCGGGATTTGTTAGGAGAAACCACGCGATATGATTAGATTCTCCGAATATCGTATTTTCTCTTTGATCATTTTGATCAGATATTTTTATCAAATAGTGTTTTGATACAATAAAATCATTAACACTATTCA
>JABIBQ010000004.1 GCA_018652685.1 Candidatus Bathyarchaeota archaeon
ACGACCTACTTCTGCACCAGGGACATCGAGATGAAGCAGAAAGCAGCCAGCGCGGAGACATAGTGGAGGGGATACAGCAAATACAGCTACTGGTTCGTAGTCAACAGGCTCATAAACACTGGCTAGTTAAGAAACAAGGGGACAATCTAGTTTTAGCTGAAAAAGGGGCTCAAAGTCCTGAGCTCCAGGGACAAAGATAGGGCAGAGGCCGAGAAAGCAATCCAGGTCGAGGCAAAGTAGTAACATATTGTGACCTCATAAGTTGATTACAGGACTTGAGTCCGCTTTATTAACTTTAATCCAAATGAAACTAGAGATAAGCATGATTAACCCGAACTACACGCTAGATGAGATAGAGTCAAGGCTATTCAGTTATATCGAGACAAAGCTCGGACCATTCAATATCGAAGAGAGATTATCACAAATTAAGGGAGGGAACGAGGCGTACCTGTATAGGTTCAGGGTAGCGGGGATCGATGGGCTCGAAAAGACACAGATTCTGAGGCTCTTCCCCAGCCACTACAGCAGCGAGAGGTCTGAATGGGAGGGGATGATCCACAACCTCCTCGCAGAAGCGGGGATAATGGTCCCAAAAGTGCACCTGATGTCCAGCGATATGTCGGTCCTCACCGGTTCATTCATGATGATGGACTTTGTTGAAGGGAATGCAATAAACCCGGGAGATGACTCCAATATTCTATCCCTTGCTGCCCGAACACAGGCCGGGATACACGAGATAGAGGGCGCAGGGATCTCAAAGAGCATCTGGGCAATGGGGCACAGCGAGAACAGCCACAACCTAAAGGGACGCATCGACTGGCTCATCAGGAGGGCGGAGGCGTACTCCCAGACAAGGGAGATAACTAAGTGGCTCATCGATAACATGCCAGAGAGTACAATGACCAGGGTGGTCCACGGGGACTTCCACCCGATGAACTTCATGATCAAGGACGGGAAGGTGATGGGCATCTTGGACTGGAGCAACTTCATGATCGGTGACCCCATGATGGGGCTGGGCTTTACAATCTCCCTGTTCACTTCAACAAGTGGCCACGTGGTCCCGAAGGAGGAGCTGGCCCAGGGGATAGAGATGTACTTCGCCGAGTACTCAAAGGTACGCCCCATTGATTATACCAACCTCGAATACTACAGGGCATTCAGGCTGGCAATGGCCTATATCGAGGGGCTTGACGGCCAAGAGTGGTGGCAGCAACCGGAGCTGGTGAAAAACATAGCGACCGAGCTCAAGGAGTTCACGGGGATTACAGTCCCTACTTAACTGCGGCAGTTTTTTCCATGTCTTCATTTATTACATGAATAATTATTGGCATTACCGATACAACCGAGAAAATATTGATCTGGGAAACGCTTTTATCCATTAGCTTGGCTAGACTAAACACCAGCGAAAAAAGAGGAGTCAAGATGGATCGATCAAACACGGTGTTTATCGGCAGGAAACCAGTTCTCAACTATGTACTAGCATGCATGACTCTGTTCAAGAGTGGCCACGAGATAGTGGCGGTGAGGGCCAGGGGAAGAAGCATCAGCAGGGCGGTGGACGCCGTGGAAGTGCTCAAGAGCAGGTTTATGCCCAATTTGGAGGTGACGGACATCCAAATCGGGACAGAAAGCCTTGAAAACGATGACAGGGGACCGTCAAACGTCAGCACCATCGACATCTACATCAAAGCTTAAAAGTAACCGTATGGCATCTTGACACCTCCGACAAGCCGGAGGACCTACCGACGTGCAGATACAATTATGTGAATTTTGTTTGAAGAGCGGAATGCTCTGTAACAAGTGTAAGACCAAGGTCGAGTCCGGGGAAGTCAGTACAGATTATATCGAGATAGCGAAGACACTGCTGGGATGGGAAAACCAGTTCCAGTTCCTACAGAAGGTTAGGCTCGATAACGTGTTGGAGGCAGGGGGATTCCTAGTTCTTGTTGTGGGCAAGGGAGACTCGGCAAAGTTCAACGCGGAACCAAAGCTCACTAGAGATCTTGGTGACCAGTTCAACAAGAGGGTTCTCGTAATTGAGAGCGGGGTAAAGGATCGCCAGTTCCTGGAGGACCTTTTCTCAACCCAGCACATCGTTACAATTAACATCATCTGGCTGCCGGACGGAAGCACAGAGACCCGCGTAGTACTTCAGGGACGTGGCAACAGACGTCTCAGCAAGAAGCGACTACAGGCACTAGTAAACGTGGCGAAAACCGTGAGAAACATGGATCTCCGCGTAGAATACGCTTACTAAACGCCAAATTTTCTTTTGTATTTTAATCAACAAAACAGTTATACTGAATGTTTAACATGCATTTTATTATGAAATATAGCTGGTTCATCAGGAGACTATACAGTCCAGCCATAATTTTGATGAGTTTCTTCCTCATCAGCCTTCTCAGACCCGTTTCAACGCCAACGTTCACTGGAATTCTTGGTCTTAGCATGGTCCTAGCAGCGGGTGCCAGGCTGATAGAGTGGCGTTATGAGAGAAACTGACCACGAAGGGTTTCGCCAAACCTTTTATACCATTTTCATGTTCAGATGCGTAGCTAATTAATGGTGTCAAGGCATGTTTGACAGTAGAAAATACGTTGAAGAAGCAATAGAACACGTGGGCGAGACCATAACCCTTGCGGGATGGGTGGCGCGCACAAGAGACCTCAAGAAGATACGCTTCATAGTGCTCAGGGACAAGACAGGTGAGATTCAGGTAGTCGTCAAACTAGACAACAATGAGATGTTTGAGCTACCTCTGGGCAGGGAGGACGTAATAAAAGTCACGGGAAAGGCCGTGACCAGCAATGTAGCAAAGGCGGGGGTGGAGTTCCTACCCGATACACTGGATGTCATAAACAAGAGCATCCAGCCCCTCCCCGTTGATATCCTGGAGAATAAGAAGAGCGACCTTGATACTCGACTAAATTTCCGGTTCCTAGATTTCAGGAGTCCGACCAGCAACGCCATTTTCAGGGTCCAGAACGCTCTATCCACGGCGTTCAGGGGATACCTGAGCGGCAACGGTTACATGGAGTTTCAGCCACCGGGCATAATAGGGAGTGCATCCGAGGGAGGCGCTGACCTGTTCACGCTGCCATACTTTGAGAAGCAGGCGTTCTTGGCCCAGAGCCCACAGCTGTATAAGCAGATGTGCGCCATCAGTTTTGAGAAGGTTTACACAATCACCCCCATCTGGAGGGCCGAGAAATACAACACCCCGGTACACCTCAACGAGATCAGGCAGATGGATATAGAGCAGGCTTTCGCCAACGACGAGACCGTGATGGACGTGCTTCAGGGCACTCTCTGTCACATGCTTGAACAAGCAAAGGAGAAGACGGGAGATGAGCTTGAACTCCTTGGCAGGGATCTGACAATCCCCAATAAGCCACTGAGGAGAGTCACCTATACAGAGGCCATAGAGATGCTTCAGAAAGAGGATGAGACAATCATGTGGGGCGACGACTTCACAAAGACACAAGAAAAGCTGCTGACCGAGCTGGTTGGCCAGGAGGCTTTCTTCCTGAAGGACTGGCCAGGGGAGCAGAAGACCTTCTACGCCATGCCATACAACAAGGAGAACGAGGTTGACGCCAAGTACCTTGAAGCGACCTACGGAAACGTGGAGATCGGAGACAAGATAGTAAGGGCGTTCGATTGCCTCTACGCTGGCATCGAGATCAGCAGCGGCACCATGCGTATCCACAAGGTGGACTTGCTCAAGGAGAGGATTAAGTACAAGGGACTGAACCCGGACAACTTTGACTACTACACCAAGGCTTTCCTGTACGGGGCGCCACCACACGCTGGCTGGAGCATCGGGCTTGAGAGAATCACAATGACCGTCTGTGGCCTGGATAACATCCGAGAGGCGTGTATGTTCCCAAGGGATAGGGACAGGTTGGTGCCTTAGATGGCAAAAGGCGGATCGTTCAAGTACAAAATGGTCATCATCATGCGCACCGACCTTAATATGAGCCTCGGAAAGATGGTTGCCCAGGCGTGCCACGCGGCGGTGGCCTGCAGTGAGTTATCGAAGAGGAACCAGACAAAGCACTGGAGAAGGTGGAGGGACGAGGGCGGAAAAAAGGTGGCTCTTGAGGCGGATAGCCACGATGAGTTAGAGGAGCTTGCCATAAAGGCCGAGCAGCTTGACCTCACGTACGAGCTGATCCAGGACGCAGGGCACACAGAGGTTCCACCAGGTACTACTACCTGCATTGGGATCGGCCCCAACCTAGAACACATGGTGGACAAAGTCACAGGCAACCTTCCCCTTTTGAAATAATTTCTGAATATAAGGTAACTACTATGGTAGTAAAGGTGCATGATACCACTTATTTCTTGTAGAATTACAGTGGGGTGGGGTCGAAAACCACTGTCAGTGGTGATGTCTCCATCTCTTTATCTTCTATTAGGAATAGTGAATCTGAACGTACTTCCTTTACCGTTTCCTTCAGACTCAGCCCAGATCTCTCCACCATGAAGCTCAACAATACCCTTTGCTATACTCAACCCAAGCCCAGTACTAGACACGTTCAACCCATGATGAATTCCAGGGAAAGACTTGAACAGTTTCCCAATATTCTCCATACTCAACCCAATACCCGAGTCTTTAACAGATATCTGAACATGATTTTCAAACTGTTCCACCGTAACTGTAATGTTTCCTTCTTCTGGGGTAAACTTGTTAGCGTTCCTGAGTAAATTAATCAATAACTGACTAATCCTAATATCATCCACCTGTACACTCAATTCAGTTGGAGCCTTGACTATAATCACTTGGTTCTTCACATCAAACAAAGGCGATAACTCCTCGATCACCTCATTTATCGTATTCACAAGGTCAACCTGTTTAAGATTGATTTCGAATCTTCCAGAGTTTATTCTTTGAACGTCTAGAAGATCATTGGTTAAAATTACCAGTCTTTTTGAGTTCCTTAGCACGACATCCAAGTCCTCCCTGATGTCTGGTGCTATGGTTCGATTCTGGTCTTCTAGTATAAGTTCAATGTACCCAAAGATG
Source organism: Candidatus Bathyarchaeota archaeon (assembly GCA_018652685.1). Classification (GTDB taxonomy): domain Archaea; phylum Thermoproteota; class Bathyarchaeia; order TCS64; family TCS64; genus RBG-16-57-9. The sequence goes on from JABIBQ010000004.1 coordinate 5,030, forward strand.
GATGTAACGGGGGTCCTTAGCTCATGAGTTGCAGTATTCATAAACTGAGTTTTCAACCGGTCTAACTGAGAAGCAATCTCAACTTTAACACGCTCCTCATTAAGCTCCTTTTCAAGACGTTTTGACTCCTCAAGTGAACGCATCTGTGTAATTGAAGCTGAAACATTGCTAGCGATTAACTCAAGAATATCCTTATCTTCATCACCAAAATGATTGAGTTCCTTTGATTCAACATTAATCAATGCGACAACCTCATCCTTTACAATAACTGGAACACATAACTCGGATAATGCTGGAAGTAGTTCTGTAACCGTTTCAGCCACCAAATAGTCAGGATCAAGTGACACATCCCTAACAAGTTGAGTTTCTCCAGTTATTGCAGTCCTGACTGTAATTCCTCTTCCACTCAAAGGTACATGAAATACTCCCCTAGGCTTTCCATAAAGCTGTTTGAGATAATTGCCCTCAATCATTAAGAACCCAGAACGATCAAATCCTAATATGTCATCAATAAGATCGAGTGTAATCTTAGCCAGCTCGAACATTGTTTTTACACTAAATAATTTAGGAGAATAAAGTTGGAGTGCCTTCAATCTAGAATCATACTGTAAACGTGTTGTGATCTCCTTTTGAGCTTCTTCATACAGACGAGCATTAATTATAGCTATTCCTATGTGTGAAGCAATGATTTCTAAGACAAGTTGATCATTTTCACTATAAGCGTTTTCCCGTGGAGTCTCAGTATTTACAACCCCAATGATTTGTTCCTCTACGATGATTGGGACACATAGTTCTGACCTAATGAAATCACGAATTGAATAATATCTGGAGTCTTCTCTTACGTCTCCAGTTCTTACGCTTTCTCCAGTTTTTGCGACATATCCCGTTATTCCTGTACCTATTTTGATGCCTTGTGAGGTGATGTATTCCTTATCTTCATCAATGAAAGTTGTGCCTTTTCCTTGGTCGGATACTGCATATGGATTCAATTCGTGAGTTTCTTTGTCGATTAATAGTACAGCACCCAATTCATAGTGTAATATTTTTTCGAATATTTTGATTATTTCTTGGGCTAATTGATCTGGGGGCATTATTCGTTGAAGCCTTTTACTTGTCTCGTGTATGACCTCAATTTCTTTATATGATCCAATTTTAGCAGTTCCCATAAGAACTCCCTCTATCAATAGTTTTCGAGTGAATGATTATGAATGTTCTTATTCAACAGAAGTAAATTAATTTGTATAGTGGTGTTAGAACTCCACGAAACGTGGAGATTTCGCAAAGACGCGGATCAGGGTCCCGATAAACATTATTGCTCTCGGGTAGAGGATCATCGGTTTTCGACCATAACGATCGGAGAGGATTCCAAATGGGATAAAGAGCAATATTGCCATGGTGCTTCTTACTGTGCTTATTAGGTTGACTTGTAGGATTGATGCTCCGAGATCAAGTGCATAGAGTATAGCGATGGAGTTGCTCATTGATCCGATGCTGACTGATATTAAGGGGATACTATAGAGCTTTAGAAATACTGGCTTCCGGAGCGTGCTAAGCATAACACCATATCTTCTTCTCCTTTGTAAATTCTTTAAGTTATTGCTACATGTGCATCTCTTATGTCTTATTATCTAATATTTTATCCCCCCTTCTTTCGCTGGACGCTTCTAAATACATAATGTTCTCTATGATCCCGGATCCTGTTTGATGATCTTGGATCAAGAATCATAGGCGGGGGTTGTATTCCCCATACCCCTTGTCGCCAAC
>JABIBQ010000009.1 GCA_018652685.1 Candidatus Bathyarchaeota archaeon
CATGGCTGCTTCGTGGTGGACCCTGTCCAACTGGAAGCCGGCTGCTTCAAGGCACATCAAGGTCTCAAGTTTAACGTCCTCGGTTGGGTCGAGTGGGGGGAGATCGAAATAACCACCGCTTCCGAAGGGCGCAACGCTTCCGTTGTTGTCTGTGACGTAAAAGTACTCCAGCTCCGGGCCCGTGTTGAAACCGTATCCTTTCGTCTCAAGGTCATCAACTGTTCTCCTGAGGATGCCCCTTGGGTCCCCCTCGAAGGGAGTCCCATCGGGCCTGCTGACGTAACAGAACATCAACGCAATCCCAGGGGTCTCCCACATTGGTACCAGAAAAGTGGATGGGTCTGGGTGGAGGTTGAGGTCGCTCTGGTTGACTGCCGCGAAACCGGGGATACTGCTACCGTCGAACGCAACGCCGTTCTCCAGCGAGTCCCTGATCTGGTACTCGGGGATGAGCATCGCCTTTGGGTAGCCGTTTGGGTCGATGACGATGAGGCGGAGGTACTTGATATCGTGCTTTGCGACTTTTTCCATTATCAGTCCAACGGAGTCTTCGTTGGTCAGGACATTTGAAACCATAATAACTCCCTTCCTTCTTAATCACACATATATACCTTTTCCCATTTTTACTAAACGTTTGGTCGTATATTTTGGTGTTTATTAAACATTTGTGAAGAGATGTTGACATATCCATGTAATATTGCTGTTTAAAATGTCGAAAACATATATCATTGGGTTTCCAGCCTCGCGCACAAAACATATGTTAATGATACTAACGTTTTGGTATACAAATACTAAGATAATAGGAAGTTTCATATACACCCCATAAGCGTTTATTAAAAACAATAAACAGCAGTGTGATGTCAAATGTTCGCATTAGATGAGATAGATAAGAAAATACTGGGAGAGTTGCTGATAAACTCGAACAGGAGTAACAGGGAGCTTGCGAGGGCAATCGGTGTTTCGGCAGCCACGGTGATCAACCACATACAGCGATTGGAGTCGGCTGGTGTGATAACAGATTACACGGTTATGCTTGACTTTGAGAGGCTTGGATTTGAGCTAACGGTGATCATGACTGTCACGGTGGGCAGGGGCAAGCTACTTGAGACCCAGCGAGATATCGCAAAGCTACCGTACGTGTGCGCGGTCTACGATGTTACAGGTCAAGTAGACAGCATCGTGATTGCCAAGTTCAGGAACAGGCGTGAGCTAAGCGAATTCCCCAAGGATCTGCTGGCCATGGAGTACGTGGAGCGGACAAACACCCACGTGGTCTTGAACACGATAAAAGAAGACTTCCGGATGGTCGACAATCTCCGGTAATCTCAACCATTATCTATCCCCGTACAACTCTTTTCAGAGTTAGGTGTCCATGATGGGAGAAATTGTTTACGATATTATCAAGGACAAGTTATCAGAAAGGGGAGAGTATCAGGGAACCGAGTTCAGGTACCCAATTCTGTTTGGTTTAACGGGGGCGACTGAGCCCACCGATGAGATGATCCAGGGAGCACTGCACAGGGTAAAGGAGGAGAAGGGCGGACACTTCCTGGATGCCCTGTGGCTCGCCGAGCAAGTGGAGTCGGCGTATGATGACCACATGGATCACTTCATCTCCGATGACAGGTTCAGGTCATATTGCTTGGGATTGAACCAGAGCACCAATGCCTGGGCCCTTTTGATGGGAGGGGATAGCAAGCTGGTGGAGCTAGCCGGACTCCTCAGGGCCAGGAACTTCAAGATTCATTCAGCAGGGAGGTCCGGCCAGTGCCTCAATAATGTTGACAGTGTGGACTACGGTCCAAGGGAAACCGCCGTGGTCTATTTCGGCCAGCTTATGATCAGATATGCGTTGATATACGCGAGAGCCGACCCCGGCTCCAGCCACGCCATCACACATGAGATCGAGGAGAAGGCGCCGGGAGTCATGTTTGTCACTGGTGAGCTTGAGGATATGGAAAAATCAATGGCCCAGTCGATGCTGGCACTCGGAGTTCCTCTGGTCACTCTCGGCGAGGATCGGGGTCTGACGGGGATGATCTACGTCAAGGATTCCTTGGAGGAGATGGTGGAGGCCGCGTGGGGATTGCCAAACGTACGGGCGAGGCTTGTGGAGATGGCTGTGCCTGATGTCCCGCTTGAGGTGGGACCGATTTTCGGCAGGGAGAAGATTGAGGAGCCGGTCATTGAGATCAAGGGCTCCCCTGAGAGCTTCGTTGTAGCCATACCAAACCACAGCGTCACCGAGGATGAGCTCAGAGTGAAAGGGGAAAGCCTTGACGATGTCTCAATCCTAGTCGAGTTGGGTAATCCAGCCATTGATGAAATAGTCACCATGGGAGTGGAGGGCTCGCTGCTCAGGGTAATCAAGTACATCAAGGGAGTCCAGGTCAACCTTGTGGGAGGCTCGGTTGACTCCCTCCAGATATCAGAGGGCGCCAAGGAGAAAGGATTCGAGTACGAACATCTCCTAAAGGTAATTCAGGTCGAGATGAGGAACAAGTTCCCCCTAATTGGGCCCATGAAGATCAGCTTGCTGCTTGACCATGTCGAGGTCGAAAAACTTGGCCCTGGCATCAAGTCGTTTAAGGAAGAGAGGAAAGCACACGTTGAGGGGGCCACCGAGGAGAGCGTTGACGCGTTCTACGGGTGCATGAGATGCGCCAGCTTCAGCCTCAGCCATGCGTGCACTGTTTCACCTGACCGGCCGTCACAGTGCGGGTCAAGCCCGTGGTGGATATTGAAGGCCCAGGCTTTGCTTGCACCGGGTAACCCCTATTACAACTGCACGCTAATCGAGAAAGGCGAGCTGATTGATCCCGAGAGAGGAGAATACAGCGGGATAAACAAAGCAACAAGTGAGAGGACGAAGGGAAGAGTTGAGAGGGTCTATCTGCACAGCATATTCCAGCACCCTCATACCGCTTGCAGCTGCTTCCAGAACGTGGCGTACTACATCCCGGAGCTTGACGGCATAGCTCTCGTCCACAGGAATTACTCAGGAGAGGCACCCGGTGGTTGGACCTGGTCAAAGCTTGCCAACAATGTTGCTGGCTACCAGAACCCGGATGGCTTCACAACCTTCGCGACCATGTACCTGAAGAGCTCAAAGTTCTTCCAGGCCGACGGGGGGTACGACAGGGTCGTCTGGATGACAAGCAAGCTGAAAACAATAGCAGGGGACTCGATCCCCGAGGAGAGAAGCTCAAGGATCGCCACCGAGAAGGAGGCGACCAAACTGGCCGAGCTGAAAGAGGTTCTAAGCTCTTTTTAGTGCCTTTCCGGGCAAGGCACCCGTGTGCTCCGCTTTTTCAATAACCACTTCACCGTTGACTAGGACATAGGGTATGCCGGCTGCGTACCTCTGTGGATCGGTGAAGGTTGCGACATCCTGCACTTCATCGGGGTGGAACACAGTTATGTCCGCGATGAACCCCTCTCTAAGTAAACCTCGGTCCTTGAACCCCATCTTCTGGGCGGGTGCGCCCGTCATCTTCCTGACCGCCTCAGGCAATGAGAGCACTCCCTCCTTGACATAGTAGCCAAGGACCCTTGGGAATGTACCGTAGAGCCTTGGATGAGGAACCATGTTTGCCCAGATACCCTGCGGGCTGATGGCGGAGCCGTCGCTTCCCACCATGCCGTAAGGGCTCCTCATAACTCTCCTGACATCAGCCTCGTCCATTCCGAACATGACGCTGGGGACCTGAGTGTTTTCCATGATGAGGAGCTTGATGTATGCCTCGAACGCATCCATTTTCATCATCTCTGAGACCTCCTGGATGTTCTTTCCGTTGTATTGTGGGTTGTTCTTGGCGTTCGTTACCAGTATTTTGTCCCATCCATAGTTCAGGCGCAGCTCTTTCTTGATCCGTTCTACCTTCACAGGGTCTATTAGAACTTCAAGCATCTTTGTTGCACCCCCATCGTGTGCCCAGTGGGGTAACAGGGCCGTCAGCCCGGTGCTGGACGCGATGTATGGGTACTGGTCGAATGTAACCTCAACGCCCATGATCCTGTACTTCTCAATGAGGGCCAGGCTTTCCTTGGTCTTTCCCCAGTTTCCGACGCCGCTGGCCTTGAAGTGGGCGATCTGGACTGATGTGCCCCCGTCCTTCCCTATCTCGCATGCCTCGATTACTGCATCAAGGAGGGTGTCTCCTTCTCCCCTGATATGGCTGAAATATATTCCATCGTAATCGGACACCACCTTGTTGAGAGCGGTTATCTCTGCCTGGTCACCGTAGACGCTTGGAGGGTAGATGAGCCCGGTGCTCATGCCATATGCGCCCTGCTCCATGGCGTCCCTGATATGGCCCCGCATCTCATTCAGCTCGGCGTCTGTAGGCGGCCTATTATCGTGACCGATGACGTTCGCCCTGACCGTTCCGTGACCCACCACTGCTGCGATGTTCAATGCGATTCCCTGTTTGTCAAGGAGGTCTAGGTAGCTTTTCATGTCGGTCCAGTTGAGTTCAAAGTCGTCCGGCACGCTGTTTCTTGAGTAGGTCTCCCTGTACTCCCTGAGGCTCTTGTACATGGGGGCTGCTGAGTTCCCGCACTGACCCACCACCTCCGTCGTGACGCCCTGCCTGATCTTGCTGTGGGCCATGGGGTCGATGAGGACCGGGAGGTCACTGTGGCTGTGGATATCTATGAATCCTGGACTGACGATGTGACTCTTTGCATCAATAATCCTGTCTGCCTTGCCCAGATCCCTTCCTAGCGCGACTAGTTTACCTTTCTCGATAGCTACGTCAGCTTTGTACCAGGGGTTGCCTGCTCCGTCGATGACCTTACCGTTCTTTATCAGAATATCATACGCCAAAATGATTCACGTGATATTCTCTGTTTCTCGTTGTTTTAAAACAATCTAGGGAAAAAGGGGTTATTTCTTGCGGAGGAATTTGTCTTCCGGACCCTGTAGGGCGAGACATTATTCATGTAAACTTCGATGAGCCCTTTCTGGACGAGGTTTGGGACGGCCCCGCTGTCTAGTGGGTTTAGCTGTCTACACATGACCTCGCTCTGGAGGACCACAATATAGACCCTATACTCCGTTAGGCTTAGTTTGATCGGAGACATCATCCTACAGAGTATATTCATTGGTTAGTGAATGGTAAAAGAGTTGTTGAAAAGAAAAGAGGTTAGTACCAGGGTAGCTTGCCCTGAGCGTCCATGCTCAGGTAGCTGTCCCAGTCGTCCTGGATGTGCCCCTGGATGATCTCAACCAGCTCGGTATCCAAGTGTCTGAATCTCCTCTGGGGGTCCAGGTACTCCTTGACAGGCTTAAGTTCCTTTGGCTTGATGTTGAGCTTGAACTCGCCGTGGTCGATCTCTGCGATTGGCCAGGCACCTGTCTGGACAGCCAGCCGGCCAATCTCAACAGTCTTGGATGGGTCATAGTACCAACCAGTGGTACATGGTTGGTGGACCTGCAGATACGCCAATCCCTCGCCGTTCCTCGTGACTTCCATTGCTTTCTGGATCTTTCTCTTGAGGTCTGGGATGTAGGCGAGGCTCGCCGTTGCGATGTATGGTATCCTGTGGGCTGCCATGATCATCAGCATGTTCTTGCGCCTCTGAGACTTGCCCTTCCATACGCTGCCGACAGGCGTCGTGCTTGTGGCCGCGAACTGGGGGGTGCTTCCGCTGCGCTGGATTCCGGTGTTCATGTACGCCTCGTTGTCGTAGCATAGCCAGATAATAGATTCTCCTCTCTCGGCTGCGCCACTTAGGGCCTGTAGACCGATATCGTATGTCCCACCGTCACCTGCATAGCTCGTGGTGTAGACCTGCCTCTCCTTGCCCTTGGCCTTCAACGCACGGTAGACACCCGTTTGGAATGCTGCGCCTGCCGCGAAGTTGGCCAGAACCCACGGCGTCTTCACTGATTGCCCGTAGTTTACGCCTGAGCAGTTCGGTGGGTTGACAACGATTGTCTTCTCTCCCAGTGTGTTTAGTAGGGTCCTCGCGATGATGCTTGCTCCACATCCTGCACACCCGTCGCTTCCTGGGTGCATGCATGTTGATGAGGTTGTCTTCTGGGGGGCGGGCATACCGGGGAACTTGTGTTCAATATAATGGACGGGATTCACTGGTCTCACTGTCCTTGCTGACAGTGTCTTCTTACCCATGGCGTAGAGGTCATCGATTGGGATGTCCTCGCCTCCGAGCCCTGCGATGAAGTTCTGGACTGGAACCTTGATCCCAGTATTGTAGAGGGTTGATTTCACGTCTTGGAAGGCCATTCCGCCACCAGTCCCATGCATCACTACCCTGTCAACGACACCTATGCTGTCAACCTGCTCGGCTAGCTCGATTAGCTCCTCGTTGGGGAAGGGTCTCAAGAACCTGAGCTTTAGCAGCCCGATGTTCTCTCCCTCCTTCCTGAGCTTGTCAACGGCTCGTCTGGCGGCCGTGGTCATGCTCCCCATGGTTACTAGCAGGCTGTCTGCGTCGTCGCAGCGGTATTTCTCCACCATTCCGCCGTAACTTCTACCAAAGGTCTTGGCGAAGCTGGCATCGACCTCAGCGATGACCTTCTTGCTGTCCTCCATGACCTCCTCGTGGATTTTTCTGTATGTGGTATGAAGTTGGGTTGGGATGCCTGCTGCCGGCCATGAGTCACTCTCAGTCGGGTCCAAGCTGTACGGTGCCTTGTATGGGGGTAGCCATGCGTCCACCTTCTCCTGGTCTGGCATGTAGACCCGCTCCTGGCTGTAGCTGAGGAAGAAGCCGTCGAGGCTGAGCATCGTGGGTAGCAGTACACGGTAATCCTCGGCGATCTTGTAGTTCATCAGCATCATGTCGAGGCACTCCTGGTTGGTCTCGACGAAGTTGACGAGCCAGCCTAGGTTCATCTCAGGCATGATGTCGCTATAGTCAGGCCCGAGGCTCCAGTACCATCCAAGGGTCCTGTTGGCTACTGCCATGACTATGGGAGCCCTGTAGCTCGTTGCCTGAGCAACTATCTCGTGCATGTAGGCGAGTCCCTGGCTGCACGTGGCAGTGAAAGTCCTTGCACCCGTCATGGATGCGCCAAGGGCTGCTGCCATGCAACTGTGCTCTCCCTCAGTGTGAATGTACTCTGTCTTCATCTTGCCGTCGGCGACAAAGTCGCTGATGTACTCGATGATTGTTGTCTGTGGCGTAATTGGGAACGCGGGCACTACCTCAACACGGGCTAACCTTGCACCGTGCGCGATTGCCTTGTTCCCTGGCATTACATCGAAATCTTGTGGCATTACTCCTCGTCCTCCTTCTTCATAGCGATGGCTGTCTTTGGGCACTCGTTTGCGCACACCCCGCAGCCCTTGCAGAACCTGTAATCGATCACAGGTTTCTTGTCCTCGCGGGGGTCAATCGCCGCCTCTGGGCAGTATGTCGTGCAGAGACCGCACGCGATACACTCGTCGAGGTTGATCTCAGGCTTGAATACTCTCCAGTTTGCGACGTACTTGCCGCCCATGTTCTTGAGATCGGATAGGACTATTCCCTTGATTACACTCTTGTCTTGAACCATTTCTATAATTCCTCCACGACGACTCGGTCATATCCTGCCTGTGCAGCCTTCTTATTGGGCTCCGCGAGCCTCTCTGGGAAACGTTTGTCGATGGCCTTGAAGATGCTCTCCATCTTGAGCAGCCTGGTCGCCTTGGCGAAGGCCCCTAGCATGACGGTGTTAGGGATCGGTCTGTCAATGATCTCCACGGCAATCCCGGTGGCGTCAATCACTGCCATGGTCCTGAGTGCCTTCTTGAACAGGTCACTGGCCTCTCCGGTGGTCTTCGTGGTGTTGTATACTATGACTCCCTTGGTCTTGAGACCCTGGGTGATCTCCATCTGCTCCGGCATCAACGGGTCTAGCACCAGAAGGTACTCGGGGTAATAGATCATGGAGCGAGTTGCCTCGCTCTCGTCTCCAATCTGTGCGAAGGCAAGAACCGGGGCTCCTCTCCTGGCACTCCCGTACATGGGGAACGCTCTGCAGAACTTGTCCTCATAGCTCGCCGCTATGGCGATTAGTTCACCGCATGCGACGACGCCCTGGCCGCCCATACCGTGAAGCCTGATTTCATCTACCAAATTGTTTTCCTCTGAAAAATAGTGTCGAAATGAACGCTACGAAGGGGGGATAAAGGTAGCCCGCTCATTTCGACTCAAAAAGGAATCAAATTATTCGTATAAGAAGAATGCTATGATTTGGTTGTAGCGATAAATACTGTAAGTATGAGAGCCGGAGGGATTCAACGTATGAATTTTAACCGCATGAGCATGATGTTTTGTCATGCAGTACGCAGGAATCATCGTCGGGATATACACATTCATCATGATTGGAGTTCTTCATTTCGCTGTCGTCAAGATCGAACGGGTGATTGGCTCTCATATCTGGCCGTGGTTTGTCGTCTTGAGCCTGGGTTTCGGTGTCGCCAGTGTAATGGTGTCTGGTGTCCTGGCCTCTGCACTGCTGGGCGTCTCGGGTTTCCTCTTCGCTTGGTCAGGTCCGGAGCTGAAGAAGCAGAAGGAAAGAGTTGAAGGGACACACTGACAGAGCACTGACCTTTTGTTAAGCCGAAAATAGAAATACCTTGAACGCTTTACTCTGTGTGAATTATATGAACCCCGACAAATACTATTCAGAGTTAGGGGCATCCTACGAGCCTGGGGTGCTCACCACCGTTGTCCTTGCGGCAGAAGAATTGGCAAGACAGGGCAAGAAGATCATCGGCCTGACAGGAGGCATGTACGACGTTGAGAGCTTCCCGTGGAAGGAGGTCAGGTCCACACTAGTGGACGCATCAGAGGACGACTGGAAGGTCATGCTCCAGTACGGCGGTACCAGAGGCATCCAACCACTCAGGGAGGAAATCTGCGAGTGGATGAAGGGTCATAGCATCGAGGCCGACCCCTACAGCGAGATAATGATCATGACTGGCAGCCAGGAGGCACTAGACATCGTCGCAAGGATCTTCATGGACCCGGGTGACGTCGTCATAGTCGGGGCCCCCACGTACCTGTCAGCACTCACGGCGTTTGCCCCCAGCAAGCCCGATATTAGGGAGGCAAAGCTGGACGCGGACGGTATGGATCCGGAGGCGCTGGAGGAGACAATCAAGCAGGTTATCGCAGAGGGCAAGGAGGTAAAGCTCCTGTATATTATCCCCACGTTCCAGAACCCCATGAGCAGCATGCTCACTATGGAGAGGCGAGAGAAGATCATCGCCCTGGCAAAGAAGTACGATTTCCTCATCCTTGAGGACAATCCCTACGGGTACATCACCTTTGAGGACGAGATGCCAAAGCCCATCAAGGCACTGGACGACGAGGGCAGAGTCATGTATACCAGCACCTTCAGCAAGATAGTGAGCCCCGGTATGCGCATCGGCTGGCTTGTGGCAAGGAAGG
>JABIBQ010000008.1 GCA_018652685.1 Candidatus Bathyarchaeota archaeon
GATGCTCTAGTCTTACACTCGCTTCCCTTATTAAATGTTTATACCTATGCAGATTCTGATCATTTTTTCAAATTTATTCTTGAGGGCGGGGTGGAATAGTTTCATAATTGGGAGAATTGACGCGAGGAGATAGAGTTGAACAAGCACTTGGCTGCGATGCGGGCAGCCCCGGACAGCGACCTGATAGCTATGGCAAACCAGATGGACGAGGTTATCATGCTCCAGGGCGGCGACCCCGACGTTGACACCTCTCAGAATATCAAGGACACGTTGACCCGAGCCATGGAATCTGGCAAGACCCATTATCCACCTACTCATGGCGTGCCCGAACTCAGGAACGAGAAGATACTCATCAGGCCGGGGGGCAGCTTAGGGGATCATACCGAGTCGTACGTCAGGGTCCCCCTGATCAGGCCCGTTGAGGTGCTTTAGCGGGTTGCTGATAGTATCGAGAGGCAGCTCAGTCGGGGCTAGCCCATTTTTATGATAGATCAACCCATTTGATGGGTAATGGCTAGACCCGTTCTCAAGTGGGCCGGCGGCAAGAGGCGCCTGAGGTTCGAGATAGACAAGCTGCTGCCACCCGGTCATGCAGGGAGGAACTACCACGAGCCGTTCTTCGGAGGCGGGGCCATGTTCTTCCACCTTGAGCCAAGGGGAGGCAGCATCAACGACGTCAACGAGAGACTCATCAGGTTCTACAATGTTGTGAGGGAGCGTCCTGAGGAGCTCATCGAGGAGGTGAATCGCTACGAGTATGGCAAGGAGCGGTTCTATGAGCTCAGGGAAAGGTTCAACGATGGGGGTCTGGGGCAGGTCGAGGAGGCGGCCATTTTCCTGTACCTGAACAAGACGGGGTACAACGGGCTGTACAGGGTCAACTCCAAGAACAAGTTCAACGTGCCGTTCGGCAAGTACAAGAATCCCGCAATAGCGCATCCCGACAGGATAATGAGGGCAAGCCAGCTGTTCTCAAGGTTCGAGTTATACTGCGATCGCTTCACGTACGTCAAAGATGTTGCCAAGGAGGGCGATCTGGTGTACCTTGACCCACCTTACCTACCCAAGAGCGACACCGCTGACTTCACCGCGTACAGCAGGCTGGGGTTCGGGCTTGACGACCACATGATGTTACGCGACCTGTGCCTGGAGCTGGAGGAGATGGGCGTCTACTTCATCCAGAGCAACAGCTTCGTCGAACCAATAATTGACGCGTACAATGACACAGGGTTCAAGATACACACCGTCAACGTCAGCAGGGCGATCAACAGGGTGATTACCGATAGGGGAAGGATCCCCGAGGTGCTGATCACAAATATTACTGCTTGATGAGCCACTCGGCTAGCTGCCTGAACGCCCTTGCCCTGTGACTGATCTGTTCCTTCTCTTTATCACTTATCTCACCGAACGTCCTCCCGTCTCCCTCGGCTGGGATGAATATCGGGTCGTAGCCGAACCCCCCGGTTCCCCGCTCCTCGTGGGATAGCTCCCCCTTGACCTCGCCCCTGAACGTGGCAGTGATGTCGCCGTCCCGATACGCTACTGCTGAGAGGTAACTGGCTTCCCTGTCCCCCTCCCGTTCCATGAGCTTGAGGATGCCTTTGTTACCCAGCCTGTCCAGTGCATAACTGCTGTAGGGACCTGGGAAGCCTCCGTATTTGTCGATATACAGACCTGCGTCTTCAATTAGCAAAGGCTTGTCCGAGTCCAGTACCTGCAGGCTGTACTCCGCTATCTCTTCGGGCTCATCGGCCTGTATCTCGCCCCTTTCGATGTCCAGCCTCTCCAGCTCGATGCCGTACTCTGCTAGGACTTTCTTTGCCTCCTGGTACTTGTGGTCGTTGCCTGTTCCCATCCAGATCTTAGTTCTTATCAATGTAACGTCCCCTCTTTGATACCTCGTCCATCCGCTCAAGGGCCTCATCGGCTTCCTCGCCCATGGATTCCCTGTACCCCTCCTTGAACGCGGCCAGCAGTGCCTCCTGGTACTTGTAATGGGTGCTGGTGAGCATCCTGTTCATGAGGTTCAGGTCAACGCCCCGCTTCTCCACCTCAAAGTTCACCTCGCTGAGGCCGAAATCGATGAAAACGATGCGCTCACCAGCCTTGATGATGTTGCTGGTGGTCAGGTCACCGTGTACGATGCCACCTTTGTGTAGCAGCCCCGAGAAGTACCCGATCATCTTGAAAAGATTGTATCGCTCACCGTCATCTAGCTGGTCAACAAGGTCCCTGATCTTGATGCCGTCGATGTATTCCATCACGATGACGCCGTTCTCGTTGTCAACGCTGTAGAGCATGGGCGTGGATACCCCGAACTGCTTTGCCCTCTGGATGATGTCCGCCTCGTGGTTTGTCCTGGTCCTTGTGAGCTGCCTGTCAAGCTCAGGGTGTCTGTACTTTTTCGGCTTCCTGACCTTCCTTATGGACGTCAAGCCGTTCCACTCGATGAAGTAGAGGTCGGCCTCCGCCCCTTTCGCCACTAGTTTCTCCATGGTACCTTCACCTGATCCATTCTCCAGTAAGGGTTGACGTGGCTCTCGTCAAGGGGAGTCTGGTGCCCCGCCTTGTACGCGATGAGCCCGGTCCACGCAATCATAGCGCCATTGTCCGCAGCCAGCCTGATGGGCACGATGTACGGCGTCGCGCCGTGGTCCTCCGCGATGTCAATAACTATTCCCGCGAGCCTCTTGTTGGCGGCCACCCCTCCCGTGAGGAGCAATTCTGGCTTGTTCGTGTGCGCCAGCGCCCTCTCGGTAATCTCACCGAGCATTGCGTAGGCTGTCTCCTGTAGGCTGAAGCACAGGTCGTTGACGTCGTGCTTCCCTGTCATTAATTCTGTAGTGATGGCCGTCAGCAGGCCGCTGTAGCTCAGGTCCATCCCCTTCACCACGTATGGTAACCTGATGAGTTTATCACCCAGCCTTGCCCGCCTCTCGATCTCGGGGCCGCCGGGGTACTCAAGGCCCGCTGCGCGTGCGAACGTGTCGAGGCAGTTACCGATGGCAATGTCCAAGGTCTCACCGAAGATGCGGTACCTGCCTGACTCATAGCCACTGACGATGGTGTTTCCACCAGAGACATAGAGTGTCAGTGGGTCAACAGCGTCCGTCGCCATCCTGCCCACCTCCACGTGGGCCACGCAGTGGTTCACCCCCACCAGCGGCTTCTTGAGGTAGGTAGCCAGTGCCCTTGCGCCGGTTGCCCCTGTCCTGAGGCATGGCCCCAACCCCGGTCCCTGAGCGAAGCTGATGATATCAACATCTTTCATGGTGATTTCAGCCTGGTCAAGGGCGGTCTTGATGGCCTTCCCCATGTTCTCGCTGTGGTGTCTCGCAGCCTCCCTGGGGTGGATGCCTCCCTCCTGGGGCACGTGTATCTTGATGTAGTTGGCCAGGACCTGCTTGTCGCTGGATACGATGCCTATGCCCAGGTTGTCGGCCGTCGATTCCACTCCGAGGGATATCAAATTACTCAACCAGAACAAAGACAGGATAAAAATCTAATCATTGTTGAGATCGAACGTGTACTGGGTTGATCTCAGGTTTGGCTCCCTGGTACGTGTGCAAGAGGTTATTGTTATAAGAACAAAGACGCACTGGAGTCTTGGAGTGTTTTAGATGAGTTTACTCGTAAAACGTGATGACCCACGCCTTGAAGTTGAGGATATAACCTATCCCGGTGAGGCGGGTGATGTCAAAGCTCATTATGCTAGGCCAAAAGGTGACGAGAAACTACCCGGAGTGGTGGTGATCCCTGAGATCTGGGGGCTTATCCCCCACATCGAGGATATTGCCCGACGTGTAGCCCTGGAGGGGTACATCGCCGTCGCCCCTGACCCACTGACCCACCTTGGAGGGACACCGGAAGACCCTGACGAGGCCGTGAAGATGATGAGGGAGCTTGACCCCGAGGAGACGACCAAGAACCTCGTTGCCGCTGTGAAGTACCTGAAGACCCATCCCCAGTCAACGGGTAAGGTGGGTGTCACCGGGTTCTGCTGGGGCGGAGGCATGACCGCACAGATAGCCGTTCACTCACCCGATGTACAGGCCGCGGTTCCTTTCTATGGTAGGCAGCCGGCACCCGAGGATATACCCAAGGTCAGAGCGTCCTTGCTGGTGCATTACGCCGGTGAGGATGAACGCATCAACGCCGGTATCCCCGAGTTTGAAGCCGCACTGAAGAAGTATTCCGTGGACTATGAGATACATGTCTATGAAGGGGCCAAACACGGGTTCCTGAATAACACGAAACCCTGGTACGATGAAGGGGCGGCAAAACTAGCGTGGAAACGGACTATAACCTTCTTCAAGATGAAACTGAAGACATAACTCCCCCAATTTTATTATATAGTTCTGGTGTACTACCGGTCGTAGGCAACGGCATCATTTTGTTATTTACTTCAAAAAATGTATAAATCAGAATCTCATGTTAGGGTGCTAATGAGCTCCATAGCGATCATACTGAAGAGGGACCTGCCCAGCGGCCTCATAGGCAACGTCTGTGCCTGCTTGGCTACCGGGATAACCGGGATTAACCCTGATATCAACGGTTCTGACTTTGAGGCGCATGGGCTGAACTACAAGGGTATCACAAAGGTGCCCATTGTCGTGGTGACCGAGAACGCGCTCGGAATCGACGAGGTTTTGAAGCGCTGTGTCAAGAGGAAAATGGATTTTGTTCTCTACGACGGCAAGGCCATCAAGGAGCGAAGCTATAGTAATTACATGAAGGTGGTCAAGCTCAACCCGCCCGAGAAGAGGGAGATCCTTGGGATAGGGGTCATCGGTGAGCCGGACAGAGTGAGGAAGATAATCGGGGACCTGCCCTTACTCAGGTAATTAACTAGCCTCCCATTATGGAGCTGTATAGTTTCTGTATCAGCTCAACTAGGCTCTGGTCGGACTTGGTTATCTTGTCCACAAAAAGGTGCCTGTGGATCAACGCATCTATGACATTGTAGGCTGTAATCCATGCGTCAATCTTCTCAACCGGGTATCCATTCTCAGTGGCGAAACTCTTGAGCTGCCTGTGACGATCCTCCCTGATCTCATCAAAGCTCTCCCTGTCGGCAATCATTGCCTGATCAAGTGCCCGGTAGATCTGCCAGTTCTCCCGGTGGTTGTCCAGGTGGCTCTTGAAGCGTTCTCCCAGCTGCTCTGGCTGTGATTCAATCAGATATGGGAACACAGTCTCCTTAAACGCGTCCTCGTAGATGGAGACCAGTATGCCCTGTTTGCCCTTGGGGAAGTAGTGGTATATGATGCCAACGCTGGTCCCGGCTCGTTTGGCGATCTGCCTTATTGTCACGTCCTGATAATCGAACTGGGCTATGAGGTCTGTGAGCCCCTGTTTTATTGACTGGATCTTTTTGTCCTTGTCCCGCTCGATTACCCTGTCCATCAGGTATTTACTGTTGAACCGTGTTCAAAAATCCAGCGGAAGGGCATCTCCTTTAATACGTCTGGAATATGATTCGAACCCATGAGCGAGAAAGAGATACTGATGGGGTTAACCCGTGAGAGCACGAACGAGGAGATCAAGAAGACTGCTTTTGATCTCACATGGAGTATAAGGTTCATATCCATGGCAACCGTCAAGAACGGGATGCCAGAGGCTAGGATATTTGACATGACCCTGCTTGATGATGGTAGCCTCTACTTTATCACGGCATCTGGAAAGCCCACATTTGACCAGCTACAGGCAAACAACAATATTGTGATCACAGGGGTGACCAAGGACTGGCAGGCTGTCAGGATCAACGCGATCGTTGTAGAGACTGATGACCCGGTTATCAAAGAAAAGTTCCTGGAGAAGAACCAAGGCACCAAATCCTTGTACAGTAACAGTCCAGACGCGCTTCGCTACTTCAGGCTGGATAGGGGCCACGGTGAGATCACCCACCTCTACGCGGATGACATGCACGCCAGGCTCAAGTTCGGGTGGAACGGCATGGAGCCACGACCAGATGTCTACCATCTAGACCAGGAACTATGCACTGCGTGTGGCACTTGTTACGATGTGTGTGTTGGCAAGGCTATCCGGCCCGGTGACAAGTACAGCATTGATTACTTCAACTGCCTGGAGTGCGGCTCGTGTTACAGGCATTGCCCAGTGGGGGCCATATCGAAGAACTGATGTGGTGCTTTGACTCGTTTCACTAAACTTTTCAGCCCAATGAAACTGGGCCAATTCACGCTAAGAAACCGTATCCAGTCAGCGCCAATGGGTTACTACGGTACCCCCGAGGGTTATCTAACCAAGGATGGTATGGCTTACTATGAGCTACGTGCCAGGGGTGGTGTAGCCATCGTCACCATCGGGGAGAGTATGGTGGACTCCAGTGGGACCAGCCATGGTAGGGTCACGCCGTTGGATGACCCCGGGATACTGCCCAGCCTCATAGACACCACGGATTCCATCAAGCGGCATGGGGCGGTAGCCTCGATAGAGCTTCTTCACGCCGGTACAAGGTCTAGGACAGACAGACCAGATGGTGCCGTGTACGGTCCAAGCGCGGGGACCTCGTTCTACGGGAAACCCATCATCGAGATGGATGACGCGGAGATCGACAGGGTTGTGAACGCGTTCGGTGACGCATCTGCGATGGCCAAGCGGGGCGGGTGCCAGATGGTCATGGTACATGGGGGTCACGGTTGGTTGCTATCTCAGTTCCTCTCCCCATTGCACAACCAGCGGACGGATCAGTTCGGTGGTAGCATCGAGAACAGGACACGATTCCTCTCGATGATCGTGGACGACATCAGGAAGAAGTGTGGACCCAACTTCCCCCTTGAAATGAGGCTCAGTGGCGACGAGTTCACCGAGGGTGGGATGGAATTACCAGAAGTGGTGGAAGTCGCAAAGATACTTGATGAAAAGGTGGACCTGTTCAACGTCTCGGCGACCACGTTCAACGACACGACTGCTGGGCTCAGGATGTTCCCCAGCGTGTTCCTGCCAAGGGGTGCGAATGTGTACCTGGCAGAGGAGATCGCTAAGGCGGTGGAGACGCCGGTGAACACGGTTGGTGCGCTTAACGACCCAGCCAACATGGAGGACATACTCTCTAGAGGCTTGGACATGGTGACACTGGGTAGGGCGTTGCTTGCAGACCCGTTCCTGCCGGAGAAGGCTAGGAAGGGGCTGGAGAACGATATCACCCC
>JABIBQ010000023.1 GCA_018652685.1 Candidatus Bathyarchaeota archaeon
GTTCCAATCATGTTCCTGGCTTCGAAGCTCCGTGAGACTTCGCCGGGTGTCTATGACCATTCCTAATCTTCTGATTTTCTAGCCCTCTGAGGACTTTTCTATAAAATTTCTCTGCGCAAGTTTGACAAAAGTTCCAAGAGGTAAACTTGAGTATTTTCACCGAAGTAGTGAATAAACAAGTAACATAATCGGCTCTTGAAAAGATAAAAAAATAAAAAAAGAGTAGATAGAAGTTTTACTTTGGACCAGGTCGAACGATACCAGCTGCTGCTAGTTTCGCATCGTCCCAAGTAACCCTGATCTCGATGCCGTTGTACTGGCCCCAGTCAGTGAAACTGTTGTCGTCGGTAAATCCCCAGATATCGAAGATACCTGGCTTTCTATCGCCGTTCTCGTCTAGATCAACCCATCCTGAAGCGCCGAAGTAGTTCCGTGGAACGTCTGGCCAGAGAGGTGCAACATCGTTTGCGTCGAGGCTTCCTGCCTCAAGTACGCTAAGTGCAAGTGACCAGCCTGCGTCGTAACCTGTTGCGGTATAGAAGCTTGCTGTCTGCTGTACTAGTGAGTAATACTCCTCTTCTAGCTCGATCCACTTCCAGCTCTTTGCTGGAGTCATCAGTGAGCTAAAGCCCCTAAGAGCCTGCTGCATTCCGCCGCCGTCGTCCCTCATCCTCTGGCTTCTGCCCGAGTCCTCGGTGCCCATCCAGATAACGCTCCTTGTGTTTGGATAGTCACCAGTCTGTGAGACTAGAACTACGCCCTCGTCGAAGTACATGGTCTGAACGCCTACGCGCTCTACACCGTACTCTGCGATTGCATCACCTAGGAGGTTGTCCATTGTGGCTAGGTAGCTGCTGAACTCAGTGACCTCAGCTGCGTACCTGACGCGCTCGATAACCTCGATTCCTCTAGCTTCAAGCTCTGGCAGGAGGACGTTGTAGATTCCGTCTGCCCAGCTATCGCCCCTCTGAAGAATAAGGATTGCATCAATGCCCCAGCTTGACCACATCTCTGCGATGGCAGGTGCCTGGACTAGGTCCGTTGGACAAGTCCTGAACAGCCTGTCGTTCTCGATTGCGAGAAGTGGTGAAGTGCTGCTTGAGCTGATCATCAGCATGTCGTTGTCATTCACATAGCTCAATGCGGCCTGTGCCTGACTTGACCATCCACCGCCGATGAAGATAGATACGTCCATTGCTTTGAAGCTCTGGACCTTCTCTAGGTGGATCGCTGCCTGACCGTCTGCCGTGTCAATGAGGAACTCTAGTTCAGTATCATAATTCAACTTTTCTAGAAGCTCATTGATATCCCCTGCTACAATATCTTCGTATTGGGGAACTGCGGTTTCAAGTCCGGCAGTCGATGCTACGATGTTACCGATTTGAATGGTTTTTCCTTCTAATGGATTTTTCGACACTGTTACAACGTTGCCGTCTGCGCCGTCACCGGCGTCTGCAGGTGCCATGTAGTAACCGACTCCGGCTCCCACTAGCAGCCCTACGACTAGCACTGCTGCAACAATGGTCATGTTTGTATTTTCCATACTAATAACCAAGACAAAAGCGATAATTACAGTATAAATATCCAGTGTAAGCACGGTAAATATGATAAGTATAGTATGAATAATGAAATATCTGAAATATGACCAAAATAACACAAAATAACACAATCATTATAGCTATTCGGAATAAGCGATAATTCAAACTAATTACAAAACTGGTGTAATAGATTTCAATCCGGATGTTTGAGGACGTTGAAATCTATCGAAGCATCAACACGAGCTATTGATCATTCTCATCAAAGTCATATTTTATTCCCCTCACAACATGCCACTTAACACAAAACAGAACCAAATATTTGTTCGAATACGACTAGAGGCAAGAGCTCCTACCCAACCCCTCCTTTTTTCGTCTTGTGTAAGGTTACTTGATGCAATCTATAACACGCGGCCCATTCGGACCACGTCGTGGTATTCTCCCCTGAACCAGTAATGGTCAGGGAATTGCCCCTCCTTGACGAAGCCGCACTCCACGAACACATGTAAGGCGCGGGGGTTATCAGCAAACACATCAAGTGTAAGCTTCCTCAAGCCCTTGGCTCTCGCAACGTGGACCATGAAGAGCACCAGGTTTGACCCAACGCCCTTTCCCTGGTAGTCATCGTGGACCACAATCCCGAGCTCAGCTCTGTGCTTCAATGCAGGGGAGGAGTCATGGGTCAGAGATGCCCTGCCGATGACCCGCTCAACGCCTCCTTCATTAACATTCGCCAGTACAGGTTTGAACGTATAGTCAGGGAGACTTCGTGACCAGTGCTCTATCAGTTTCCTGTTAAACGGGGGCAACGTCTTCCTACTCTCGCTGCCCAGGGTGGAATAAAGCCCCCACACGGACTCCAGGTCTCTTGGGGATTCCTCAATGAAACTCACGGTAGTCCCATTATCAAGCGAGAAGGATTGAGGATACATTGAATCGAATAGTTACCTAACTGGGTTTTAAGATATTTGGGCAAGAAATGTTGCAGAGAAACTAGTTCTCCGCGAGCACAACATCATCGTACTCTTTCTCAAGCAGGTACTTGTGGCGAAGCTCCTCAGTAGCGAAGTTGTTAAACATCTTACCCCACTCCTCCTCCTTGAACTTCCTCGCGATCTGCACGTAAAAGTCATGGGTTGCTTTCTCCCTTTGGGCAGCGAATATCAGGATAGTCTGATAATCTGCATCAGCGTCAAGTGGAACATTCACGAGCTGGTCCGTGATCTTCAGGTCTGGAATCTTCTCGTGCAGCGTCCTCGTCTGGATATTTGCGGGGTCCTCAAGTCCCTTCAAGAAATAATTCCTGTGACGCTTCTCGTCCTCGGCTATCTCGCTGAGAAGTTTCTTTGCACCCGGAAATTTCACAGTCTCAGCAGTCTTCGTGTATAAATTATAGCTCTCTAACTCCATCTCTGCGCCAGTCTTAAGCGCTTTTTCGATGGTCCAGTTTTCAACTGTCATCCTAATTCAAGGTCTTGTACACTCGGGAAATATAAGGCTGACTCGATTCGTTGGAAAAGGCGTATAAGCGAGTATAGCTGGGGATATGCGTATGAAGCCCACCGGAAGCGTCAAGGTCGAAATAATCGCAACGGGCGACGAGCTCATCTTCGGCAGGATAGTAGACACCAACAGTAACTGGATAGCAAAAAGGGTCGCAGAGATCGGTGCGAGGCTCCGCAGGGTCACCATGATAGGAGACGAGCCCGAGTTGATAGACTCGGCACTGCAGGACGCCCTGAAAAGAGACGCACACTTTATCATATTCTCAGGCGGCCTAGGCCCAAGCGCGGACGACATCACAGTGGACAGCATAGGGACATCCCTCGGGCAGGACACGGTCATTGACGAGGAAGGAGCAGCAAAGATCGAGGCGGTCTACAGGAAGAGGGGTATCACCGAGCAAGCTTCAATTGACAGAGGGAGGAGGATGGCCAGGATCCTGAAGGGAAGCATCGCGATGCAGAACCCCGTTGGATTCGCTGTAGGCATGGAGGTTGAGGTAGGCGGCAAGACAATCTGTACGCTCCCAGGTGTCCCATCAGAGCTGAAGGGAATGTTCGACGCACACGTAGCACCTCTCATCATGAACCAGACCAACACGGTGTTCGTGGCCAGGACGTTCAACATAAGCATGATCTGGAAGGACTTTTTCCCGCTATACAGGCAGATGCAGATCGATTACCCTGAAATATACATCAAGAACGCAGCGACCCCGCCGGTAGAAGACTCGGACAGGTCAAATGTGCATACCATAAAGGTTGACTTCGTTCTTGAGGCCGAGACATCCGAGATAGCCGAGAAGACCATGAAGGATTTCCTGGCTGACTACATGAAGCGAATCGACAAGATCGGTGGCGGCGAGATGCTACTCATCCGTTCCAGCTAAGCGTTATATTCCCCAACCCAACCTCATCACTGTAAGAGGAATCATTTTGTGGAGACTACTTGATCTCGGTGCCATTAACGGCTACACCATGACAAACCTGTACGAGGCAGTGGGCCATGCAGTAAGTGAGGGCGATGTACCCAACACGGTCATCCTGAACCACCCTGAGAGCCCCTTCGTCAACATCGGGTATCACCAGCTGATGGATAAAGAAGTACACGTTGATTACGCCAAGGAGCAGGGATTTAGCCTTGTGAGACGCACCATTGGTGGAGGTACCATCCTAGACGGGCCGTGGGAGCAGGACTACTTCGTCATCGTCAACAGGACAAGCCCAGAATGTCCAAAGTCAATCCCAGAGTTCTACGCCACGTTCATGAAACCCCCAGTTTACGCATTGAAAAAACTGGGACTAGACGCAAAAATCAGGCAACCAAACGATATCTTAGTAGATGGTAAGAAGATCAGCGGAAACGGCGCAATCAGCATCGAGAAGGCAAACGTACTGGCAGGAGACCTGCTAATGGACGCACCGACTCACCTCATGAGTGAAATAATCAACGCCCCCAGCGAGAAGTTCAAAGACAAGCTGGCGGAGTCCATGAGCGACTGGATCACCAGCATCAGGGCTCAGACGGGCGAGGAGACTAGCAGAGACCTTGTCAAGAAGCTGATCGTTGAGGGCTTCAAGATGGAACTGGGAATCGAACTGACTCCAGGGGTGCTAACAAGAGCTGAAACGAAGACCCTCGAAAGGCTCGTGGAGGAGCGGAAAAAGGAGGAGTGGATCTTCAGCAAGGACAACGACCAATTGATGAAGGCCAAACAGGAGTCCACTGGGACAAAGGTCAGGGGCGGCCTCGTCGTCTCCGAGTCGATCCACAAGGCTGGCAAGCTCATCAGGATACTGTTGGTCTCAAACGAGGAGTCCATCGAATCAATCAGCATCAGCGGCGATTTCTTCACACAGCCCTACACGGGAGCTGTGGAGAAGCTTGAGGAATCACTCGTTGGAGTTGAGTTAAACAAGGACGCGCTCTCGGTTAGGATAAAAGAAGCCTTCGAGTCAATCGGGCTCATGGTTTTCGGTGCCTCACAGGACGACTTTGCTGAAGCAATCCTCAAGGCAAAATACGAGACGTTATAGGGTTATTAATCCCTAACCACTTTTTCACCCAGCTCAAGGAAGGCTTTCTCTCCCTTGAAGTAGGCGTCAAGTGCTTCGGGGAGGCCATCAACTTTGAGTTTGACCTGCTCCCAGCTGTCCCTGTCTCTGATTGTGATGGTTCCGCTCTCCATTGTCTCGTAGTCAATGGCAACTGCGAGGGGTGTGCCGATCTCGTCCACCCTGGCGTATCGCCTGCCGATGCTTCCACCCTGATCATATGATACCCAGAAGCCTTTTGATATGAGGATATCACTGACTTCCTTTGCCTTCTCGGCGATTCCATCCTTCTTGACGATAGGGAACACGGCTACTTGGTACGGTGCCAGCTCCTTGGGGATGTGCATGATGTTCCGTTTGCCATCTCTTCTCTCGTAGCTGTTCTCCATGGTGATGTACATGAGCCGGTCAAGGCCATAGCTGGGCTCCACGACGTGGGGGATGAACTTTGTCCCGTCTTCGCGCCGCGCCTCCATGTTCTGGCCTGATGCTTCCATGTGGTTTTTGAGGTCAAAGTTTGTTCTGTATGCGCAGCCTGATACCTCCGTCCAGCCCCATGTCTCCAGCTTGACCTCGTGGTCAAAGGTTTGTGCGCTGTAATGGGCGCGCTCGTCTGGTAGATGCGCCCGGAACCTCTGTCTGTCATCAGGAATACCGATGGCGGTCATGAACTTCTGGCTCAACCCCATAAAGTATCCCTGCCACTCTGTGAGAACAATACCCTGTTTTACGGCATCCTCAACTGATATCACCATCGGGGCATCGATTGCGTCCTCAACCATCTTCTCGGTATAGACCTTGACGACTGTATCCTTCACATCGTTGTACCAGGGGCAACCCGGGTTCTCGGGGTCAAAGAAAAGCTCAAGCTCCATTATGGTGAACTCCCTGAGCCTCAGCATTCCTCTTCGTGGGCTGATTTCGTTACGCGCAACCTTACTGCTCTGGACGATGGCAAAAGGGAGCTTCTCCCGGTTATGGACGAATCCCCTCTTGTAGTTGAGGAACATTGCCTGGGCCGTCTCAGGGCGCAGGTACCCTACCTCACCTCCAGTGGCCCCGATCTCGGTCTTGAACATGGTCAGGATCAGCGTGGGCTCCTTCAGAGCGCCGCCGCACCTGGGGCACTTGATCTTGTGCTCAACCATCATCCCCTTGATGACTTCTCCTCCCATGGCCTCCACGTTTTCCAGCCCCGTTTTGTCCTCGATTAGGTGGTCCGCCCTGAAGCTGTTGCCGCACTGGCTGCACTCTGCAGAGTACTCCTTGAAGTTCTCCAGGTGGCCTGACGCCTCAAAAACACGTTTAGGGTTTATCACGGGAGCCTCCAGCTCCAGGAAGCCTTGTTTACGGACAAAGTACTCCTTCCAGAGGGCCTCGACATTCCGCTTGAGCTTTGTGCCCAGGTCTCCATAGGTGGTGAACCCGCTCATGCCGCCGTATATCTCAAAACTGGGCCAGAAGAAACCCCTACGTTTCGCTATCTCGGCGATGATATCATACTTAGTCTTTGGAGCCATGGTTATCAGAACTGGGAAAAGGAAAAGGGGTTATAAAAAGTTGGGGTCAGGCGACGATCGGCCTGAACTTGTACCCGTACTGGAGTATGCCGGTTTTGCCGTCCTCCTTGATCTTGCGGAAACACGCCTCGACCTTCAACCCGGCTGATACATCAGTTGGGTCAACGTCCACTATCTGGCTCATTATCCTGATGCCATCCCCGAGCTCGATGAGACCCACCACGTATGGAGTGTACTTCTCGAACCCGATTGGCGAGTTCTTGATGACGGTCCAGGTTACGACCTCGCCTGTTTCGGTGAGCTTGTACGCTTTGAAATCGGTGGACCCGCAACTGCACACATGTCGCGCTGGGAAGTACTTGTTGCCGCATACCGTACATTCCTCTCCTACTAAGCGGTACCTTGGGATCTCGTTTCTCCAGTACCTTGGGACACTCATTTCTTGGCCCTCCTGAGCACGTTGACCGCACAAATCGACGCCATGCCCCCAGAGTTCTGGGCTACTCCGTACTTTGCACCCTCAACCTGGTGGTCACCCGCGTCTCCTCTGAGCTGCAAAGCAACCTCGGCTACCTGGTAGATACCCGTGGCTCCCAGTGGGTTGCCCCGTGCCTTTAGTCCACCGAATGTGTTGATTGGAATCTTTCCAGCCTTATCAACCTCCTCAGTACTCACCAGTTTTGCTCCCTCGCCATCCTTGGCCAGACCGAGCCCCTCGACCCCGAGGACACCGTTGATAGTGAAATCATCGTGGACCTCCGCTAGATCCACCTTCTTCGCCGTGATACCTGCCATCTTGTATGCCCTATCGGCTGCTTTCCTGATGGCATCCATGGCCATAGGGTCCAGTCTCTGTGCGATGCTCGTGTAATCGGTGGCAATAGCTGACCCGGCCACCTCGACACCTGCATTATCAGCGGGCACCAGAACGATTGCCGCCGCCCCGTCGCCTATCCCAGCGCACTCCATCATGTGAATGGGATTGGCCTCCATGGGGCTTGACATCGCTCTCTCGATACTCATCTTGAACGGGTACTGAGCGTGTTTGCAGCCTACTGCGTGCTCGTGACTCTTCACCGCCATCATGCAAACTTCGCTGGCCTCGGCGTACCGGTCAAGGTACAGCCTGTGAATCATGGCCGCAATCCCCGTCTTTGTGACGCCAGTGTACGCCGTGTACTCCTGCTCCTCGGCCATTGCCAGGGCGGTCGTGACCACATCTGGGAGGATATCGCTCATCTTCTCGACTCCTGTAACCAGCACTGTATCACTGTAGCCGCTCGCAACTGCCTGGACCGCCTCGTGAAAGGCGACCCCGCCACTCGCGGAACCCGCCTCTACCCTCGACGCTGATATGCCTGGCATACCTATGGCGTCTGACATCAGTGCAGCCGTATTCAGTTGGTCCTGCATCAGCGCAGCGCTCATGTTGGAGACATATACCTTGTCGATTGATTCGACTCCCGCGTCCTTTATTGCCTTGAGGCTCGTCTCGGCGAAGAGGTCCTGAATTGACCGATCCCAGTACTCCTTGACCTTCAGCAGCCCTATTCCAGCTACCTTTACGTTTCTCATTGAACAATCTGCCCCCTGTGCTTCAGATACGTGGCATAATCCACGTACTTTTTGCGGTCGATGAAGCTGGAGAGCTTGGGGCCCTCCCTCTTGTCCAGGATCGCGTCCTGGACCGTGAATATGAAAGCATCGCTGCCGCTCCCAGAGCCGTAGCTAACAACGAATATCTTATCCCTGGGCTCAGCGATGTCCAGAGTGGCCGCGAGTCCAACGGGAGTACTCCCAGCGTAGGTATTACCTATCTTGGGAGCCACCAGGCCCGGTTTGATCTGGTCCATTGTGAACCCAAGCATCCTCGATGCGTTGATTGGGAACTTCGTATTTGGCTGGTGGAAGACCGCCCACTTAAAGTCCTTGGGCTTGTAGCCCGTCTCCTCCAACAGCATCTTCCCCGCGCTTGTGATATGCTTGAAATATGCGGGAGCCCCTGTGAACCTGTTTCCGTGCATTGGGTACATTTCCTTGGACCTCCTCCAGAAGTCCGGGGTGTCAGTGACGAAGCTGTGGGATGCCTCAAGGTAAGCGATGGTCTCGGCACTCCTCTCGCCGAATATGAACGCAGCGCCTCCGCATGCCGCCGTGTACTCCAGAGCGTCGTGTGGCTTGCCCTGGGCAGTGTCTGCCCCGATGGCCATGGCGTACTTGTGCATGCCGCTGCCCACGAGCCCGATACATGCCTGCATCGCCTCAGTCCCCGCCTTGCATGCGAACTCAAAGTCCGCCGTGGAGACATTTGGCGTCGCCCCGATTGCCTCAGCCACAATGGTGCCGCTTGGCTTGACGGCGTATGGCTTTGACTCGGTGCCAACGAATACTGCCCCGATTTCGCTTGGCGTGATCTTCGCACGGTAAACGGCCTGCTTTGCCGCCTCAACCGCGATAGTGATAGTGTCCTCGTCTACTGCAACGACTGTCTTCTCCTCAACGGGGGCCCCGAAGCCTCCCCACATTCTGTTGATCTCCGATGCCTCCAGTCGGTACATGGGAACGTATGCCCCATAGCCCACGAGCCCGACCTGTCGTATTGTCTTCAAATTGATCATCCAATGAATTTACCGTTGAGTCTGCAATGACGGTATATAAGACTCACGACATCTGGCGAATGCTGAGACGACATAAAACGATTAATCGGTTCATATTCGACACAAAATCAAGGCAAGCTCCCTTTCTCAAATAGGGCAGAATCCTTTTCCAGCAGTCCTACAGATCGAGGAACTTGCAGAACAGCTGGTCTGTGAGGTTCTTTGGCTTCTCAAGGTTCTCAGGCTTTGGCGGGTCGGCGATTGTGCAGAAGTACTTCCAGTAGACGTACTTGCCCACCGTGACATCAATTTTCAATAGCTTGTGGAGGAAGATATCCACAGTCCCCATCCAGGTTCTACCGAGAAAGCTACCGGCAAAGGCCATCGTGATGAGATAAGTTGCGAAAGTTATGAGAAACTGTAATATGGTTTGGACCAATGGTTCCATAATATCACTAGCGATATTTCCATCAGGGTGAAATAAAAGCATATCGAGGTAGTAAAACCAATGATCTCCCGGCGCTAGACATATTACGCGGCGCGATGTTCACATTTGCGAGATCAGCAAAAGGGTAGAGTGTTGAAGTAATGGTGTCTCTCCGGGTTGCAGTTGAGGATGATCTTGAAGTCATCCACGGGATAGAGCAGAGCGTCTACCCCACAGCATGGACGCTGAACTTTTTCCGGCTCATGCTGGGGCTGTCCGGGGACATGTTCCTCGTGGCAGTTGAGAATGGCGAAATCATCGGCTACACCGTCGGCGAGATAAAGAAGATGGGTCGTGTTGGGGACACCAAGACCGTAGGGCACATACTGAACATAGCAGTCATGAAGGACCATCAGGGAAGTGGTATAGGGACGATGCTGATGGATGATGTTGAGCTCAAGTTGCGGAGTGGAGGGGCGGACGTGGTTTATCTTGAGGTGAGGGAGTCCAACACGGGGGCACAGGCCGTGTACAGGAAGAGGGGTTATCTGTACGTAAGGAACGCTAAAGATTATTACGGCGACGAGGACGGATTCATCATGATGAAGAGCCTGACCAAGCTAGAATAACTTGGACCCTCAATATGATTATCTCGTTCACGCCTTGCCCCAAACGTTACGCTTCTATACTCGTGCATTACCAATGTAGTTAAGAACGGTGAAAGATTTGGGTGAGATCAGGATCGCTATTGCGGGCGTCGGGAACTGCGCCTCTTCACTATTACAGGGAATTCAGTACTACAGGGAGAACGGGAATAGCCTCGGACTCCTCCACGAGAAACTAGGTGGCTACGGCATCGATGACATCAAGGTTGTCGCCGCGTTTGATATCGACGTGGACAAGATCGGGAAGGATGTGTCCAAGGCCATATACGCCAAACCGAACAAGGCCCCCAAGATCAACGAGCTGGAGAAGACGGGGGTCAAGGTCCAGATGGGCCCTTCACCTGACATAGCTGGTGAGATTACCATGAGCGAGATAAAGAAGGCAGATGAGGAGACAGTGGATATCACATCGGTCCTGAAGAAGGCAAATGCAGACGTTCTGGTCAACCTCATCAGTGGAGGCTCCGACAAGGCAAGCAGGTTGTACGCGGAGGCCGCCGTAAAGGCTGGTTGTGGCTTCCTTAACGCCACTCCGTCAGGGATCGTGAACGATTTGTCCGTTTCATCGGCTTTCAAGAAGGCGGGGTTGCCAGTTGTTGGTGACGACCTCATGAGCCAGATGGGCGCGACGGCCGTCCACATCGGCTTACTTGAGTTCCTGGACAAGAGGGGCGTGAAGATTGAGGAGAGTTATCAGCTAGATGTTGGTGGCGGGGGCGAATCCATCAACACCTTGGAGAAGACCAAGGAGTCCAAGAGGATAATCAAGACGGAGGCGGTCAAGAAGCACGTCCCGTATGATTTTGAGTTGGTCTCAGGATCAGCGGACTTTGTTGACTTTCTCATCAACGGTAGGGACAGCTTCTTCTACGTCAAGGGAAAGTACTTTGGCGGATCGGATTTCGTCCTGGACATGAAGCTAAGCACCGAGGACGGGCCCAACAGCGGTGCAGTCCTCGTGGACGTTATCAGAGGGCTTAAGATCGCAATGGACAAGGGGGCAGGAGGCCCACTTGAGGCAGTTAGCGCGTACGGGTTCAAGCGACCACCTAGGCGTTACATGATGCAAGAAGCCTACAAACAGTTCAGGGAGTTTACGTCCTGAACCTGATTTTCGTTCTCGGGACCGCCGGTAGCGGCAAAAGTACATTCACAGCAAAGTTCTCGCGTTTCCTGGAGTTCCACAGGGAGGACGTAATGGCGGTTAACCTTGACCCAGGCTCATTGATACTGCCCTACGCCGCAAACGTTGATGTCAGGGAGTACATCAAGGTGGAAGAGATCATGGAGGAGTATGGCCTCGGGCCCAACGGCGGGCTTATGCTGGCCCATGACATGATGGCGGAAATTGTGGAGGATCTGAGCAACGATATCGAGGACTTTACACCAGACATCTGCATCGTTGACACACCGGGTCAGATGGAGCTATTCGCGTTCAGGAACATCGGGGCCCAGATAGCCCAGGAGCTTACGGACGCCGAGAAAGGTGTCATCTATATCTTCGACGGGCTTCAGTGCAAGGACCCCCTTAACTACGTGATGAACATGTTCCTGGCCAGCGCAATAAATACAAAGTTCTTCCTCCCGCAGTATCACCTCATCAGCAAGACAGACCTCCTCAGCGAGGCCGAGCTGGAGGAGATGATGAGATGGAGTGAGGACCCCTACGCGCTAGAGGAGTCAATCGACGCCAAACTAACCGGGATGAACAGGTCCATGAGCCAAGAAATGATGGAGATTATAGGCAGGATCGGGATGGATTTCGACCCCTTACCTGTGAGCAGCGCAAACAACGAGGGCTTTGCCGATCTCTACTCGAAATTGATGCTGACGTTCACGGACGGTGGCAAGTTCACACCCTAGAACAACATGGGCTCCATTAGGAGCTCAATGCACATTTCCTCTTTTAGATCAACGACATAGGTTATCTCGGAGTCAGGCACATTTCCTGTCCTGAAATCAACCCCTATGCAGGCCATCCTCTGCCTGATATCCTCCGGGCCCTTGAACATGACACAGGAAACAACTAGCGGGATGTGACCGTACCCCTTACCGTCGAGAATCGCTCTGCGTTCCTCCCCATACTCCACAGGGTCCTTGCCGAATTTTAACAGGATCGGGTGGTGCTCCCAGAACACCCGCTTCAGGGGGAAGAAGTCCAGGTGTTTCGCACCGACACGGTACTCCATATGCATCTTCTTGGCGGGGACACCTATGCTCCTGAGATACTTGTAGCAAAGTACTTCCTGGCGCGAGAAGAAGACCCTGTTGTCGTACATGAGGGCGTTCTTGGACGGCCCATCCCTGATCCTAGTTACAATATCGGGGTTATTCACCGCATTGGTGTCCATTAATCTCTGTCTGTGATGTGTCGCCAGGGCCCATGCACCGTTGAGTTTGAGATAAGAGCTGACGACGGGTAGTTAATGTTTGCCCAAGCACTGAATTTACAAGGTAAGGGAGATGCATCGAATTGTTCGAGCTCCGGTTCAATTTTTACAATATTTAGCTGGGCGTTCAATGTGTTACCGCGTATGGCGAATAAATACCAGTGGACCCCGTTGCTCGAAATCATTAATAATCAAGCCCGCCCACTTTTGGGTGATTCGATATGACTCTCTATCTAACACAGGACGAGGTCAAGGAAGTCCTTGACATGAAGAGCACCTTTGAGGCCGTTGAAGGCGGCTTCAGGGAGATGGGCAACGAAAACATCGAGATGCCCCCAAGAGTTTACCTTCACTTCGAGAAGGGCGTACTGATCGCAATGCCTGCCTATATGCCAGGTTTGGACGCGGCTGGCACCAAGATCGTTACGGTTCACCCAGGCAACAAAAAAGATCACGGTCTTCCAGCTGTCATCGCCAGGATCATACTGAACAGCCCAGAGAACGGCGTTCCACTTGCAATCATGGACGGCACATACATCACAGCCCTGAGGACAGGCGCTGCTGGTGCAACAGGTATCAAGTACCTGAGCAGGGAGGATAGTGAAGTCGTCGGCGTCTGCGGCACGGGCGTACAGGGCAAGAGCCAGGTAATGGGACTCATGGAGGTCAGGCCAAACGTGAAGAAGGTCAAGGTCTTTGACATCATCCCGGCGGCAATGGAGGCGTTCGCTAAGGAGATGAGCGAGATGTTTCCAGGACCAGAGTTTGTTACGGCGGCGAGCGCACAGGAGGCGGCAGAGGGCAGCGATATAGTCATCACATGCACTCCAAGCCCCAAGGCGTTCATCGACGGCGCATGGCTCAAGAAGGGCTGCCACGTGTCAGCCATTGGCGCAGATACTGGTGCCAAGAGGGAGCTCATGACAAGTGTCATCACGAAGTGCAATAAGAGAGTCGTTGACTTTATCCCACAGGCGTTCGTCGTCGGCGACTTCAAGGTACCAAAGGAGGAAGGCGTCATAACTGAGGATGACATCTACGCAGAGATGGGCGAGATCGTCGCAGGCAAGAAGGCTGGACGTGAGTCACCTGACGAGATCACCATGTTCAAGGCAACGGGCCTAGCAATCCAAGATGTTGGAACCGCGAGCAAGGTGTACGAGCTAGCAAAGGCGAAGGGCGTAGGGATAACCCTCGCTTAATCATTTTCTTTTCTTTTATTAGCTTAAACAGTTCTAGATATTTCATTTTTTTAGGTGGCAGATACATTTATTTCCAGTCTAGCCACTCAGGAACCGGCTTGACCTTCCAGTCCTTCCCGTATAGGAGGTCATCCATAATAGGGAACACCTTTGGAGCTAACCAACTGTTGTTGACCATCCACCTGATGACTCCGTGGAGAGGGGTGTCGGGCTTGCTGTACGGGCAAATGGCCATGCAGATAGCGCAGTCAGTGCCCACCTTGTTCCAGTATGCACTGCAGGTCTCGGCTTCAACCTTCCACTTGAGAATGCCATTATACTCCGCTTTCCCCGTGGTGGGAATCGAATCGCTAGGACATGTATCGGCACATTTCATGCAGTTCTCACAAAACTCTTCAACAGCGATATCAATGGGCTCGTCAACCACCAGTGGCATGTCCGTGAGCACTGCGCTGAGACGCACCCTTGAGCCCAGGGTTGGAGTTATGAGAAATCCATTCCTTCCGATCTCACCCATCCCTGCCTGAACTGCAAGGGGAGGAAGCACCACATCGTAGTGGCCTGTGTGCTCTGCTATGCCGGTGTAACCCATGCCACTGAACCAGTGGGCCATGACGGTGCTGATGTACGAGCCGTTTGCGTACTGGTTGCCGGTCTCTGCCGCAGTGGGTGTATGGGGACCCGCGTGTACATGGGTGTGGCTCATCTCAGTTGCCATCACAAGCGCGTAGGGCGGGTAGTCCTGCTCTTCCCCGTCAACGGTCCACATCTTCTCCCACAGCGTCCGTTGGTTCGTGTAGACACATAGGGGATCAACTTTGCATATTCCCACGACCTTGGCACCTAGGTGCTTAGCTAGACCCTTTGCGATCATTGTGGTCTTCTCTGGAGTGATCTCGTAGGATTCTTTCTTTGGCTCAGCGAAGGCTATCCCCTTCATGTGAGGCGGGATGCTGAACGATGCGTCTATCATGGCAACGTTTGGCCTGTACCCCCCGTCGATGGTGCCGTCGATCCTGTTGAGCTTCCTATGGACACGGTC
The DNA here is from genome assembly GCA_018652685.1 of Candidatus Bathyarchaeota archaeon. Lineage (GTDB taxonomy): Archaea > Thermoproteota > Bathyarchaeia > TCS64 > TCS64 > RBG-16-57-9. The sequence goes on from JABIBQ010000023.1 coordinate 14,933, forward strand.
AATCTCCTTACGTTCAGGGTGCCTACCATAGTACTCATCATATGCTGGGGTCCCCTTAACCAGTCTGTATCGCCGGGTCACGCTGTCCCGTTCATCAGGTCTGGGGGCTTCTCCGATGACGTATCCCCTGATTCCACTGAGGGCTGTAAGGTTAGGTTTCCTAGGAATTAGTAGAAGGAACGCAACGACGCCGATTAGAGCAAAATAACCTAGAGGAATCACTCTGAAGTTGGGCATGTAGAGGATGACGTACATGAGGGCGAGATGTAAAACGGCTCCAAACAAGGAAATCATCGTCGCCTGACTCTCGTGCTCATAATAACTCTCATGCGCTATGTAGAGCATCAGGAGAACCAAGCCAAAATCCAGGATCGTAAGGATTAGCCCAATCATGGTCAAGTTTACAGTTCGACAGAACTTTAACACCTTCGATAATGTGGAAGGTTACTTAGGCTCAGGGCAAAACGGGTAGATATGAACGATTGGACGGCCGGGTACCAGAGCCTCTGGGAGATGAGAAACCAGCCCCCCATAGTTACTGAGAGCTGGGCCGAAAGCGATTGGGCGAGGGAACGTACTGACTATATCACTTTCCTGATCAGGGTCGAAATCCCGGAGATCGTAGAAAAGGCCCAGATAGTCCAGGATGGATTCAGGGATTTCAGATGTGCTGATCCATTTCCAGCAGAGTACCTGCACCTGACAGTCAAGGAGACCGGGTGTTTCCTCGTTGATGAGAAGGAGAGAGCTGATGAGATTACGGGAGAGGGCATCAATCAGCTCATTGAATCTGCCACAGAAGCCCTCGAAGGATTAATGAAATTCAAGGTCGAGGTCAGGAACATAAACCATTTCAGGTCCAACATCGTCGCAGAGGCCCATGACGGGGGCGAGATCAGGAAGATGAACAGGATGCTCATGAGTCTTGACGGAGTTCGAGCGATGAATTACGATTACCCCCGCTTCCTCCCCCACATGAGTCTGTGCCAGTTCAAGGGTACAGATGATTATGAGGGACTCATCGGATATCTTGAGGAGAACAGGAATACAAGTTTGGGAGAATTCAAAGTGGAGAGCGGGGACCTTGTGAAAGCAATCTTACCGGAAAAGGGAAGATACCCAGTACTGGAGACTGTTCACAAGTTTCGGCTGGGATAGCCTATTGATAACTAATTCAGGCTTCTTCCGACTCAGACGTACCTGTTTTCAGGAAACCCACCAAGATTGCTGTCCCCACCATGTCTAGACCAAAACTCAACTGGAATGGAAGCTGGGGAGACACGTTATCGAACAGGTAACCACCGGTCCATGACGCTGGACTGCTGACGAGGCTCCCAATGGTACCCATCAAACCCATAATTCTGCCTCTATCTTCGGGCGGCGATAGATCGGCAATCAGCGCCTGCCAGATAGGACCTCCCATCGGACCCCACATTGCCCCGCCTAGACCGTTGCCGATGCCGGCAAGGCTCCTGACCATGAAGAGCTGGGAAAAGTTGTGGCTGAACGTGTAACCGAGAACGGATACCGAGTTGAGGACTCTAGAAGCGATGATGAGGGGCTTCTTCCCCTGCCTGTCGGCGAGCATGCCCGCCGGAGTCGTGAGGAACGTGGTCATGAGACTGACGACCGTCCCGATGAGCCCCCATTGGGTTGTGGAGAGCCCTACCACCTCGACGCCATAGATAACCATGAAGCTCATCATGATCCGGATGGCAAACATACTGATGGCCGCGACGATGGTCATGACCCAGATCTGACGCGGGAACCGCCTGAGGTCATTTATTAGGCCACTCTGCCTCTTGGGACCGGTTGAGGTAGTGGGGGTGAAGGTCTCGGTGATGTAATTCCACCGCATGAATAACGCGAACGCGCCGGTAACTACAGACGCAGTTAGCACGTATCTACAGCCGGGTAGGACACCGTAATAGTCCATTATCATCCCGCCCATGAGACTAGTAATAATTGTAGGGATTCCCGTGACGGTTCTGTATGCGGCGAACCCAGTCCCTCTCTGATCGGACGGGAGGCTCTCCGCTATTAAAGCGTTGTTCGCCGGAACTCCCAGCATCCCCGCAGCCGAGAAGATGATCCCAGGAATGACATGGGTCCAGTGAGTTGCGAAAAGGAAGAATATCGGCGAGATGAACCTGAAAAAGCCCGCTATCACCAGCATCCGCTTCCTCCCCCACTTGTCAGTCAGGACCCCGCCGGGGTACTGGAACATGATACTGGCAACGGTCTCGATGGAAAGTACAAGTCCCAGCAACTCAACGGTGGCCCCTAGCCCCTTTATGTACAGGCTCCTGTAAGGCCACCAGAGGAACGCTGTGAACATGAACAGGGTCTGGTTGGACATCAGAACCATGATGTTCCTGTTGCCCCTGAGATTCTTGATCATGTTAATCGACGAGCGGAAACTGGACATAACAAGCCCCTATAACGCTACAGAGCTATATACCTACCCTTAAATCACATATCAATGCCCGGCTTCTTGTTGGCCTCGGCCCTCTCGACAACTGATTTGATTCGCCTAGCCTTGGTAACATCCCTCTTGGCTTTGTTCACCCAATGGGCATACATTAACCAGACCGAGTTTGGAAAAGCTCAGAAGTTGTCGTTGGCCATCTTGTTCGATTTCAGTGCATCGAGGAGTTCGTCGGATATTATCGTCAGCTCCATTGGCGCGTATGCCGCTTCCCATCTTCCGTTCACCTTGGCTTTCACTATCGTGGCCAGACCCACCTCGGTCATGAATTCCCCGCCTATCAGCTTCCCAACCTTGTCCCTGTTACGTCTGGACCATGGGCTGTTCCTCCTCCTTGGGGAGAACCACTGGACGTGCTCGTCGTCATCGATGTGCTTCACATTGCCGTCGATCCAGCCAATACAAAGTGACTCATCCAAGGCATCACCTTACTTGATGCCTATGTTAACTGATTTCACTTTCTGGATTACAACCCAGATGGTTTCATCCTGGGCATAGTTGAGCTCAAACCACCGCATCCAAGCAGATCTATCCTTGAAACGATGATAATAATCAGGCACGTCGATCAAATAGAATAGGACGGGATAAAAGGTTCTAGAGCCTACTCTTCGGGCTCTTCCGAATCCTCGTCCTCTTCAGGCTCGGGCACAGGGGCCTCGATGTCTAGGTAGTTAAAGAAGTTGATTGTGGCTGGTGCCCTTGGCTTGCCCAGCTTCATGTCATTGGCTTTCACAAGCAGAAACTCGGGGCAGTTCTCCTTGGGGCACTCGTACGGCACGTACTCGAAATCAAACTTGTTCCCGTCGTGCTCCTTGATCACCGCGATACGGGCGGGTCCCTCGATCCGCTTCATCACGGTCCTGCATGTTTTACAGTTCACAGGTCAACATGCCCACAGTCATTAATAAGCCCCATCATAAAAAAACAGTCAAAGCCCCTCATGGGTTTGAGATGGAGCGTTTTGCTTGGGAAAAATCCCAACTAGTTCTTTTTCTGTGAACAATAAGCCCTGACACGTCGCCATCCAGGAATCTCCTACATACCAGAAGACCAATCGAATCATGAATGATCCCTAAGTATTTGTGTGAGTTTTTTCTGATTGAGATATTATGAAGTTGAAATCCATTTTCTCGACATTTTTTCATCTCTTTTGATCGTAGTATGGCTTCTAGAAAATAATAGCACGCGCTGCAAGTACCTCGCGTGCCCAAAGGATGCAGTGGAATCGCGTGCGTTTAAATAATAAAAAATAGTGGATATACTATGAGTGAAAACGCTGAACTAATAACAACCATGGAAAAAGACCTTAAGAGGCTACTCATAACACGTGAAGACCTAGTGGAATTAATCAGCTCAGAAGAGTCGAAAATAAAACCGATCCTCACTAAAATGTTTGATTTTATGATGCTGTCACATACCATCCATACCGAACAAATGGTGATCAATTTGAGTTCTATGGAATCGTTAAGAGAATGGGATACTGCACACAAGGATGTTATGGGGATATTAATGGCCAGAATCATTCCAGTTCTTAGAGCGTGGGATGATGAAAAAGAATTCAGACAATCGCAAACATAGCAGGGGATATATGCAATAAATTCATTACTCAGATTCAACTACCAATTACTATGTCTGAACAAAAAGCTTGGATATGTTTCAAATGTTCAAAACAATTTGTTCCAACTAGTTCGAGTTTAAAGTGTCCTTCTTGTGGGTCTAATGCCACCATTCCAGTTGAAGGAAAAGTCACTTCCGAAGAATTAGGAAAACGACGACTAATAGAAGTTCAACAAGAGGACAATAACCATGTTGAAGGTATAGTGAGTGAACCAGTTCAACAAGAGGAAAAAGATCAAGAAGAATTGAGAGCGAGCGAACAAATTCAACTAGAGGAAGATGACCAAGTGGAATGGAAAGAGAGCGAGCAGGTTGTTGGTAATCAGATAGCTGAGTATAAAGTTATCACAGATTCAGACAGTACTGAATTTGAGAAAAAGATAAACGAACTCGGAGCCAAGAGCTGGGTTCTAGTATCAAGTTATACAAAGGGACCTCGGAACACAGTTTTTGTCGCAATCATGGAGAAAAAGGACTAGGAGCACGCATGCCTCCAATCAAAGCGCCATTCTATGAGATCTAATATTACGAATAAAATTGAATAACAGATGTGTCGTAGGGAATGGGATTCGAACCCATGGAACCCTCATGTAAGCCACTTTCCTTCGAATTGTTAACAATCATAGGATCAAGTGGACCAGACACGGTCCATAAAGAGTTAGATAATGGGAACAGGATAAAAAAAATCGATAGGAATCAGGGACACTGGAATGTATTGAAAGGCACAGAGGAATTCTTGGAATACAACAAAGTGGTTTGAAATATGAAGAATCATATCAGCGTTCAGGTTTACTAGGTTTGTTAACAAGATAGATTGGGTCTTTCCCGTTTAGGAATCGTCTTACATTTTCCATGTATTGTACATTAGCAGTAGCCCGAGACTCCTTTGTAACACCTCCACCCTGTGTAAAAACTACATTATCCATATCTACGAGTTGGCTGTCTAGGAAGCTACGACCATCAACTCTCTTAGTTTTAAGACGATCAGTCCCATAACCGCCTAGGATCCCAGAATCCAACGCCTCGGCAACAGCCGTTTCGTCTACAACTTCCTGTCTAGCAGTGTTAATTATTAAGGCTCCTTCTTTCATCATCTTAATAGTTTCCAGATTAATCAAATTTCTAGTCTCATCAGTCAAGGGTGTATGTAAACTCACAATATCAGACTCACCCAATAAGGAAGAAAAATCTCTATACTGAACACCTAGCGATTCCTCTTCTTCAGAACTAAGCTTGTTCCTCTTGTAATATAGTACATTAACGTTGAAAGCGTTCAACCGTTTCGATAGTTCTCTACCAATGGACCCGTAGCCAACTATTCCAACGGTTTTAGCATTAAGATCCCTAGCTTGGTTCCAGAAGCCGAACACCTCAGGCATTGTCCACCCAGAAGTCCGATACTTGTTTTGTCCATATTCGACCTTTTTCAAGATCATGAGCATCAACATTAACGTGTGTTCTGCTACAGTAACGGAGTTCCATCCAGGGTTATTTGCCACAAGTATTCCAAGTTCTGTGGCTGCATCAGTGTCAATTTTGTTGTACCCAACAGAGGTGAACTGGACAAATTTTACATTAGCATATGTTTTCAACTTTTTTTTGCTCATGTAAGGTGTTGATGGATTGGCGATGATTATTGTTGCATCGCATAATTCTTTCAATCCATGTTCTTCTTGGGTTTTTGTACTAATTGCATTAATGACTGGGGGCTCTGCCAAGTCACTATATTGCTGGGTTAGTATGTCAAGTGTGTCTGGGAGATAAGTTACTATCGTGTTTTTTGTCAATATAAATCACATTTATCGAGTATTCTTAGGTGCAGTAGTCGATCTGATTTCTACGAACTCCCCCTATTGTATTAAAAGATGAGTACAAAATGATGATTATCACTAAGTTTGTTGAGTGGCGCAGGGAATGGGATTCGAACCCATGGTCCCGTAAGGGAACCAGTTTTCAAGACTGGCGCCGTAGGCCACTTGGCTACCCCTGCACTAGGCAACAATGAAAGGGGCGCGCATCTAAAACCTTATCGATTCAGGAAGGTTTCCATTCGAACCTGGTTCAGGAGAGCAGATATAACTACCTCGACCCTGGGCTCGCCCGAGATGACATACTTTTTCACGGCGTTCTTCACAACAACCTGCTTGTCGTCATCGTACGCGACTCCATTCAGTCCGTCCAAGAACGCTTTCTCAAGGTTATCCAGGTCAGGCGTTGTCATGACGTAGTTGTCCTTCTTCCTGCTCTTGGGCCGCTTCATGAAAAACGCCAGCGCAAGCGCCACTGGCCCGTTAAACGGCTCAGTGAAATGTTTAGCCGCCTCCGCTTTCACAACCTTCTCCCACGCAGCCACCTTCTTGGGCGTAAAACTCCAGGTCCTCCCCCCCTTCCTCACGGTCCTGGCACGGGCCTTCGGGACCGGGTTCCCCTCGACTGTGAAGCTAACCCTCATAACCGGAAATACCCGTCCACACGCTAAGAACCTTGTCCCACCTAAGAACTAGGGGAGCCTGAACAGCCTCTCGGCGTTCCTGGCGGTAACCATTGAGACCTCTGAGGCTTCCAGCCCCTTAAGCTCCGCTAGGGATTCGACAACAAGACCAACGTCCACCGGGGTGCTCTTCCGATCCAGGTTCCTGAGATAAACGGGGCTGTCTGTCTCCACGAGAACCCTTTCAAGGGGAACCTCGGCCATCACCGCCCTGGCACCCTTGCTGTACGCGACGCTAGGGGTCGCCGAGACGTAGAACCCCGCATCAAGGATGGCCTTCAGGGTATGGAGCGGCCCATCGTACCAGTGGAAAACTCCCTCGACGCCTGCTTTAGCCGCCAACTCCAGAGAGTCCTTGTACGCGGACCTACTGTGTATCGATGTGGGCAAGTCGAACTCGGCTGCAACATCAAGAAACATTGAGAAGATATCCCTCATCCTGGCTCGAACGTCCTTGGGCTTTGCAAACGAGTACGCATAGTCAAGACCTATCTCGCCAACCGCGACACAGCTATCGAGGTTCTCCCTGATGTATGTAATAGCCGCTTCAATATCATCCTTAAGCACCTCGGACGGGTGGACACCCAGGGCGGGGTAAAGAAAACCGGGGTGCTCAGTGGCAAGGCGTTTAGCTATCTTACTGGAACTCAGGCTTCCGCCCACGCATATGATTGCATCGATATCTGAGTCCTTTGAACGCTGGACAACTGTTTCAGGATCATCAAAGCTCTCCATATGAACATGGGAGTCGATGAGACGCCTCATGGAATTAACCGTCTATTTTCTCGATACTGATAATAACGCTAGCCAGGTTGCGCTGCCTGCTCTGATAAGTGATTTTGTACGTTGAATCTAAATCTATTTCATGGAGTCCAGTTAGCTTGATCTTGCCTTCTCCATAACTCAGGATGTGTGTGTTACCCCCCTTACTCTCCCAGACATCGAATACCTTGCCCTCCCAGACCCGGATAGGGGGGTTGAGGTAAGTATATGCCGATGACGCGAAGACGATAGCAACAATAACGAGACCGGCCACAAGCGCTATGCGCTGCTTTCCATCCATCTCACTGAGGCTCATATAACACATTTCCACCGCGCCGCGTTATTAAGTTAACCGATGGAACCGCTAGATGAGGTTAACAACTACAAAACTGAGAACAGCCACCACGACCTGGAGCCCAATGAGGATCACAGTTACCTGGGGCTCAGTGAAATCACCTAGGTTCATCACGAGGTGAGTTAAGCCACGGACCTTATCCCCTCTGGGCTTGACTGTTCCATTAGCCTGTAGCACACCATAGCTCTCAGCCTCGAACCTTGATGCAGCCTTAAGGAAAGCCTCTGCTATGTAAGGCATGAAACATAGTATCGCAAATTTCTCCAGGTTCCCAATAATGGCAACACTAGAGTATACAGCCCCAATAGTGTAATTCAAGTCTCCTGGAAAAACAGAGGCGGGATACCAGTTATATCTCAGGAACCCGAGAAGCGCGAATGCAAAAGTCAACGCGATCATGGCGGCGTTGAACTGCCCGTGATGGTATGCGTATAACCCTATGGCAAGGTGAAGAACAAAACCCATACCGGCTTCTAAACCGTTGAAACCAGCCAAGAAATTGGTGGCGTTGCTGCAACACAAAACCGCGATTGGGACAAGCAGCAATGGATACAGCAGTCCGAACTCGACCCGGCCCACAAACGGGATGCTCATGGTATCAACACCCGCGTTCAACGCCATCAAGGGGACGGCAGCGGGTAACGGGATGAAGAAATAGAGCCACCTGGGAATGCCTATCTTCTTGAACTGTTCAAATTCCCCGGCACCCTCTCTCTCCTTGGAAAGGGCGGTCAGAGTATCGAATATCCCAATGAGTGTAATGATGAGCACGGTACTGAGAGTTGCCAGGATATAGACCAAACCGTTCAACCGTGGGAGGATGAATATCTCTAACCCTATGTAAAAGAAAACACCAAGAAGGAATCCGGTAACGACCCCTGGACCACCCATATCTGCAACCGGCTTCTTGTCATTTTTCATTATATCGAACCCCACGACTCCGATGGACTTCATGAACGTGTTGAAAACAGGTACACCTATGTACGTGATAGCGAAGCTGAGAGAAATAGCTCCAGCAAGGGAATAAGGGACACTGTTCATGGTTGGAGAGAATTCCACCCAGCGGTTAATGAAACTACCCCCAATGTTTATCCAAAGGGGTTCAGACATAGCATCATGAAGCCCCTGATCGTTGATACGTTAGCGTCAGGAAAGGGAACTAGGCTGACTACTCGCGATGTGATTGGGGCAGGACCAAGAACTGTAGCAGGTGTCCTTGAGAAACACGGTATGGAGCCAACAATTGTACCCGTAGAGAAGTTTCTCAGGGGAAAAAATGAGATCAAAGGCTTTGATGTCATATTGATCAGCGGTATGACACCTGATATCTCCGCAATGGGGAAAACAATCAGAAAGTGGCGCAGGGGAAACAATGGCAGCGTGATAATCGGAGGACCAGCAAGCTCGGAACCCGAAAGGGTGCTGAAAAGGACTGGTGCGGATATCGCGATAACGGGAGAGGGTGAAATGACGCTCTCAGAACTCATTGACTTAGGAGCGTTGCATGGGGCAACAGATGGACTAGACAAAGTTCTCGGCATCAGTTACAGGATTAAAAAAACAGTCACAGTTAACCCATTGCGCTCAGTTCAATCGAGAGAGATTTTCAAAGAATATCAGGCGTCCACTGATACCATCACCGGGTATGACCTGTACAAGTCCGCAAGGGTCTACGTCGAGATACTCAGGGGCTGCAGCAACTACCACAGGGCAAGGATCGGCCCTTTAGGGGACAGCTGCACTTTCTGTGAGCAATGCACCGAGTTGGGCCTGACTGAGAGATACGATTGCCCCGTAGGAATCCCCCCCGGATGCGGGTACTGCAGTGTCCCCAGTCTCTATGGCCCTCCGAAGAGCAGACAATCGGAGTTAATAATTAACGAGGTGCGGAGGTTACTGGATCTTGGCGTTCACAGAATTGTCCTTAGCGCCCCAGGTTTCCTTGACTATGGAAGAGAACTACTGGTCGAGCCTGACCCATTAACGGACCCTAGGAATCCAGAGCCTAACTATGATGAGATAAAGGGGCTTCTCTCGGGCTTGACTGAGCTGCCTCAGATGAAATCTGGAAACGCATCGTTGATGATCGAGAACATTAAGGCATCCCTCGTGACAAAGAGAGCGGCCAACCTTCTTGGCAGTTACCTCACTGACACACCGGTTAGCGTGGGCTTTGAGACTGGATCAGATAGCCACAGTGTTCAGTTGGGGAGACCGGATACGCCGTCTGAGACCCTCGTCTCACTGCGGAGGCTCAAGGAAGCGGGGATGAAGCCCTACGTCTACTTCATCCATGGGTTGCCCGGGCAAACAATAGAGACGGCAAACGAAACAGTGGACAAGATCAACAGGAGCATGAAGTTAGGTGCCGACCGGGTGATACTCTACAGATTCAGCAGTCTCCCCGCCTCGGCATTCAGTGGGTGCCCTTCAGGGTCACCAGCCGTTAACGATCCCAATAGCAAGATCATTTACGACGCTGCCCAAAAAGCAAACCAAGAAAGCAAGGAGGAGCTCGTCGGTAAAACATTCAAGGTTGTGGTAGCAAATAGATATGACAGAGATCATCGGTTCTGTGTTGCCTATCCGATGCTTCATGGACCTGTAGTCCTTGTGGAGGAAGTTAACATGGATCAGGGGGAAGTCGTTGACGTGATTATAACGGGTGTGGCAAGCACGAGGATGGTCTACGGTCGAATAATATAGGCTCAATTATACGTATTTCAGTTCTATATCTCTGCCAATTAGGCTTTTAATCGCCATCTTTTGATGGTGGCTCAAATATAAGTCAGTCGTAATTATTTCAAGAGAGTTATGAGTCTGACAATTCCATTTTGGATTATATACTCGATGTTTGCATTCAAGCCCGTTCAAAAGGAAAGAATCAGAGGGGAAAATGGCGGCATAATAAACACCAATTGATTTGCTAACGGAATATCTAGACACACTAACTGACGAATCTAGGAGCCAGTTATTATCAGATCCATTCGGGGAGGGAGTTGGGAATAGCGACAAGGACTCCACGGAAGACACATGAGTTATTATCCCTGGGCAA
>JABIBQ010000063.1 GCA_018652685.1 Candidatus Bathyarchaeota archaeon
GCTCTGATAGAATTTTGAACCCCTGCTCGATGGAGCGCCCTCGATTCTCTTCTTTTGTTCTGCGGGTACTATTGAGAGTGGTGTCAGAATAGAGATTGACATGTTGGAATCAGGCACCAAACCAGCCGCGTGTGTGTCACAAATCAGCGCTCATGAAAACCTTTTTTTCAGAATTTACGGACTACTGATACCAAGAACGAACCGGGACTGCAATAGTCACCTCTGCAAGTTGTTAAATAACGTAAACTGATACTAAATCCAGTGGTTTTTATGGCAAAGCGTATCCCGGATGAGCTTTACGCGGACCTCGCCCTCGTCAACGGCAAGATTGCAACCATGGACGGGGGCGACTCACTCGCGGAAGCCGTCGCATGTAAAGGAGAGAAAATAATCAAGGTAGGCACCTCTCAGGAGGTAGACGCTTACATAGGGAAACATACAGAAGTCATCGACCTCAAGGGCAAGCTGGTCACCCCCGGCTTCGTTGACACCCATGTCCACTTCAGTTCAGGCGGCAGAAACGTCAGGAAAGTAGACCTCAGGTATGTCCGGTCGATGGATGCTCTTATAGAGGCGATAAAGAAGAAAGCCGAGACATTCCCCAAGGGAATGTGGATACAGGGCTATGGATACAACGAGTCTAAGCTCAAGGAGAAGCGGTTCCCAAACAGGTACGACCTTGACAAGGCTTCCATGGACCACCCTATCAGCGTTACACGCCAGGGAGGCCATGATGGAATCCGGGTGAACAGTCTCGCGCTGGAGATGGCGGGAATCAGCAAGGATACACCCGACCCAGTACCACCGTCCTTTATTATGCGGGACCCCGAGACGGGGGAACCTCTGGGAAACCTGAGGGAGGCGGGGGCAAAATCCGTCCTTGACCTCATCGCTCAGGAACCTGTGCTCACAAAGGAGGAGATGAAGGAGGGTCTTGTCATGACAGACACTCTGATGCTCTCATGGGGCATCACCAGCATCCAGGAGCCTGGAGCCCCCATGGACTTTTTGCCCCTATACCGGGAGCTACTTGACGAGGGGAAACTCCACATCAGGAACAGCTTCCTCATCGCCGCCCCCTCTATGGGCCGGAGCTACCACAGGAACGAGAGGTACCAGGTAGCAACCGACCTCGCAGTTGAGGCAGGATACGCCACCAACTTCGGTGACAACCACCTAAAGTTTGCGGGAATCAAGCTGGGCCACGACGGAAGCATGAGCGCGGGCAACTGCGCCGTCTACGAGCCCTACCTCAACTACCCAACGCCCGACAACTACGGTGTCGTCCACGGTTTCACCAACGATGAGCTAAACAGTGGCAGTGCCCTCGCTGAGTTCTCTCCCATTGTCATCAAGCTCCACAAGGCTGGGATGAGGTGCGGGATAGGCGCCATCGGCGACAGGGGCATCGATTTCTACCTCGACTGTGTCGAGGCAGCCTACAATGAGGCCCCACGACCCGACAGCAGGCACAGTATGGAGCACTGTAGCCTACCCACTCAGGAGGCGCTTGAGAGGATGAAGAGGCTTGACGTCACTTCCTCCACTTCAGTCGGGTTCGGCTGGGAGCTCGGGGATCAGCATAGGGGCTTCATGGGGATGGAGAGGATGAAACGGTACATGCCAATGAGGAGCTTCAAGGAGATGGGCATCGTGGCCAGCGGCAACGCCGACTGGTCCGTGTGCTCCGCCAACGTCTTCGAGGGAATCCACGTCTGCGTCAACAGAACAAGCGAGACGGGTCAGGACTTGGGCCAGAGCCAGGCCATCAGCGTCATGGACGCCATAAGGGTCTACACCTGGAACGGCGCGTACATAACCTTCGAGGAGGACATCAAGGGAAGCATCGAGCCCGGGAAGCTCGCGGATATGGGCATCCTTGACACAGATATCCTCACCTGTGACCCCTCAGATATCTCGAAAACCAAGGTGCTGACAACCATTGTAGATGGGAAAGTAGCCTACAAGAGGGATTGAGCTCTCAACAATCAAGTTAGAACTCAGGATTCGGGCTGCTCTTCTTCCCCGTCGTCCCCTTTCATCAGCGCCCGTTGGGCCAATTTAGGTCCAAGGATCCCGCTGAACATAATGGTGCCAAGTACGATAGGCATGGTCAGGTCAGGGTAAAGAGAGGAGCTGGTGAAGTAGATTCCCTCGGGGTCAAATATTTGGGGCAGCTGCGACATGACGAAGGCGGGCAGGCCCGATGCGTAAACCACTTGCGATAGTGCTTTCTCCTCATTGGTGAACCCGAATTGCCCGCTGAGGACCTCCACAATCCCGAACCTGAGGGCCACCTGTAGTATTACCAGGATCAACCCGAAGATCGCATATCTTACTGATAGGCTAACTACGACTCCGATGTACACGAAGAAGAAGCTCTTTATGAAGAAGGTAATCTCGTCGTGGAACTCTCTGAGGCGCTTTTTGTCGATGAGCACCTTCTCATCTCTGCCAAACTTATCCATGATGTACCGGAAGTTGGTGATGGCAAGCCCGAACATTAGGGCTGTCATTGCCCCTCCGCCCTCTCCGATGAAATCCTCACTGAAGAGGTACAGCGGGAGAAGAATTGCCAGTGTGATCATGTATGTGTAGTGCCGTGTCCTGAGCCTGTCGAGAATCCTGGCCCATGCCACCCCCACGCTCAAACCGAGGGCGGTGGATAGCAGGAAAACCATGGTAATTTCCTTCACGGTATCTCTGAGTGTGAAAGTGGGTTGCATGATTAGCTTGATGATGGTGATGGATGAGATGATGCAGATGGGGTCAGACAGAATGGACTCCATTGTCAGCAATACCCTTGTGCTTGTGAGGTTGGGAATCAAGTTGCCGATGCCACTGAGGATACCGTAGACGGCGACGGTGCTTGTCCCTCCCACCATGGCGCCGAGGAGCATTCCCTGCAGGAATGGCAAGCCCGGGACCAAAATATATGATGTTACAAACCCTATGAGCAGAATTGATCCCATAATAGATGCCGTTGACAGCACCAATGCCTTGCCCATGGACCCCAGGAGCAGGGTAATATCCACGTTGATTCCGGCCTCAAACAGTATAATGCTCAGCGCCAAGATGCTCATGAGGGGCGCGATCTCATCGAACATTACCTTGTCAGCATAACCCAGGACAGGTCCCATGAATATCCCGAAACCCATGAGGACGATGACATCGGGGACCTTCGTCAGCGAGTAGACGAGGCTACTGATGTAGCTGATGAGGATGGTGAGGGAGATGAGGATTATGAAGTTTTCAGCTTGCATTTATTTCAGACCTTTAGATGAGAAACTGTTTTTTCCGGTAA
>JABIBQ010000039.1 GCA_018652685.1 Candidatus Bathyarchaeota archaeon
CCCCGAGCCAGCTCTGGTCCAGCCCGTGGGCGGCTACGGCCGAGAATATGATCTTCATGCCGCTGCCTAGCATCTCGTGGATCAGCTGCTCGCGGTTCCTGGCCCAGAGGGGTGAGAAATGGGTCAGGCCAAGTTCGTCGCAGAGTCGGTCGACCCTGTCTGCCTGGTACTTGCTGGCGATGGCTCCCGTGATGACTCCGTCGATGTTGAGCCTGGACAGTGTCTCCTTGAGGTCGTCCAGCTCCTCCTCCTTGACGCCCTGGGTCCTTGCCTCCACGTATGGCACTTCCCATGCCTCGGCCTGGAGCTTGGTGATGTCGATATTGACGGTGTGGAACATGTAGCTGTCGGGGTTCTCGGGTTTCATGGATACCATGTATGCAAGCTGGTGCTGTTTCTGCATGAGGTGGGCGGCGTAGATGCTGTCTTTGCCACCGCTGAGGAGTGAGGCCAGGCGCATGGAGGGTACTGGTCGGCTGCACTGATATGGTTTCTTGTGAAGGAATACCGTATATCTCTAGAAATATTATTTTAAGGGGCCCGTTACTGTACCCTGACTTGGTACCCCAATTTGAACTCTGGGCGCTCCCCCATTGTGGTGAACACGATGTTCATGTGGTTTGGTATGTGGTTCATCTCGTACCCGATTAGGGTGGCGACTTCCTTCCCGTTGAGGCACAGATTGTCTCCTATGACTGTGTGTTCTCCCTGGATTGTCTCGAAGAAGGCCACGGCGGTGAACCCGGGGAGGGTGTCCCCGGGGGAGTGGGTCAAGCCCTTGAGTATTATCTCGTGGATCTCGCCGTTATTTACCGACCTGCTCTACGCCTCCGAGAGCTGGAGCCTTCCCCCACTGGCGTTCACCTCGGCGACTACCCCACCCAGTATGGCCCTCTTCTCGCCGTAGTAATGGGCCTGTTTGTCTTGTTGCCGGGTGCTTCCCCGGCTTATGCGCTACACCCTTATTAAGAAGTGGGGCCGGTGAGGTCCTTCGCAGGTTCAATCGGCCCCTGGCGACCCAATTGATCCCTGAGTCACCAAGTACACTCCCCCTCATCGTCAAGATAAACGTTCTTGGTGGTTTGTTTCTCGCGTGTTTATTATTTTGTGTGTAATTGCTTCCTTTTTTTGAAACGATTGACCTCCTGCGGTTATTTCAGGGTCAATTAACCTCTAGAGGCTAACTATTGAAGGAAAAATGAGTTCCAAAACTCGATTTTTGTTAAACGTGATGCGTGAAAAATATTTCACGTTGAGCGGTGTCTAATGAAGGGCAAAACCCTTGATTCTATTCAAGATACGTAGAGGCACCGAATAGTATGCCGAGTGCCAGGACCCACATCGCCACGATCAGATAGGGACTGATCATTGATTCTGTATCTTGAGTGCCTTGTTCATTGTAGGCGTTCAGGGTCACGGGGTTGAGAAGTGTGTCAACGGGCGCGTAGTTGTCGCTTAGTATGAGCTCCGTCTCGGGTGTGTCTGCCCCGATTCGTGCTTTCATGTAACTGGTCACTCGTTTCGTGTCCCCGAATTTGTCAATAAGGTTGCTGCGAAGGATAGCGCCGGATACTGGCTCTGTTGACTTGTACGCGATCAGGACCATGTTTTGCACTACCGAGCCAAGGGTTTCCTTGGTCCTATACAGGTCAACGTGGGGAAAGACCGCGCCGACTGTCGATACCTCGGCCCATAACAGCTCAGAAGTATCCCCCACGAGGCTCCCGATGATGTTTGATATCACGACCCCACCGGCATTCAGGTGCTCCCTGACCATTTCCTGGAACTCGACCGTCATGAGGTGAAAGGGGATGTATGTGGGGCTATAGGCGTCAAGGACAATCATGTCATACTGACCTGCGTCCTCCAGGAACTGCCTCCCATCGCCCACGCTCACCGTCAACCTGGGTTCCGCCGTGGGTATCTCAAAGAAACGGTAGGCGACATCGACAACCTTGGGGTCTATCTCAACCACGTCCACATCGACCCACGGGTAATCAGACAGGAACTGCTTTGGGCTGGAAAAACCGCCTCCACCGATAAAGAGGACTCTTGTGATGTTGGGGTTGTACCCGAACCCCAGGTTGAATAGATCGGTGTACCTGAAGACAAGCTTCGTTGAGCCGTTCATGTACATCGCGCTTTGGGTCATTTCCGCCAGGTAGAGTGTGCGTATCCCCTGTCCCTCGTTCTCGACCACGGTGATCTTGCTGTAACTGGATGATGCGCTGTACACGGGGGAGCTCCCTATCGTCCCGAGGCGACCCATGATCAGAGTGTTGGGTATCATGAGAACTGCTACTATGCACAGGACGGTTACCACGTAGCGGCCTTTTCGACCGATCAGCGATATGACAATCAACATGACTCCGAGGCTCGATATGATCTCGCGGGTCCCAAAACGCGGGATTAGTACGAAGGTTGTGAAAAAGGTACCAAGGATACTTCCAACGGTGTTGATGCTGCTCAATCCACCTGACACCCCACCTATCTTGACCACATCATCGACGCAAAGCTTCACCGCGTAGGGGCTCACCATGCCTAGGTATACGGTGGGGGCGAAGAGCAGGACAACTGATGCAAGAAGTGAGCCGATCGAGTTACCTAGATTGAAACCCCCGAGAATCTCCAGCACAAGAGGTGTGGTCACCGGGACCAGCATGATGAGCACCCCGGCGTTGAAAATGAGGTTTGACAGTCGGTTAATATTCGGGTACTTGTCTGCGGCTATGCCTCCCCGCCTATACCCCACAGCGAGTGCACCCATTATCACTGCAATAAGGTTTCCCCACACGTACACGGTGTCCCCGTATCTGGGGGCTAGAAGCCTGCTGGCCATGATCTCAAGACCCATCACAGCCGCACCAGCTACGAACGTGATAAACCTGACGAGTCTGATCTGGTTGGGGTATGACATACATGTCACCCATGCAGTTGGCAGATATAATTTGTTTCAGGCCCTAGTGCAACCGAAAATAGAAATGTGTTAAACAACAGGGTTGTCGGGCTCTCCCCCGTTGATGGTCTTGAGGACTCCCTCGGCCACCTGTACCGCCATCCGTATCATACCTGCCACGTTAGAGGCGGAGAGATGGGGCGTCAGTATGACGTTATCCAAGGAACAAAGCAAGCTATCGGTGCTCAGGGGCTCTTTCTCGAAGACATCCAGGGCGGCCGCCTTGACCTTACCGCTCTGAAGAGCCTTGATCAGTGCCTCCTCGTCGATGACCTTACCCCTTGCCGTGTTGACAATGTAGACTCCGTCCCTCATGGACTCGATCCTCCCCTCGTCTATGATCATCCTAGTCTCTGGGGTGGCAGGGATGTGGAGACTGATGAGTTCGCTCTTTTTTAGCAGATCGTCAAGCTCCATCCATTTGAACTCAAGCTCCTTTTCCAAATCAGGCTTTCTAGTCCTGCTCCAGTAGGATATATTTGCACCGAACGCTTGCATCCGGACCGCAGTTGCCTTCCCTATCCTGCCCATACCGATGATGCCCACCTTCATACTTGCTAGCTCAACGCCGATGAGGTCACGGTACTTGCGCTTCCACTGGCCCGCCCTGACCGCCTTGTCCGAGCTCACGACGTTCCTGAGAAGGGCGAGGGTGGTAGCCATAGCCATCTCCGCAACCGTGACGGTAACTGCATCAGGAGTGTTGCATACAACTATTCCCAGTTCTTTCGCGGCAGCTAGGTCAACGTGGTCGCAGCCGATACCGTGGACGCCCACAACCTTGAGCCTGGGGCTGGAAACCATCAGTTCTCTGGTGATAGCTATACTGCCACGAGTAATCAGTCCATCAGCGTCTGCTATGAGCCCATCGAGGGTCTCCTCTGTACTCCCTGGCGGTAGCTCGATGACGTTAATACCCCTATCCTTGAGGTACAAGATCCCTGCCGGATTGATGACCTCTGTAACAATGACTGTGATATCGGACATACGGGAAAATAGGCGCGTGAAAAGGTTAAGGTTTGAGGTTGGGGTTGGGCCTGCGCCTTCCCCTCCTCCTCCCCTTCTGGTGAGGTGCCTTGGCCCTCCTCATGGTCTTGGAAAGCTGGTCAGTTAGCCCGTCAAAGGTCTCCATGAGGCCCCAGTCCTCGTTCTCAACGTTGTAGCTGTCCTTCGGTCCCATGGCGCGGGCGGTGATCTTGTACCTTATCCTCTCGCCGCTGGTCTGCTGCTTCTTGATGCGGACGCTGACTTCCGTGATGGTGTGCATTCTTGAGCTCCTCTTCACCACACGCCTGATCTTGTCCTCGACGACTGACCTCTCGAAGAAGTTCTCGTCCTCGATGCCCACGATATAGACCGGCAGCTCCGCCGTAGGCATAAGCGCGTGGATGAGCTTGAGAAGCTCCATCTCCGTGATAATGCCGTGGACGTTGCTGCCCTCGTCAACCACGACGCATGCCTTCTCGCCGCTTGAGATCAATCCCTTGATTACATCCATGACCGAAGCCGTTGTGAGAATCGTAAACGGCTGCCTGTTCATCATCCCGTTGGCCTTGCCTGGGAACCTTGTCACCTTCTGCCCGGACCTGTCCCCACGTGTGGTCTTGCTTGATGTCGTGACGAACGTGTGGACGATCTCCTCGGCCGTGATCATGCCCACAAGCTTCCCTTCTTTTGTTACCGGTATGAAGCTGTAGTTCTTGTCCATCATGGTGCGCCTGATCTGGGAGATGGGTGACTCCGCGTCCATTGTGAGGACCGGTGTGGTCATTATTGTTTTGGCGGACGTGTTCTTGAGCTCCTCGACATCAGCGAGGGCGTCAAGTATGTCCTGCTGGCTAACCATATGCACATCCTTGCCATCTACAAGTGGCACGGCCGATACCCCGTTCCCGAGGATCAGGTCAGTGGCCTCCAGCACAGATGTTGAAGACGTGACGTACCCGACCTGGTTCCAGATATTCTCAATCTTGGTTCTTTCAGGCTGATCGACACCAAGCAGGTCCCGTACAGCCACGATCCCGTACCTATCACCCTCTGCTGCTACAGCCTCTGTTCGTCCCGTGTCCTTGAGGACGCCCAGCACCTTGCTGACCGTGTCCCCAGGGGCGAAGACGCTCGTAGAGCCCTCTGGCAGTGAGGATATTTCAGTTAGAGCTAGTTCTTCCAGTGTTTTGGTCAAAACTCAGAAACCCATTCTATCGTAGGATGTTGACTGATATATAGCTTACACATCGTGGGTGAGTATCTTTAAATCGGATTGTGGAGCCGTATCCAGCGTCCCATGTGCACTTTTATAATGCTCTACAAGCTTCTCAAGGATTACCCCGTCGTCGCCCTCCATAACAGGTACCTTGGACTCGACACAAGGGAGGAACCGCCCAAGAGCTGGGGGAACGGGGTCTACGCGCCTTATGACTTCGCATCAAATGGTACATGGATAGGGATAAACCGGGACGGGCTCCTGATGGCAATCACGAATCAGGAAACCCAGACAATAGCAAAGCCAGGTAGGAGCAGGGGGTTGCTTGCCCTTGATGTACTGAGGGAATGCGCCTCATCCAACGAGGCAAGGGACTACCTCAACGACGGGTCAATCAGGGGCCAGTACAGGACTGGCAACTTCGTCTTAGCCGATTCAGACAACGCGTACCACGTTCTCTGGGACGCCATCACCTTGACGAGAGAAATCAAGTCAGGTCCCTACGCCCTTGGCGTCATAACGAGGTACCCAGGTCTGGAGATCAGCGGCCGAGCAAGTGAGATATGGCACAGCAGCGAGAGCAGGCGGCTCAGAGCATACAGGTTGCTGTCCCAGTTCAAGCCATCGGGCATCGATGACGCGATATCAAAGATGATGGAGGTATCAGAGGACCACGAGTACGGCAAGACCACCGGGTCCATATGCTGGCACAGCGACAAGTTCAGACAGACCAGCAGCACTATTCTAGCCCCGGGAGCCTATCCGAGGGTCCTGTACTGCGCCGGGAACCACTGTGAGAACGATTTCGTCGAGCAGCGCGTTTCCTTCTAGGATGGTGTTTTATTCTCAAGCATCGGGGTAATGTATCATGGAATCCAAGATTATAATGTCCCCCGAGCTCTCAGGCTCGGTGCGGTCCTACATCCTCGACGAGAGCCTGGACGTAGGAGAGGACCTAGGGGTAAACAAGCACCCCGAGGAGAGGCTATACTACTTCACCGACGGCAGAGGTCTCATGAGCATCTACGAGGAGTTCCCGAGGGGCGACGTCTACGAGATTAGGCAAGACACCGCGGTCTTCCTCACGCCAATGCTTGAGCACCAGATAATCAACGTGGGAAACTCACCCCTGCGGTACGTCGTGCTGATGACCACGGGAGGGCTGGCCCCTGACGGCGACCTGTCA
>JABIBQ010000046.1 GCA_018652685.1 Candidatus Bathyarchaeota archaeon
CCAATTGATTTGCTAACGGAATATCTAGACACACTAACTGACGAATCTAGGAGCCAGTTATTATCAGATCCATTCGGGGAGGGAGTTGGGAATAGCGACAAGGACTCCACGGAAGACACATGAGTTATTATCCCTGGGCAACAATGAGTGTTAAAGCACTGTACAAAAAGCGATGCGTTTTAAAGAGAGCATATTGAGTAATCTTAGGCGTTTACTATGTCTACTGAAGAGAACGGCGTTGAAACGATGGCCCAGGAAGGTCCAGTTTACGAGTGCGTAAAGTGTGCCAGGAGGGTTCCACACAAGGATCTCCAGAGATATATCAGCTTCAGGTGCCCATACTGTGGATACAGGATATTCAGGAAGGTACGTGCGCCCATCGTCAAGAGAGTCAAGGCGAGATAATTATGGCAACAATGGAAAAGGCTCATACGCTTGAGGAAAAGAGGGCAGCGCTCATCATAAAGTACCGCAACTTCAACGTTGATAGCGTTGAGAAAGAGGAGGACAGGCTTGTGTACCGCCTCAGCAGGGGCGATGAAAGGTACCTCATGCACATCCTCATGGATAAGAAGACCATTGGAATCGCGTTCATCAGGGAACTGAGAGACCAGGTCGAGGCAGGGGAGGTTACGGGCGGGATCATCGTCGCGGACGGTAAGTACACTTATAGCGCCAGGAGCAACGCTCCCGAGATGTCCATCGAGCTTGTTCCAAAAAGCCTACCAGCGTTTGATGTATTCGAACACGCATACGTCCCGCTCCACGAGGTCCTTACTGAGGAGGAGAGACAAGGAGTTAGCGAAAAATTCCATGCCGAGTCATACCAGTTCCCGTGGATCAGGAGCACGGATCCCATCTCAATCATTCTAGGTGCAAGTCCCGGTGATGTGCTGAGGGTTACACACAAGAGCGAGACGGCGGGTAAGTACCTGAGTTACCGCTACGTGGTCTAACCACTTCTTAATTCTTCAAGAATCACAATTGCCTCACCGAGGGGCATGTTTAATCTTTGACTGAGCTGTTCAGGAGTAATTTTTGGGCTTTCTGGTAAGATCTTGTCCCTTGCATAGCTCATGTGGGAATTGTACATGGGCAGGGTCTTAGCAGTCTCCACCAGAATGTGCCATAGCGAGTTGGCCCTATACTCTTCACTCATGGACATGAATGGGTTTTGTGTGGGTAAAAGGTTAGCCTTCACGTAGCTTGTCATACATCTTGTCGAGGGTCCAGCGGAGGCTACTGTTGAGCTCCCGGAGCCTTCGCTCTCCGCCGTGGTTGGTTATGGTAAGCTTGATAATCTTATCGCCATCGGTCTCTACCGTGTACTCCAGTATGTCTTGGGGCTCCAGCTCGCCGTTTGATGCGCGCTCTTGGTCAGTGCGACGCATGTTGTCCAAGACTCGTTCGAGGAGGAAACTCTGGAACGGTGGGATATCTGTGGTGAACGGGAAAACATCGGAGGGGATAAAAACAAGTATATTTTTCTCGACGTTAATTGATCCCAGTTCAGTTCCATCCTTGCCTGTAACGCTCATCTCGTCGTCGACTGGAGGGGGGGAGAGAGGTGCAGTCATCGTCATTTCGTCATAAGACTTCTGCGCCTCCGGCTCTGGCTTGGGTATTTCAACGGGCGTGGATGTGGTAGGTGTAGAGAAAGTCCTGAACCCAGTGGTTACGAGTAAGCCGTTGATCTCTTCTAGGGCGGTCCTGATATAGGTTGTCTCCTGCTCTATTTCCCTGAGTCGGGTCTCTAGAGATACCTTGAATCCCAGAAGCTTCTTTGTCTCGTTCTCGTTGACCATGGCAGGTTCTATCAATATCATGGAGAGGGGATTTTAAAGGCTAACGTGCATGCATGTATAGGAAGATGTTAGGACGAGAATTCGTGGATCGTTACCTTGAGCTTAGTAGGGTAAAGGATAGCTTTCTATGCGTGGGCGTGGACCCGGCGACGGAGGATATGAGGGACAGGTACACGGTACCCCAGAAACTCATCGATGCGAAGGGCGAGTTGGAGGGATTGAAAGAGTTCTGCCTCAACGTCATAGAGGCAGTGACGCCGTACGCGCCAGTGATCAAGCCAAATGCCCAGTTCTTGGTTTACGCACTCGGGTACGAGGGGATGAAGGAGATAGCAGAGAAGATCCATGAGGGAAACAGTCTTGCGATACTGGATATAAAGCTCAGTGATATCGGGAGTACCATTGACGCGGGACTCTACTGGATTGACAGGCTTGGTTTCGACGCTATAACGTTCAGCCCTTTCCCAGGGTACGAGAACGGAGTTGATTCCATCTACAAGTGGAGCGAGGAGAAGCAGAAGGGTATCTTCGCGTTGTGCAGGATGAGTAACCCAGGGACCCATGACTACCAGAGCAGGAAGCTGGACGGAGAGGAATTCTACAAGCGGCTGGCCAGGGACGCATTCAACCACGGTAGCAATGGATATGTTGTTGGGTGCACTGCGAGCGAAGAGCTCAGAGATATCAGGGCCATCATTGGACAGGAGACGTTGATACTTGCACCTGGTTTGGGCGCACAGGGCGGTGACCCAGAGACCGCACTAAAATACGGTACCAACAGAAACGGGGAAGGATTGATTGTTTCATCTTCTCGTGGCATCAATTTCGCGTACGAGGCTATGGGCGTGGCGTGGGAAAATTACGCTGAGGCCAGTGGTCAAATGGCGAAGAAAAAGCGCGATGAACTGAATGATATTCAGAAAAGATTATAATTATTATTAACCGTAGAGGTTTTAAACCTCCTTCTGTTATTTACGTCGAGGTTCAACCGGTTGACCACTAAGATATTTGAGGTACGGTTCCATGGCCGTGGCGGCCAAGGAGCCTGGACTGCCTCGCTTCTTCTCGCTCAAGCTGGATTAAATGAGGAGAAGAACATTCAAAGTTTTCCTGCATTCGGACCTGAGCGCGCAGGCGCGCCTATCACGGCGTTCACGCGTATCAGTGACGAGCAGATCCAAATACACTCCAGCGTTTACGAGCCAGATGTTGTCGTAGTTCTCGACCCCACTCTCCTTGGTCCTGCCGTGGCGGATGGTATCCAGAACGACACAAAACTCATCGTGAACACGGACAAGACAGTTGATGAGGTGCTCGGCATTCTCGGGCTTGAGGGGATCGAGACATGGACGGTGGACGCCACCAATCTGGCGATCGACTTGCTGGGTAGGCCCATCACCAACACTGCCATGCTTGGTTCAGTTGTGAAGGCGACAAAGGTCGTCAAGCTGAACAGTATTGTAGAAGTCGTCAAGGCCAGGTTCGATGGTAAGATCGGAGAGTTGAACGCGGAACTCGTAACCAAGGCGTACGAGGGGGTAAAACAAGGATGAGTAAAAGGGACTGGCAAGATCTGCCCAAGGGAGCCATCAGCTACAAGTCCAGCTTGGACTACAAGACTGGCGACTGGGGAGTAGACGCGCCAAAGATTGACCACAGCAGGTGCACTAAGTGCACTCTCTGCCACTTTTATTGCCCAGAGGGAGCCATTCTCATGAGGGAAGACGGATTCACGGAAGTTGATCTTGACTACTGCAAGGGATGTGGTATCTGCACAAAGGAGTGTCCAGTAAAGTGTATCGAGATGGTGAGAAAATAATGGTGAAACAGGAATTACAGGGACTTAACGGGGACGAGGCAGTCGCATACGCAACGAAACAGGTAAACCCTGACGTTGTGGCGGCCTATCCCATCACACCACAGACAATCATCGTTGAGAGGTACAGCGAGTACGTTGCAGACGGAGAGGTAGACTCCGAGTTCGTCGCCGTCGAGTCTGAGCACAGCGCAATGAGCTGCAGTGTAGGCGCTTCAGCCGCGGGCGCAAGAGCTTTCACAGCCACTGCATCAGCGGGACTTGCCCTTATGTGGGAGATCGTTTACATCGCTTCGAGCCTGAGGCTGCCCATCGTTATGGCGTTGGCCAACAGGGCGCTGAGCGGACCAATCAACATCCACAACGATCACAGCGACGGGATGGGCGCGAGGGACACGGGCTGGATCCAGATCTACTGCGAGAATTCGCAAGAAGTTTACGATGCATCAATCCAGGCATGGAGGATCGCGGAGCATTTGAAGATACAGCTCCCGGTCATGGTCTGTCTGGACGGCTTTACGCTGAGCCACACAATGGAGAACGTGAAAACACTAATGGACACGGATGTGCAGAAATTCGTCGGCACGAGACCGTTCATCGAGGTCGAGGGACATATGGGCAAGGGGGAGCTGAGGCTCAACCCCGACATGCCATTGACAATGGGCCCGCTTGACCTTCAGGACTTTTACTTCGAGCACAAGATGCATCAGGTGGAAGCGTTGAACGAGGCCCTTGAGTACATCAAGGAGATCGACGACGAGTACGAGGAACTAAGCGGACGAAGGTATGATTACGTCGAGCCCTACAGGATGGAGGACGCGGAAGTCGCCCTCATAGGTATGGGCTCAATGGTGGGCACCATCAAGTACGTCGTTGACGAGCTGAGGGAGGAGGGAGTAAAGGCGGGGATGGTCAAGCTAAGGCTGTTCAGGCCGTTCCCATCAGAATACATCAAGAAGGCTATCGGCTCTGTCCCGATCATTGGTGTCATGGAAAAGTGCATCAGCTTCGGTGCACCGGCGAGCCCACTCATGGAAGAGATTATGACCGCCTACTACGCGGACAAGGAGAAGCCCATGCTGGCTAACTTCGTTGTCGGCCTTGGAGGCAAGGACGTATCACCAGCCATGATCAGGGAAGCGTATAGTAGCCTGATCAAGGCGAACGAGAACGGCAAGGTAGAGAAATTCATGACCTACATAGGTGTCAGAGGTGAGTAAGATGGAGAGACTTACACTAAAAGACGCGGCATACATCAAGGACACATTGATGAGCGGCCACAGGCTATGCGCCGGATGCGCGCACCCCATCGTTGGCAGGATGATAATGAAGGCGTCGGCTGATATTCCGACCATTGTCACGAACGCCACGGGTTGCTTGGAGGTAGCGACCACCATCTTCCCGTTCACCAGCTGGAACGTTCCATGGCTACACAACGCATTCGAGAACGCCGCTGCAAACGCCAGCGGAATCGAGGCGACGTGGAGGGCCCAAAGGAGAAGCGGCAAGGGACCACTAGCAAAGTATGAGAACCTCAACGTTATCGCATTCGGCGGGGATGGCGGGACCTACGATATCGGCTTCCAAGCTATATCAGGTGCCTTTGAGCGTGGACACCACTTCACATACGTCCTGATGGACAACGAGGCGTACATGAACACGGGTATACAGCGCAGCGGCGGAACGCCACTGGCGGCATCAACCACAACGAGTCCCGCGGGGAGCGTTATCAAGGGCAAGACCCAGTGGAAGAAGCCCATTGATGAGATCATGATCGCACACGAGATCCCGTATGTCGCGACCATGAGTCCAGCGTACCCGCAGGATGTCTTGGACAAGTGTAGAAAGGCGTTCAGCATTGAGGGACCAAAGTTCCTGCACGCGTTCATCCCATGCACAAGGGGATGGAGATATCCTACTGAGGACTCGGTGACACTGGCGAGGCTGGCGACACAGACCTGCATCTTCCCGCTCTACGAAGTAACTAGGGAAAACGGTAGGCCCGTGTACAAACTGAGCGGCGCTAGCGCAGCAATCGCCCGGAGGCCACAATCCAAGAAGCCGGTTGAGGAGTATCTCAAAGGTCAGGGAAGGTTCAGGCACTTATTCAGGCCAGAGGAGAATAAAGAACTCCTCGAGGCCATCCAGGAGGGAGTTGACCACAGATGGCAGCTACTTCTGGAAAAGTGCAACCTCTAAACCCATTTTTTAACCCAATACGATTTTTCCCATTTCTCAGGTAACCCAGGAATTACTTTGAACAGTGAATGGGCTCGTAGCTCTTTGATTCCCCTGTTTTCCTCATATTTTTCAGGGGTTCGTTTCTTCAAACGTTCCTGGAGTAGGTCAAACTCATACTGCAACTGGTCCTGTGAAAGGTTGATAAGATCAACAACAGAATCGGGGTACAGTATCTTGGAGTAGTTGTACTTGTAGCGCCGAGTCAGGCTCTCGTCGTGTATCCCCTTGAGGTAGTAACCAACGGCTTCCATGGGTTTCGGGTGGTACTTGAATCTGTCAAGCTGCGGATGGTTCTTCCAGCCCTTCGTCTTTCCCTCTGTCACCTTCTGAGCGAGTAACGCCTCTCGCCACTGGGCACCAAGGCCCATCCAGTCGAGGTACGAGGGATGGAGGGACCAGATCCGCATAGGTAAACATGTATGCGCTTGCCACTTAACAGTTGATGAGCATGGGTTATACCGCGCCGTTTCCATGCATCAAACAGAGGAAAAAGGTATGGAGATCGCAACGCTTGGAGGAGGATGTTTCTGGTGCACAGAGGCAGTTTTCCTTGAGATTGAGGGGGTCCACCAGGTTATCCCAGGGTACTCGGGAGGTCACGTCAAGAACCCAACTTACAAGAAGGTGTTATCCGGTGCAACTGGACACGTGGAGGTCATACAAGTCACATTTGATCCCAAGGTAATCCCGTTCAGGGAGATACTTGAGATCTTTTTCACAATGCACGACCCCACGAGCATGGACAAGCAGGGAGCGGACGTTGGAACCCAGTATAGGTCAGTCATCTATTACCATAGCGAGGAGCAGAGAATAGAAGCGGAGGAGTTCATCGAGGAGATGAACAATACAAACGTGTTTGGCCTGCCCATTGTAACGAAACTTGAGCCCTGCGCCGAGTTCTACGAGGCCGAGGACTACCACTTGAACTACTACAAAAGGAACAAGGAGCAAGGATACAGCAGGTTTGTGATAGGGCCCAAGCTCAAGAAAGTGGAAAAGGAGTTCAAGAACAGGATCAAGTAACGACGAGCAGGAATCTAAAAACTCTTTAACCCATTTTATCCCCTTGAGTTGGAGGCATAACTTTTGATTGATAGATACACGGCAGCCATTGTCCAGTTCAGGAGGATTGACCCTGAGCAGATACCTGATGTCATCGAGCGGAAGAAGGCTAACCTGAAGAAGATGCTGGGAACATTTGAAAGCCTTGAGACATGGGACGTTATCAGCCCCGTCAAGCTTGTCCTGCTACCTGAAAACATTTTCAGGCACGAGTTCAACGCAAAGGAGTCGACTCAGACCGAGAGAGTTGCCTCAGCGGTCGAAATCCCTGGCCCCGAGACGGATGAGATCGCAGAGATGGCGAGAAAGCATAACACGTATGTCTCAATGTCGATGCACGAGAGGGACCCACAGTATCCTAGGTATTTTATGAACACGGCCTTCATCATGAACCCCAAGGGCAGAATCATCCTAAAGTTCAGGAAAGTCAACCCATGGATACCGCTAGAGGTCTCCACCTCGCCGCATGACCTGCTGGACGTCTACAAGGAACCCATCTTCCCGGTCGTCGAGACAGATCTGGGGAACCTTGCCTGCATGGTGTGCTATGACCAGTTTTTCCCAGAAGTGGCGAGGCAGTTGACTTTCAACGGAGCTGAGGTCATCCTAAAGCCTACAATATTCCCGCCCTATCCCCAACACATGAATTATGCCCCTTACGACTGGTACACAACGGTCAACAAGATGAGGTCCATCGAAAACATGATCTACGGGATTAACTGCAACAGCGGAAAATACGGCAACAGCATGATCGTGGATTACCTCGGAAGG
>JABIBQ010000010.1 GCA_018652685.1 Candidatus Bathyarchaeota archaeon
AACGCGATGGTTCTTGCCAACAGCAACGAGCACACCGAGAGAGGCTTCGGCACGAGCGTATCAGAGGCCGCCCGGCTTATGGTTGACAAGCGGTTCAGGAAGGGGGAGCACATCAGGAGGGCGACGAGTATGCTCTCCCCCATCAAGAGTTACGGATCAGACGACCCGGAAATAACCATGGTTGGATGGGGCTCCACAAAGGGGCCCGCTCTGGAGACCATCGGGCTACTATCGGGGCAGGGAGTAAAGGCAAGATATGTCCAGATCAGGATTATGGAGCCGTTCCCTGATGGACTGATGGAGTACCTATCAGGGGAGACTGTGCTCTTCGAGAACAACAGGACGGCCTCGTTGGGGACTCTGATCAAGCTAAACACGGGTTACAAGTTCGAAAACATGGGCTTAAGGTACGACGGGAGATCGTTGACACCGAATGAGATGGTGTCCAAAGTTATGGAGGTGCTGGGATGAGCAAGCGGTATGATACTCCAGCGACCAACACTTGGTGTCCCGGTTGTGGAAACTTTACTATATTGAATGTCGTGAAGCAGACATTTGACGAGATGAACATCGATCCATGGGAGGCTGTGGCAGTCACAGGCATTGGTTGCCACGGAAAGTTAACGGATTATATCGGGGTCAACGGGATTCACACAATCCACGGTAGGGTACTGCCCGTGTCCTCCGCCATTAAACTGGCGAACCATGAACTGAAAGTTCTCGGCTTCGCTGGAGACGGGGACGCTTTCAACATCGGGATTGGACACTTCGCCCACGCCGTACGCAGGAACGTGGATTTGACGTACATAATCCACAACAATCTCATCTACGGCCTCACCACGGGACAGACCAGCCCCACGAGCACGAAGGGGTACGTATCGAAAACCAGCCCGAGGGGTAGCTGGGAGAAGGCCATCAACCCGTTGACCCAGGCGTTGACTGCGAGGGCGACGTTTGTATCAAGGGCGTATGTGGGGGAGTTCAGCCACTTCAAGGACGTACTCAAACAGGCAATTAACCACGAGGGGTTCGCTCTTGTTGATGTCTTACAGCCGTGCATTAGCTGGAACAAAGTGAATACCTACGAGTTCTACAGGAACAGGGTGTTCAAACTTGAGGAGACGGGTCACAACTCGGAAGACTGGGACCTAGCGTACCTCAGGGCTGAACAGTGGGGGGACCAGATACCCATTGGTGTCTTCTACAAGTCAGATGAACCGCCGTATAGGGAGAACTTCCCTGCCTTGAAGAAGGGAATGCTGGTCAATCAGCCGCTTCGCAGGGACATGGAGAAACTGTTCAGGGAGTTCATGTGACGCCTAGAGTCTATTAATCAGTTCAACCTTCTGGACGTTCTTGTGAAACAGGAGTAAAGCGTCCAGTTTCCTGAGGTCAACATGTGTGTTCATGCAGGGCGTTACGTGGGACGCGTTCTTTATGTGTTTCACAAGTATGTTTTCGTCGAGATAGCCATCAGGCAGCGCCTTCCTTGATTTCTTGACTAGGATATCATTGGTGCCGAACATCATCAGGGAGGGTTTTCCCCAATCCTTGAGCTTCTTGGTGTATCCTGAGAGGATCGTCACTGCATCCTGTATTATCTCGGGGTTCAAGTTGAAATCGTAGTGTTCATAGCCGAACTCCGGAGCCTTCATCATAACGTCATTCAGAAACCTCAAGGTCTCTTTGTCGAAGACATAGTGGAGCAAATTTCGAAGGTCTACCTTGTAATCGAAGCTGTACAGATAGCTGAGGAGATAGTTGATGAACCCTTTCTCACTGCTCCTCAGAAGGTGCTCGGTGGGGCTACCGTAGGTGACGACGTGACTGATCTTTTCATTGAGGAGAACAGCGTCGACCAGAATGTAGCTGCCCATACTGTGTCCGAACCCCATCACATCCTCGACACCGTATTCATCGCAGAGGTAATCAACGGAGATATCAATGATCTCAGCGAACTTTTTAAACTGGACATCGTTTCGGTGAATCGTCTCCCCTTGGTAATCAGGGATTATGACGTATGCGTTCAGCGATTTGCACAGATAATTTGCCATGCACTGGAACTCTCTTGAGAGGGATTTCCTGTTAATAATTGCACCATGAACGAGAACTAGCCCTCTTCTTGATTTCGTATCATCAGGTATCTTCAGGTCAGCCACAATTTCGTAGTCTGGGCTTGAGATACGGAGCTCCCGGCTGTTCACGGTTCAGAAACTGCGTTTAGTATAATAACAGATATGGATGTGAAATCGATATTCTCACCTATTAATTATGAGACGTGTTTTATTTTATAGCCGGACTTAATAACTCATGGATTACAAAGCGGCCACAGGCAAGTGGATTGATGATTATACTGAGGAAATAATAGGTGTCAGCAAGCGCATCCACGCTGAGCCAGAGCTAGGCCATCAGGAGTTCAAGGCATCAAAGCTTCTCGTGGAGGAGCTTGAGAAGCACGGCTTCGAGGTTAAGCTGGGGGTCGCGGGTATGAAAACTGCTTTCATTGCAAGGAAGGGAGACGGTAGCCCGAAAATCGGCATCCTGGCCGAGTATGACTGCCTACCAGGGTTAGGGCACGCCTGCGGGCACAACCTTATTGCGGCATCAGCCCTCGGCGCAGCAGTGGGACTGGGAGAGATAATTGATGAACTTTGTGCCACGGTAATTGTCTACGGGACGCCGGCCGAGGAAGGGGTAGTCCAGAACGCCGGCGGTAAGGTGATCATGATTGATGAGATCAAGGAGGCCGATGTATCCATGATGATCCACGCCGGGCCCTCTTGGGGTAGCTACAGCACTACCAACGCGCGAGAGAGCTTCCTCGTAGAGTTCCACGGCAAGAGCAGTCACGCGGGTGCAGCACCTGAGAAGGGCGTGAACGCACTGGAAGGAGTCATACTCACGTTCCAAGGAATCAACGCACTGCGCCAGCACATCAACAGGGACATCAGGATACACGGCATCATCAAGCACGGCGGGGACAGCCCCAACACCATACCTGACTACGCCTCGGCACACCTCTACGTCAGGGCCCCGTCCATGCCCATGCTTGATGAGACATACGGCAGAGTCAAGGCCATCATCAAGGGTGCGGAGCTAGCTACAGGGGCTACAAGCAAGGTATCCCAGGTAGCAAACACTTACGCGAACAAAATACCCAACAAGGTCCTCAGCAACCTGTTCAGAGAAAACGTTGGTTTAGGAGGAACTGATTATCCCAAGGAATTGACGCCAAAAAAGAGTGGTGCATCAACTGATTTCGGCAACGTCAGCCAGGAGATGCCTGCCCTGAGCGGATACATCAACATCGGGGACGTGACACTACACAGCCCAAATGGCACAGAGATGACATGTACGCCAAGAGCACATGAGGCAATGATCATAGGAGCAAAAGCCCTCGCATACACTGCGATAGATTTGATAACTGATTCAGATGTTTTGGAGAAGGTTAAAGAGGAGCACCGAAAGAGGCTGGAGGAGCAGGATTAATGGAGATCCAACAGGTCGGTTCAAGGGGATACCTGTTCACATGGGATGTGCCGTACAAGACGAACGTCTACGCGATAAACGGGGACAAACACCTGTTCATCTGTGACACGTTCCTCGGCATCGAGCCTTTGGAGGAAGCATACGAGTACCTGAGAGAAGTGGGAATCGATAAACCGGTGATTGTGTTCATCAGCCACGGGGATTACGACCATTACTGGGGAAACGGCGCGTTCAAGAACACGGTTATACTAGCTCAGGAAGGCTGCTGGGAGAGAATTCACGATGAGCACGAGGAGACATACGCGAGGCACACGCATCACAAGATGGGAATGGTTGAACTTGTCCTTCCAAACATGATATTCAAGGAACGGGTAATATTCCCCGAGGACGGCGTCGAGTTCTACCACACACCGGGGCACTCCAAGGACTCATCCAGCTGCATGGACGTAAAGGACCACATCCTATTCGTGGGGGACAACGTCGAGTCCCCGTTGCCTTACATCTATAGTCAGGACCTTGACGTGTACATCAATTCCCTTGAAGGATACATTGAGAGGACTCCAAAAACGGTGATCTCCGGGCATGACCCGCCCATGAGTAATCTGAGCCTAGTGAAGGAGAATCTTGATTACGTAAAAAAGGTGAAAAATGACAAGGTCGACACCAGCAAGCTCGATGAGCGATCCAAAAAGATCCATGAACAGAACATGAAAACTATGGAAGGAACAAAAACCTTCTAGAAAGAAGAAATACGCTCTACTCGGGCTTCTCTTCGGCTTCCTTAACTGGGATGTAAATATCCACTTGCTCCTCGCTGACATGCCTCTGGAGCATGAAGGGAGCTGACTCCTCCAGGCCGGACTCCTTGCTAAACAGCTGCTTGTACATCTTGTCCCATGTCTCGGGCTCGATTTCTGCAGGATTCATACTGTAGACTGCATAGCCACCCTTGGGTAGTGTCTTCTTGACCATGTCGTCCGGTGCCTTCGAGTCGTCGCTGACGCGGAAACCGATGAACATGTCCTCCTTGTCGGTACCCTCAATCCTGTTGTCCCAGGCCCACATCATGTAGATACAATCGTCCTGGATACCCTGGACTCTTTCCCATTTGCCAAGGAGTCTCTCGATGAGCTCTGAGGTGATGGTCTCCTCTTCCTCGGCGTTGGACTTGTCCACTGTGGACACGTACCCGATGAGGGACACCTTCTCAAGCTGACCGATGACTGGCTCCATTTCATCGAACAGAACAGCGGTCTCCATTTTATAGGTATCTTTGAAGAAGCCATATCAAAGCTATTTTGCCTTCAATCTGGCGGACAACAAAGGTGAGAAAACATTATTTCCACATATCCAATTCCACATACAGGACCCCGAGGGAATATGTTTTCGAAGTGACATGCATGCCACACGCTAACACATGCATCTCATGAACACCGCCAAATACATCGTTTATGGTCTTCAAGCCACTGCACCATACCCCTATCTGTTGTCACTGGGCACCACCCCTTCTCACCAGATAAATAAAGTCACCAAGTAACAACCTGTAGATACTGCGGTCACATATCAAAGCCCATAGATAACAAACTATTTTCCTCTTTATGTCAGGTTATTTGATGCAAGGCCATCGGAAATAAATTTTGTTCCGCTTATATCCAGTGGCTGCGGCTCCCGAAACTCCTCCTTTGCCAACAATATTATACCTAGAATACTGAGTATCCTCGATTAATTTGTCAAGAAGCTACCTGGATCTATCCAAGGAAGAGCTGGCGCACGCCACCGCCCTCCACGCGGAGAGCATCGTCATCGACGCCAGCACCGTTGGTTTCATCGAACACGTAGGCGAGGACATGATGCTGGACGACCTCATCAAGGGAGGTGTAACCGCCAGCAATGCCACCGTCTGCATGCAACACAACCTCAGTGAGGCAATGGGGGAGCTGGCCAAGTACCACGACTGGGCCAAGAAGAAACAGGATAAGACCATCATAGTAAAGACCTCCGAGGACATCGTCAACGCTAAGAAGGATGGAAAGACCGGGATAATACTCGGCCCCCAAGACAGCCAGTTTCTAGAGGGCAAGACCCGGTTCCTTGACATCGCACACATGATGGGCGTCAGGATCATCCAGCTAAGCTACAGCTGGAGAAACTTCGCGGCAGACGGCTGCTGGGAACCAAGAGACGGTGGCCTAAGCAAGTACGGGTTCGAGCTCGTCGAAGCCATGAACAAGAAGGGCATGCTCATCGATCTGAGCCACGTCGGCGACAACAGCACAATGGACGCCATAAATCACAGCAAGGTTCCCGTGAGCTTCACACATGTCTGCCCAAGGGAGACAACACCCACGGGCCTGAGCAAATACGCTGAATGGTCAGGGGGAGAAAGGTTCACCAAGATAGCCCTTGAAAGGGGAAGGACAAACGAGGCCCTGCAGGCATGCGCAGAGAAAAGGGGCATTGTTGGGGTTACGCCTTTCTTCGCCAAGAAGGCTGGCCCCAGTACGTACACCGATGACCTCATGGACCAGATCGATTACTGCGTGGACCTCGTGGGTGTAGACCACGTGGCATACGGGAGCGACCTGGACTACAGGAACAGCGTTACAAGGGCAGCGTACATCCGCAGGTACCCAGAGAAGATCGACGTATCATACCACACTGCGATGCCAAAAGAGTGGGGGTACGGCTGGTTAGAGCACACGCCCAACCTCACAAAAGGACTTGTTGCCCGAGGGTACAGCGACGCCGAGGCGAAGAAGATCCTGGGCGAGAACTGGGTCAAGCTCTTCAAGCGGGTTTGGGGCGAGTAGCCCACTCATTTTTTTATAGTATAAACACGTTGCTATCAGGGATTGTTATGGGTAGAAGCTATCTAGACCTGAGTAAGGACGAGAAGGAGCACGCTCTCGCCCTGCACAAGGAGAGCATCGTCATCGACAGCAGTATCGTTAGTGTCATCGAGTACGTCACAGAGGACATGTGGCTCGACGACGTAATGAAAGGGGGACTCACTGCCAGCAACATAACTGTGGGTATGCAGCGCAGGTTCACGGAGGCACTCCAGCAGATCATTGAGCACAACCACTGGGCCAAGAAGAATGAGGACAGGGTCATCGTGGTCAAGAAGGCCAGCGATATCGAGAGGGCAAAGAAGGAGGGCAAGCATGGAATAATGTACGGACCCCAGGACAGCATGTTTCTTGAGAGGGATGTCAATCTCCTGGATGTGGCCTACGACCACGGACTGAGAGCTATGCAACTCACCTACAACTGGAAGAACGAAGTGGGCGATGGCTGCAGGGAAAAGAAGGACAGCGGATTATCATGGTTTGGTGAGGCAGTTGTGGAGAGAATGAACAAGCTAGGAATACTCATAGACCTCAGCCATACAGGAGACCAGACATGCTGGGATGCCATTGAGCAGAGCAAGGACCCGGTCAGCTTCACACACATCATACCAAGGCGGAGCGCACCCGAAAAAGTAGGTGGCTACGCCGAGTGGGCTAACAGGGCAACAAGCCTCTGGGGCGACTTCGTCGGGTACAGCAAGCAGAGGGGCAAGCCCGACGACATGATGCAGGCATGCGTCGAGAAGGGGGGTGTTATCGGGGTGACCCCGTTCTTCGCCAAGAAGTCAGGTCCAAGTAACCTCACCGATGACCTTATGGACCAACTGGACGAGACCGTGGACATCGTCGGGGTCAACAACACAGGCTTCGGATCGGACCTAGAGTTCCCAAACACCGTGATGCGGGCAGCGTTCATCTACAAGAACCCGGATAGGATTGACGTGGACTACTTCACGCCCATGGACAAAGAGTGGGGGTACGGCTTCATGGAGAACATGCCCAACTTCACAATGGGGCTGGTTGCCAGGGGCTACTCGGACCAAGAGATAAAAAAGATCCTGGGCCTAAATTTCCTAAAGCTCTTCAAAAGGGTCTGGGGAGCCTAAACCACCAAGATTAGTAGAGTATCTTGATGGTTTCCTCTATCTCCATGCCAACCTTTGCCTGTTCCTGAATATACAGATCAGCTGGGACACACTGCTCGGGTCGGTAAACTCCTTTTTTTTCTATATGCCCTCTTCCCAGAATCGAAGGGATTTGAAGGCGTAAAAAAACTTGCTAGAATATCGGTTGAGGATAATGATTGAGGGTTTTACAGGCTCTTGTTTCTACCTATCTCGGTGACAGCGTCAAGGAACCTGTTAACACCATTCTTTGTATCCTCTGGAAGGTTTGCGGCGTAGCAGAGTCGCATATATCCCTCTCCTCGTGGGCCATACCAGGTCCCGGGTGTTAACAGGACTTTGTACTTGTCCCTGAGGATGGAGAATACCTCGTCACTTGAACCAAGCTTGGAAGTATTAACAAAATGGTATGTACCTGCCTGGGGCATGACACAGCTTAGCCATTGGTTATTGTTGATGGCCTCGTATGTCCATTTTCGCATCACGTCCCATTCCCGTTTATAGTCCTCGTGCCACCTGGGCGGAAGTGGTTCACTCATCTCCTTCCTGAGGCATTTTGCCAGTACCTTCATGTAGATGCTGGATGGGTCGATACCTCCTAACATGTGCCACCGCCAAACCTTGTCGATTATCTCCTCGTTGGCTACGATGTAGCCTGTTCTGAACGGACGTACGTTGTATATCTTACTGAACCCACGTACGCAGACGGCATAGTCCTTCATGGATGGAATTGAGCCCATGGACACGAACTTGCTGTCGTCGTAGAGACGCCGCTCGTAGACAGAATCCTCAAGATAAATGATCTCGTGGTCGCTCAGGATATCACCTATCGCCTTCGTGGTACCCTCGCTGAATACGGTTCCCGTGGGGTTTCCCGGCATACACATTATCATCATCTTAGTCTTGTTGTTGATCTTGGGTTCAAGCAAGTCAGGAACATCCTCCTCGGCGATGTTCCAGTTTCCCTCCTCGCTTATTGGCACCGAGATTGTCTTGGCACCATGTAGATCTGGCAGGCCCCATGCGAAGGTAAACTGTGGGTCTACAACCAGTACCTCATCCCCGGGTTCAAGGAAGATACCCGCGATGCATGCGAAACCATCGGCGGCCCCATGACATGTTCCTATCTGCTTCCTTGGGTCGTCTAGCTTGATCCTGTCCTCCACTAGCAGTTTCTCGGCGATAGCGTCTCTGTAATCGTGGGCATACCAGTTCTGTTTTGCCTCGGAGTTGGTCCTCGTGTCTAGGTCGTAACTGTTGGCTACCTCGTTCAGGTAATCCAGCACAAACTGGGGAACGTGCTGCCAGTACTCGTCACCCCATAGGAACACTGCCTCAGAGTCACTCATGAGGTCCCTTGGAAGCTTTTCGAACTGCTCGTATCTGACCTTGATTATGTTATTGAAACGATATTTACCACTCATGGTGCCCGATAATAGTACATCCAATCAGTATTTCATGGTATGCAGTTTAAATCACTCCCGCCTTCCAACACTTTTTTATTTAGGCGACAGGATACTTCGGTACGCGCTCCTGTCGTCTAGTCCGGTCAAGGATTCCGGCCTCTCGAGTCGGAGATCCCGGGTTCGAATCCCGGCGGGAGCACCATTCTATCTACTCAGTCTGACATCCAGGAGGCTTACTTGTCCTTTCCTTGTTTTCTTCAATGCGTCCAACAGAGCTCGCTTAACCACTGATAGATCCTCAACGATCTCATCCATCATCAAGTCCTCTAGATGGAGTGAGTAAATTAGGTATAAGAAATGAACAGTCTATTTTATGTCAAGCTGAACGGGCCGACCCCTCTCGAATCCAACGTGGAAGCTGCGGAAGGTCACCTCAAATATCCTGATCTTACCGTACCGCTTCTCGTTGAGGAGTCCCATGGTCTTCAGTTTCATGAGGTGACGTTCGACGCTGGTGTAGTTAAGCCCGGTCCTGCGACTCACCTCGCTTATGTTGAGCTCACCGCTCTCGGTGAGTACCTCAAGGACCCTGATCCTGCCCTTGCTACCAAGGATCTCCTCGGCCCGCTTGTCCCTGTTGTACAGGCTCATAGTAGGGCCACCACATTTTGCTCCAGTGTCTTTGCCGGTATCTTGTCCAGCCTGATTAGTTGGGTTCTGCCCTGGCTGGAGGAATGCATCTCCATGGCCACAAAGTCCAGGTCGTTGAGTTTCTTCAGGTACTTCCAGAACTGGGTGTGGCCCCGCTTCTTCTCGCCGTACTCCTCGCAGACCAGGTGGTAGCTTTCCTCGATCTGGCCTGTGGTAGCCTCGGATGAGGTGTTTGACATGAAGAATCTGGCGATGCCCAGCAATGAGAGTTTCTCGTGCTTGCTCAGGTACTGGATCTCGTCTGGCACGGTGACATCGAAGAGTCCCACCGCTATCTTCCTGATGTGTTCTGGCTTTAGCTGGCGTGAGCTCTCGTTGTTGGCCTCCAAGCCACCACCGTGGAGGAGGCTGATGGCGTACCTGGCGTCACCTCGCTCCTTGGTCGCTATGTCGCTGATGAAGTCGATGACATCAAGGGTTACCGCGTCAGATCTGAATGCTTGCTCTGTTCGTTGCATTAGTATATCGGTCAGCTGGATCCTGTTATAGTCGGGCAACCTTATGACATTCCTCTGGAGACTGCTCAGGGTACTTCTGTCCAACTTTCTGAACGTCCCCGCATCCTTGCTGATGCAGAGGAGGTTGAGCCTTCTGGGCTCGTCAGGTGTGGTCTCGTGGAACCTTGTGAGGTAGTATAGGGCGTCGCTTCCCTCCTTGTCGATGAGGGCGTCCACCTCGTCGAGGCAGAGGAGTATCTGGGTGTCTACCTCGTTGAGTATCTGGCGTAGGATATCAAGCAATTCGTTGGCGGAGTAGCCCCGTTCCGGGAAATCGGGCTTGATACGGGTCACTACCTGGCTAAGTATCATGAAAAGGCTGCCTCTTCGCTCGCGGCAGTTGATGTGAATGTAATGGAAGTTAACCTTTCTTCGCTCTGCCCTTGACGTCAGCGCGCGTCCATACGAGTGGGCGAGGACGGTCTTGCCGCTTCCCACGTTGCCTATTATGATGGCTTTCTGGCTCATCTCCTGCGGGGATGTGACCATGTGGTCGAACAGAGCTCCCAGCCGCTTCATCTCGTCGTCTCTGTGAAGTATGGCATCGGGTATATGGTGTATCTCGAGGATACTCTCGTCTACAAAAACAGATTGATAGCCCATTCTAAGCCCCAATGAGTTGGATGAATGTTGGGCATTTATGCATTTCGTACGTTCTGACTGATATATAGTGGGGGGGTAAGTGAAAGTGGTCGGGGTTATTGACTTTCAAGGATGCGGAAAAGCTCGTCCTGGAGAACCTCGCCTGCGGCCCTCTCGATACCGTCCCTGTCGATGACGACGCATGGGCCATGAGTTATCATACCTATAACATTGGACTTTACACCGATTTTCCCAAGACCTCTGATGATATCCTTGGTTCTGTTAGGATCCACACATATCAGGAGGCTCCCTGAGCTGAGTAGCTTCAATGGGTCAATTCCTAGGGCGTCTGAGATCGCCTTTGTCTCATCGTGGATGGGCATATCAGCCTGATAAATGGTGAACCCGAGTTGACATGCCTCGGAGATCTCTAGTAGTCCATTGAGCACCCCTCCCTCGGTGGGGGTGTGCATGGAGTGGACGCCGCCGATCCTTGTCGCCTCAAGTGCTTCAGGTACGACGCTGACCATGTCAAGGAACTTTACC
Organism: Candidatus Bathyarchaeota archaeon; assembly: GCA_018652685.1. GTDB lineage: Archaea > Thermoproteota > Bathyarchaeia > TCS64 > TCS64 > RBG-16-57-9. The sequence continues at coordinate 11,205 of JABIBQ010000010.1, forward strand.
GCGCTGTCAAGTTGCGCCTCGCTCACGTGATCGACCAACTTGTGACGCAAATCAGAGGCCAGTATACCGGTACCTTCAATTCCAACGCCTTTTGTGAGGATTATAGCATCTCCGATCTGTGCCCCGTCGGTTGTGATTTTTGATTCATCTGATACCTCGCCTAGCATGAACCCCGAAACGATGGCTTTCTGGAGCCCTGAAACAGCCTCGGTGTGACCGCCCACGATGCTGATACCCAGATCACAGCAGGCCTCGTGCTGCTCATTCATTATTGTTTCAAGGAGGCTTTCAGGGGCATTCTCAGGGAGCAGGATTATGCTGAGATACCAGAGGGGCCTGCCACCCCTCGCCGCGACGTCGTTGGCGTTGATATGGACAGCCAGCCAGCCAATCTTGCTCTCAGCTCCCGTGATCGGGTTTGCTTTCGCAATAATAATTCGATCTCCCATAGCCAGCAGTGCAGCGTCCTCCCCAATCTTGGGCCCCTTGAGCACTCGGTCACTCGGCGTGCCTAGACAAGTGAGTACAAGCCTGTTCAGGACATCCTTGGGTATCTTGCCCGTTGCCAGCTTTCTGTCATCTGCCATGGCTGTCAATGTGTATTGATCGCGTCGGGATTTAGGTTAAGCGGTGGTCCTTGTGCAGGTGAACCCCATTACAACAGGGTGATACTCTATGTCCCTGAACCCTGCGATTCTCAATCTCTTCTTGACGCCTGTATGGATGTTCACCTTCCGGTACCTGGATCCTGGCTTGCCCGTGTAATGGAACATCCTACCGCCTGGTTTGATAACCCCCGCCAATTTGTGGTAGAACTTCTGACCATAGAGGTGCCCCGCGCTTGAGTGGCGCGGTGGGTCATGGATGATGTAATCGAATAACTGGGAAGGGAAGGCATCAACAACGATGAAACTGTCCCCGATGACTTTGTGAATATACTCTGATGAGAACAACATGGAGGACCATGGGTTGATCTTCGACATCAGTAGCACCATTGGATCGTATTCAACTGTGACCACTTTGTCTGCACCCCGTCTTTGAGCCTCTATTGCTGTGTAACCCAAACCCATACAGGTGTCGAGGACGGCTCCAGAGCACAGATCAAGCATTTTCAGCTTATCCCGGGTGTCCCTGTCAGGCGTAGTTCCCTTGGTCCGGTGCATCCGTATGCCATCAATCTCCAAAGTGGGCGCACCGGAGGTCGGCGAGAGTTTATAAAAGTGTTTGCCACTCGTAGCAGCCATAAAAACGGTTTTCTGGTCTACAAAGTAGATGCTACGCTCGTTTTTGGCTATTTTTTCCAGACTGACCGAGTCGATGATTTCGCCTTTTCCTAAATCATAACCCTCTTTTGTCTGAATTATGTCCGTTTTGGATAGCCCTATGTCAAGGGATACACGTGTTTTCCCGTCGAGGATGTGTTTTGCCTCCTTGGAGGTGAGCATGGGGGGTAATGTTTTCGGCATCTTTAGCAGTGTTCCGGGTTTTTTCAGGCTTTAAGGTGGTATTCCTCAGTATAAATCGATCTTAAGTACCCATTTTTCCTCCATTTTTCAGAGGTTTGGAGGGCATTTTTTCGATATTTTGTGGCATTGGTTTTACGTTTTTTCCAAGATGCTTAGAAAGTTAAACATCCGGGGAAGTTTTCGGTTAATTTTAACAGTGTAAAGCAAACGAAAAAACGCTTTTAGTAATACTTATATGAACAAATTTGCAGTGAGCCTTTCGATTACATGGCGTCTGACGACAAACAAAACGGTCTCAGGGGCGTTGTGAAGGATGTTATTGAACAAATCCTTCCCAGCGGAGAGGTCGAGTTGACTGACATCAAGGAGGAGATTTGGACGGACCTCGCCGCGTTGTACTACAAGTACGAGGACGAGGACCAGAAGAGGGCTTTCCGCGAGGTCATGCACGAGATATGTGATAAGATAGGCGAAGGTAAGTGGGATTCCGTGTACAAGAAACTGTACAGGGTGGAGCAGAAGGAGAAACCCTTCTAGTACGGCATTTACTAGAGAGGTCTATATCCAAATTACATCAAAATTTAAATTCATATATTTATACATCTAAGTGGTTAGACTCGGCTCTCATTGCGTTCCCAAAACCTTTGGACGAGAGTCTTACCTCGGATTATTGGTATATTAAGAAAGTGTAACTCGTCGAGGTTGGTTTCATCTGTAGACTACTAGAACATGTTCTGGTTCCACGGTGGGATGTAGAACTCAAAATACAATATTTTTCCGTAGGATGCCTCATCATAACCCGCTGCGGAGACGTTCAGTAGTGTAGCCTTTGTGACCACGGAAAGAATCTCTGTCGGCGTAGCGCCCTTTGATTCACCTATGAGTATCTTGAAAACGTTCTCGTCCATTCGCAGCCCCTTGACATCAACTAGTTTATCAAGCCTCTCCACGAAATCTGCTAGATACTCGCCCTCAAATGTCAGGTTGGTTCCTACGCCCTTGATCCTCTCAAGGATCTCTTTAACTTCGTCATTCAATGTACTCAAGGGAAAAGGGCGGCGTGTTTTAACCTTTACTCGGTCAGGTCACTGTAAATCGCTTGCGATTATAACTATGAATTAAGTAAGGGTGAAAATACCACACTAAGTAGCACTAACCCTCTATATTCACTTGGGATATGCTGATTATTGCCAAGAAAAGAGCCACAGCAGATACTGGGAACAGGTACTTTGGACCGAAAGAATCCCAGACGAACCCGAATACAAGGGGCCCAATGACCAGTCCAAGGTCCTCGAAACTACCGTACAGGCCCATGGTCATGCCCAGCTTTTCCCGGTCAGCCAGTTTTGTGAGCAGGATTAGGGACACTGATGATGATATGAACCCCAATATTACAAGGGCAGTGATGACAGTTAGATGAAGAGGGGTTTGGGCGAACCAGTAGGTTAATAACAGCACGCCTGACGCGGCAAGGAGCACGGTCAGCATTCTCTTGGCATTGATACGGTCAGAGAGTCGCCCGATTATTGGGGTTCCAAGCAGCTGGAGAACCGTCCCTAACGATAGCATAATCCCGATCGACACCTCGTCCATCCCGTAAAGCTCGGAGGCGTAGATAGGGATGAAACTTCGAACAGCGGAAGTGCTAAAGAAAATCAGGAAGGCAGTGATGAAGGTGGTTTTAATCCTCGAATCGGACATGATGGAGCGTAAATTGTTTAACAACACGGAGATGCCCCTGTTTGATCCCTCCTTACTCTCATCGTCCTTGCCCGTGATGAACATCATCAGGGCAGCAAGCAAAAGGATGGCAGTGGATGCGTAGAACGCTGTGGGGTATCCAAAGTTTTTGGCTATCAATCCTCCAAGTACCGGCCCTGATATTCCACCTATGGCAAAGCATGAGGACCAGAGACTCATGTTGAAGCCCAGGCGGTCATCTGGGGACAACTCAGCGATGAGCGCCCTGCTGGTGGGTCCCACCATAACGAAAAACGACCCAATCAGGAACTGGAAGACGAAGAAGTAGGGCATCAGATCTGGGAACGTGTAGAGAGGAAGCACCAAGCTCATGAGGATCATTGAGACTATGAGAATCCTGATTCTGTTCACCCTGTCTGACATTGAGCCCCAGAAAGCCTCGAACGAGATTAGCCCGATGGCGAAGCTTGTCGACATGAAGCTCCACTGGGAGACGCTTACCCCAAGGCTTCTCACGTAGAGAGGCATGATGGGACCGGTTATTGTAATGGAAAGGCTGAGAGCCCTCAGGAATACTAGCGCGTAGACGGGTACTAGTTTCTTTATAGACTCATCCACCATGAAGACTCCTTACAGAGCGGTTGCCACAGTGGATAAAAGAATATTGGGAAGGACTAGAGCCCCAGAAGCCTCTTCAGGTTCCCGGTACAGACGGCTCCCACATCCTCCTTGCACATTTCCTTTACCTCGCCTATCAGCTCGCAGCAAGTGATGACGCCCTCGGGGTTGCTGGAATCGGTCTCCGTGAGCAGATATTCAATAGGGGTCTCGGCTACAGCCTTGATGAATATCGGGTCGCCCGCCTGAATGGTCCTTAGCCCAATGCTGAGCATGATGCCGTGGTCGACGCATTTACGGGCGTAGTCGATGTCTTTGGAGAATCCATGTATCGCCAGCCCCGTGTCTGTGTTGCCGGAGTCGATGAGTATCTCAAGCATCTCCTGTCCTGGGGCACGGTCATGTACGATGGCCGGCATCTTGAGCTCCCTCGCGATAGCGAGTTGCTTGTCAAGCGCATTATGCTGGACATTTGGGTCGATGAAACGGTCCTCCCGCACCCACTCATGGGTCATCCTCCCAATGAAATCGAGGCCGATCTCACTGATGGCAACACATTCTGGATCCTTGACCAGCTCTTTGAAACGATCACCAACGTCCTCGCTGTACTCATCGGCATACCACGGATGGACCCCAACGCATGATTTTATTATCTCGTGCCTTCTTGCCGTGTTAATGGCCTGCTCCGATGAGGAGAGATCTATCCCGCTGGTGAGGAGGAGCTTGAAACCAGTCTTCTCTGCCTCCCTAATATCACCCAGACTCATATCACCAAGATGACAGTGGCTTTCAGAATACATGAAAAAATAATAGGCAGAGGGATTGATAGCATTTACCTCGATTTGGGGGTATTTGAGTCAAAATATCAATAATCACTAGTTTGCGCTGTTGATTCGTTCCTTCAATTGGAGAAATAGAGCTAATCAGCCTCAATAACTGATCTCGCGGTTAGCCTGACCGCCTCCGCGCTACCATACTTGGGAGTCCAATCAACTGATTTCAGCTCCTCCATGTCCAGCTGCATTATCTTGACATCTCCTTTCCAGCCTCGGCCTCCGTCAACGCCGCCCGTCAATCTTATTTTTGCCTCAGCGAGACCCATCTCGTCCTTAACTGTCTCGGCTATCTCAAGGACGTTTGTCCTGTCCCACGAGCCGATGTTGTAGATGTCCACCTGGTTGCCCCTCTCTATCCCCTTCAAGATGCCGGAGATACAGTCATCGACATACAAGTAGGACTTGGACTGAGAGCCGTCCCCAAGTACCTCAAGCTCCCCCGAACTGGCTCTGAGCTTGTGAACGAAATCGTAGATGACGCCGTGGTTGCTCCTTGGCCCCACAACGTTTGCGAGGCGGTATATAATCGCCCTGAATCCATACATCGAAGCGTATGCCGTTAGAAGTGCTTCGCAGGATAGCTTGGATGCGCCATAGAGCGATATAGGCACCAGCGGGCCATAGTCCTCCCGTGTTGGGATTGCATCGGCCTCACCGTAGACAGTGCTTGAAGACGTGAACGCAATAAATCTCTGTTCTCCGCTTCGCCTCATGGCCTCTAAAAGGTTGTATGTTGCCTCGATGTTCTGCCTGAAGTGATCCTCAGGAGATGCGTTCTTGGCGTTGACCTCTGGATTGGCTGCCAGGTGGTAGACCTCGTCACATCCCTTGAGCGCGTTGTCAAGGGAGGTCTTGTCAAGCAGGTCCAATTCCATAAGCTCCATCATTGGGTCATCGCCCCACTGTGACAGGTGCTTCATACTTCCTGATGATAGGTTATCAATCACCCTCACCTCTTTGCCGTCATTGATTAGTCGGTCCACGAGGTGGCTGCCGATGAACCCAGCCCCACCAGTCACAATGGCCTTCATTTTAATCAAATCATGAGAGAGCCATGTCCCATAAGAGGTTAACGCGGACGTCGCTGTCCAGATATTCCGGGTAACAAGTAGAAGAATAACTGGAGCAGAAAAAAGACTAGCATAGCCGAGAGATAAATCATCACCCCGTCTATGGTCAACGGAACGTTCCTTAGTAGTACACCAAGTCCCAGCCCCGATGCGCCGTTCACTATATCCTGGGCTGCTTTCATGGGTCGCAGTTTGAGGATATACCTGACGACTCCCGATATTATCCCCCACACGCCCATGGTCATTAGGAACCAGTAGAAGGCAGTGAGTAGGTTTGTTGGGGGCACATGGAGCCCGATTTTCGCAAAGGAGATAACCCAGCCCAGAGCCTCAGCGGGCAGGCTGGGGGTATTCAGGATAATTGTCGCTACCACCACGAAAAGGACGCCGATGTTCAGGGCGGAGATAGGGTCAAACGTAGGAAGTAGATCAACGGGGATTATCTCGCGTTCATTTGCCCTCCTCGCATGAGGCATGGATACGAATGGAATCCATATCCCTGAGCCGCTGTAGGCCACGTAAGTCCCGCTGGCCTTGTCCATGTACTTGTCGCGCGGGTCAATAGAGGAGAGAACTCCTCCCAGGAAATCGAATAGGACGAGAACCCAATGGGACTTCGATAGGTTTCTTATGATCACTGCAATCAAACCAGGGTTCTTCTCCCTCCTGTTCACCACTTTTAGCCCGAGTATCTGTTTCCCGAACGTTGCCCCGTAGACGTACTCGGTTATTACCGAATACACGACTTGGGCTAGCCCCAGGTAGAATGGAGCAGCCCAAACGCCCTTCCACGCCCAGTCAGTGCCGAACAGGGAGCCTATGAGCAAAGGGAAGTACGCAAAAATGGAGAGCAGAAAACCGAAGACTGCTATCAGAAAGGCGTCGATGATATATGCGAAGAGCCTCATTGCCCAGAAACTCTGGAGTTTAAAATCCTGCACCAGAATCTCAAAGCCGTCCTGCCTGACTGTGCTGACAACTGGCCTCCCGCACTTGAAACAGTACTGGTCTTGGTCACCGTTGTACTCTCCGCAGTATTGGCAGCGTGACATCGCTAACGATATTATTTAAAGAAGTGAGATTTAAGGTCTACTCGGAGTCGAATTTCCATTTCAGTATGAGCATGCTGCCCAGTGCTTTAACGACCCCAGGGTGCGCCGTTACTGCTGCTTCCCTCAGGAAGAAGGGTACGCCTTCCTCCTCCACAAGGAACAGGGCCCTGCCTCCAATCTCGTGATCCATGATGCAGCCCCGGATCTCCACCTCGGGGCTATACTTAATCTGAGCACTCTCGCCAAGAACCTCCTTCAACGCCGTGAGGTTCACTTTCTGTTTTGCAGCGTCATCGTCGCTCAGGGAACCGGGTTCCCTCATCATCACCTTTATGTCAACGTTCTTCCTGACCGCCTCCTCAAGATCTTCTTTTACCTGTTCGATGTACGCCATTGCCCTGGTTGATATTATCAGGGTCTTTTCAGCGGTCCGGTACATCTTGCGGGTCTCATCCATCGAGACATGACCTACGCTGACTATCCGGATTAACCCGGTCCTAACCTCACCAGTACCTGCCTTCATGAATAGCTGAGATGCCACGTCCTCGAAGCCAGCCCTATAATCCTCAATAACTGTGAGCTGCTGCCTGATCTCGTAGCGTGATGCAGAGACAAGGGCATCGGCGATCTCCTCCGGCGTCAGGGGAGAATATAGGGCGGGTCGCCCTGGCCTCACTATGAGTAGACCTTTCTGGCTGAGCTCGTCCAGCACGCCGTATATCCTCGCGTTTGGGACACCGCTGGCCTTGCTGAGGTTTGTCGCCTTTGTCTCGCCAAGATGTATGAGGTGAGCGAGAGCTGATGCCTGGTACTCGTTGAGCCCCATGTTGCTGAGGGTGAATTTTAACTGCGTTACTTGGCGTTCCATAACATTTCTGCTCCAGCAGTGTATGTCTAAAGTACTAAACATAACTTTATAAGAGATAAACTTACTATCGCAGAGTAGTAACAAATAATAGGTTTCAATTGGGAGGCAAAATCAATGAAAGTAATGATTATGGGAATGGACGGCTACCTCGGCTGGCCACTTAGCATGTACCTCACGGAAAGAGGGCACGAGGTGAGCGGCATAGACAACATGACGCGTCGCAAGACTGTGGCAGAGGTAGGCAGTTGGAGCGCTACACCGATAAAATCAATCGAGGAGAGGCTGGACGCGTACAAGAAATCATCGGGTAATGACCTCACGTTCTACAAGGGTGACCTCATGGAATCAAGCTTCGTGGACCTGGCGATAAGGAAGGAGATGCCAGAGTGCATCGTCCACCTTGGCGAGATACCCAGCGCACCCTACAGCATGATGGATGTCAACCACTGTAACTACACGCAGATGAACAACATGGTGGGACACAACAACATCCTGTTCGCCATGAAGGAGCACATTCCAGACGCACACCTCCTTAAGCTGGGCACAATGGGCGAGTACGGCACACCAAATGTCGATATCCCGGAGGGCTTCTTTGAGGTCGAGTACAGAGGAAGGAAGGACAAGCTTCCCTTCCCACGTCAGCCTGGTAGCTGGTACCACCTGGCAAAGGTCCATGAGACATGGAACCTTATGTTCGCAAACAAGATCTGGGGCATCAGCGCCACGGACGTTATGCAGGGAGTGGTCCACGGTCTGAACACTCCTCAGATGGTCAACGATGACCTCATCACGAGGTACGATTTTGACGAGGTTTTCGGCACCGCCATAAACAGGTTCTGCGCTCAGGCAGTTGTGGGCCACGATTTGACCCCATACGGTAAGGGCGGCCAGACAAGGGGCTATTTGGCCCTGCGTGACAGCATGCAGTGCTTCACCATCGCAATCGAGGCCCCCCCGAAGGAGGGTGAGTACAGGGTCTTCAACCAGTTCCAGGAGTGCTACAGCGTGAACGAGCTGGCCGAAAGAGTCAGCAAGGTCGCTCAGGAGTACGGACTGGAGGGCAAGATATGGAACATCCCCAACCCAAGGGTAGAGGCAGAGGAGCACCGGTACAAGCCCGACATGAAACACCTGCCAGACCTGGGATTTAAGCCAATTAACACTCTCGAGGAGGAGCTTCACATAACTATTCCCAAGCTCGTGGAGTACAAGGATAGAATCGAGGCGAAGCGAGAGTCCATCATGCCCAAAATCAAGTGGTCTGCTTAATCCACTATTATTTATCCTTCTTCATTATACCTTCAACGAACCAGATTGACCGATATGCGCACGGCGGGTCCAGTCTGAACACATCGCCCAGTTCTTCATAGTGCTGAGGTCCCTGTTTTGGCAACGTTTTTAGGTATGGGGTAGTGTTTTGGGATAATATACAGAGAGTGTTGGTATGAGTAAAGGAGTAACTGTTTGGTTCACAGGTCTTCCGTGCAGCGGAAAGACCACAATCGCGGATAGATTGGGCGAGGTACTGCTAGAGAGGGGCGAGAAGATGGAGAGGCTCGACGGGGACACTGTGAGGAAAGGACTTACCAGTGACTTGGGTTTCAGCAAGGATGACAGGGCCGAAAACATCAAGCGCGTGACTTTCGTCGCCAAGCTGCTCACAAGAAATGATGTCAAGGTGCTGGCTACTTTCGTGTCACCCTACATCGACAGGCGCCAGCAGACCCGAGAGGAGATCAATGAGTTCATGATGGTCTATGTCAGGACACCCGTAGAAGAGTGCATCAAGAGGGACGTCAAGGGTATGTATGCCAAGGCTCTCGCTGGCGAGATCAAGGGCTTCACGGGGATCGATGATCCATACGAGGCGCCGGTAGAGCCTGAGCTCGTTGTTGATACAGACAAGGAGACCGTCGAGGAGAGCGTACAGAAAGTACTCGCCGAGATGGAGAAAAGAGGGTATCTCTAGAAATATTACTCGACCACAATCATGGTCAAGGTCGATCTGACGTGGTTCAGGCGCCTGATCTTTGTCGTGATTGTGTCCTTGAGGTTCTGCATTGTCTCGGCCTCAAGCCTCACGACGTAATCGTATACCCCGTATACGCCGTAGACGTCTTTGACTTCCTCGATGCCCCTAAGCGCCTCGGCGACATCGGTTCCCTCACCTAAATCCGTGTTGATCAGAACGAATGCTGTGCTTACCATTTACACCAATGTTTCGTTAACGTGACATGTTTTAACGTTTTCGAACGTTTTTTTGGGTAATACATTACAGTATATACTAAAAACGAGTACAACGTTAGTAAATCAATATAAAAATCGACACATAACGAAGTTTGATACGTCACAACATTTATTGCGCGTAGAAAAAAAAGGTAATTGGTTACTTTGTCACTTTCCCGAAAGATAGCAGTGATAGGAGCTGGGATGACCAGGTTCCACCATAAGGTCCACGCGGAGAAACAGAGCAGGGAGATGTTCACTGAGGCCGCCATTGAGGCGGCTGGGTCCGTTGACAACGGGTTCGACCTCAGGGACGCCGATGCCCTATACCTGGGATACTTCAGCAGCGATAACTTCGAGAAACAAGCTCATACATCTGCATTGATGGCTGACTGGATAGGTGTAAACCCCATCCCAACAGCTCGCATTGAGGCAGCGTGCGCCAGTAGCGGGGTCGCTATGAACACAGGAATTATGGCAATCGCATCGGGTCTCTATGATATAGTCATTGTCGGCGGAGTCGAGAAGATGAGGACACTTGGAACGGGAGACGTGACCAACACCCTGGCCATGGCCGCTGACGCCAGCTACGAGGTCGCCATGGGCTTCACATTCCCCGGATTGTACGCGGCCATGACGGCGGCACATTTCCACAAATACGGGTCAAAGTGGGAACAGTTAACGGATATCGCGATCAAGAACCATGAGAATGGGAAGCTGAACCCGAAAGCCCAGTACCAAGAGACGATCATGGATATAGCGTTGAAGCTGGGGGCTAGGAAGGGGCTGACGTTCGGAGACGAGATGGATTTCCTGAGGTCAGACCTGAACGCCATGGTAGCCGAGCCGCTGAGACTCTTTGATTGCTGCCCCATTTCGGACGGGGCCGCGACAGTGATCCTGGCCTCTGAGGAGGTGGCAAGAAAATACACAGATACTCCGGTCTGGATTGCAGGAATGGGCCAAGCATCGGACACCATGGCCCTCCATGACAGGGATGACCTTACATCGCTCAAGGCGACGAAGCTCGCGTCCAGGCAGGCTTACGATATGGCAGGGATAAACGCGGGCGACATCAGCTTCGCATGCGTCCATGACTGTTTCACGAGTGCCGAGATGATGGCGACTGAGGACCTTGGCTTCTTCAAGCTGGGCGAGGGCGGTAAGGCCGCCTCCGAGGGCAGGACGGCTCTTGATGGAGACATGCCCATCAACACGGATGGAGGTTTGAAAGCCAAGGGTCACCCGGTCGGGGCGACCGGTGTAGCCATGGTTGTTGAGGTGTTCAAGCAGCTGAGGGGAGAGGCGGGGGCACATCAGTTGAGCGACCCCAGGTATGGGCTCGCCCATAACGTTGGGGCCGCTGGTGCAACGGTTAGCGTGCAGGTGTACGGGAGGTAAAACGATGTCAGAGTATTTGGTTTCAAAGTTCTGGGAAGGAGTTAACAACGAGGAGCTCAAGGGATGCGAGTGCACGAGCTGCGGTATGCTCATGCTCCCAGCGAGGATCATCTGCCCAAATTGCGGCTTACGCGACTTGACCGACAAGGGGTACAAGGGAACTGGCACCGTGAAGACAAAAACTGTCATCCACGTTCCGTTGCCCAGGTTCCAGGAGATGAGCCCCCACGGCGTCGGAATCATTGACCTCGACGAAGGGGTATCCATAAGCGGGTTGCTGCTTGATGATCCGGTGATTGGCCAGAGGGTCAAGGCAGTGTATCTTGAGGATGGGGAAAAAAAGCTCCTGGCCTTCAAGCCAGTCTAGTTTCGGCCCTAGAAAACGGGTTTTCTTCTGTTATTGAAGGCGTCGATGCCTTCCTTGAGCTCCCCATAGTTCCATAGGTCTGCGAAGGCGTCTGCCTCGGCATCCAGAGCAGCATCAAGGTTGTTGTCGCTAGCAGCAAGTTTCTTCATTGCGCTGATGGCTTTCGGTGGCCCATTGACTAGCGCCTGGAGATATTCATTCATCTTGGCCTCGAACTCCGCCGCGGGGTAAACATGGCTAACGAGCCCTATTGATTTGGCCTCGTCTGCGTTGATCCGTCTACCGGTCAAAAGCAGTTCGTTTGCAACCGTCTGTCCGACGACCTTCTTGAGCAGACACGTACCGCCCCATCCCGTCATGAGTCCCAGACTTACCTCGGGCTGGCTGAAACGTGCCTTTTCGCTTGCGATCCTGAGGTCGCAGAAGAGGATCAGCTCGTTCCCGCCCCCCAGGGCATAGCCGTTGACTGCAGCAACCACTGGCTTCGGTGTCTCCATGAATTTTTTAAACGTGTTGTGACCCGCCTTGCTGACGTTTCTTGCCTCCTCGACGCTGAGGCCCGGGAACTGGCTCACGTCTGCGCCCGCGCAGAACGCCCTGTCTCCTGCTCCAGTAACAAGTATGGCCTTTATCTCGGGGTCCGCGGAAGCCTCGTCAACGGCCTCGCTGATCAATCCGAGCATTTCAAGTGTCATGCTGTTGAGCTTGGATGGTCTGTTTAGTGTGATCTTGTACACGCCATTCTCTTTCTCGGTCAGCACTGGTTTTTCCTCGCCCAGTCCTGCTTTTTTCATCTCGAATGGCCCCTTGGGGATGTTTGCCCCCAGCTTCATGGCTGTGTCGATGTCCTCGACCGTGGCCACGGCCTCCGTGTACAACCTTTCGGCTTCTTTGACGAATGGCTCAAGGAGGAGCTTCACGTCGAAGCCCTTGGCCTGTTCCTCGGTAACTGCGGGCCTCTCGGTATAGGAGTAGAATCCCTCGCCGGTTTTCCTGCCTAGCTTCCTTGAGTCAAACAGTTCGATGATCTTCTCGTGGGGCGCGTATTCCGGCCCAATGTGCTCCTCAAATGTCTTGAGGATGTTGTGGACGATGTCCAGTCCTATGAGGTCGCTCAGCATGAATGGTCCCATTGGCATGCCCGCCTTGTGCTGCATGGCAGCGTCGATCTGCTCGATGTCGAACTTATCTAGGAGCTTTGCTGCCTCGTTGAGGTAGGTGACCAGGATTCTGTTGACTATAAACCCAGGTGCGTCCTTCTTGACCCACACTGGAGTTTTGCTCATCTTCCTTGCCAACGCCATTACAGTATCGACTGTCTCCTTGCTGGTCTTGTCGCCCTGGTTGACCTCGACGAGCTTCATAATGGCGGGTGGGTTGAAGAAGTGCATACCAACGAACCTCTCGGGGTTCGGGACCACCGTGGCGATCTCTGTGATGCTGAGGCTGCTCGTGTTGGATGCCAATATTGCGTCATCTGGAGCAAGCTCGGCCGCTTCTTTCCATACCAAGTGCTTAATCTCCATCTTCTCGGGAATGGCCTCGATGACAAGCTGGGCGTCGCCCACTGCCTCCTTGAGGTCAAGCGTGAACTTGATACGTCCAAGTATTTCCCCCTTGACCTCGGGGGTTATCCTCTCTCTTTTCACGAGGTAGTCAAGGCTCTTTGTTATTCCCTTGAGCCCGTTGTCAAGGAACTCTTGTTTGATGTCCCTAACGGCAATCCTGTAGCCCGCCGCGGAGGCAATCTGAGCGATCCCGTGGCCCATAACCCCGGCACCGAGGATCGCTATCTTTTCAACTTGATCAGGCAGCATGATGTTTCAATCGGTTAAGCTCTTTTGAGCTTATAGGGTTTTCATGATAACACTATTATCCTCTGTGGGTAACATCGGAAGGAGAAATATGAGGCAGGTTGTTCTGCTAAAGGCAATCCCCGACGTGAACGAGATAAAGTTCGATCCGAGATCACGGGCACCCGTGACCGCCGGGGTAAAGAAAAAGATCAGTGAGCTTGACAAGCGCGCACTTGAGGCAGCCATCCAGACAAAGGACGCCGTAGGAGGCGAGGTGGTGGTCCTCAGCATGGGCGACGACAAGACAAACACAGCCCTACTTGCGGCTCTAGCAATGGGAGCCGACGGGGCTTACATAGTAATCGACCCGGAGTTGACGGGGCTTGACACCAACGCAACAAGCAAGGTGCTTGAAGCGGCTATGAAAGAGATAGGGGAGTATGACCTGATCATCTCGGGTGAGATGACCCTTGACTCCATGAGTAGCCAGATCGGCCCAAGACTCGCAGAACTTTTAGAGCTCCCACAGGTCACGTACGTCAAGGAGTTCTCTGTGGCTGACGGAAAGGTCACGGCTGTCAGGGACCTTGAAGACGTTGACGAGGTGGTAGAGGTAGCCCTTCCGGCCCTGATTACAGTTACAAGGGAGATCAACGAGCCCAGGATTCCGAGCCTCATGAAGATCATGAGAGCTAAGAAGAAGCCAAGGATAGTCTGGGACGCACCCGCGCTTGGCTTGGAAGTCGAATCCATCAAGGCAATGAGTTATGTCATAATCACGGACGTTACCGCCCCCCTCGTTGAGAGGAAGCAGATCAAGATCGAAGCGAACACTGTTGAGGAGGTTGCGGCCAAGCTTACCGAGGCACTGGCAGGAGAGGGGGTCATTTGATGAGATTCCTGGTTTACTCGGAGGACAGGGAGTTGGCGTTCCAGATCCTAGCCAAGGCACGGGAGCTGGCTGATATAAAAGGCTCAGAGGTAGTGGCACTGGTAACTGATGGCGCCCCCCAGGATTACATCAACCAGGGGGCAGATAAGGCATTTAACATCGAGGGCCTGGGAAGTTTCGCATTAACCCCCTATAGGGCAGCAATGCTCAAGGCAGTCGATGAGGCGGCAGCGGATTATATCCTGATAGGGGCAACCAAGAGGGGGAAGGAGCTTGCTCCAAGAATTGCGGCGACCCTTGGGGTCGGATGCATGAACGAGTGCTACAGTATGCGCTTTGAGGACGACAGGCTCGTGGTTGAGAAGCTCACATATGGAGGCTCGACGGTCGCCACGGAGTACAGCTCAAGAGTACCCACAGTGATCACGGTTTCCCCGAGGAGCTTCGAGAAGCTTGAGGCAGCGGAGAGATCAGGGGAAATCATCGCGCTAGATGTTGATATACCTGAGCCCGAAGTAAAGGTCATCGAAGTAAGGGAGAAGCCCAAGAGCTCAAGCGACGTTGAGAACGCGGATATAATCATCTCGGCTGGAAGGGGGTTCAAGGCGAAGGAAGACCTGAAGATCTTAGATAAGCTGGCTGAGATACTTGGCGCGGCTATAGGCTGCACCAGGCCCATCAGCGCGGACCTCGGTTGGATGGATTTCTGGGTCGGCATCAGTGGCAAAAAGGTCAAGCCCAGCCTGTACATCACATGCGGCATAAGTGGCCAGATCCAGCACGTGGCTGGGATCAGGGACAGCAAGATCATCGTGAGCATCAACAACGATGAGTCGGCGGGCATCCATGGAGTCAGTGACTATAGCATCGTTGGTGACGTCTACGAGGTCGTGCCGGCACTGGTGAAGGTCCTCAAGGAAAGAGCCTAATCCCACCCTTTTCTTTTCTATTCTATGGTTCTACCCGAGGATACTCTGCAATCCATCCGCGACGCGGCAGCAATCATCGCTTCATCCGAGTACGTCACATGCCTCACAGGGGCGGGCATAAGCGTCGAGAGTGGTATCAGGCCGTTCAGGGGGCCTGGGGGCCTGTGGACTGAGAAGGGCGAGCCGTCTATGGATGGTTACAGGAGGTTTTTGCGTGATCCAAAGGGGTACTGGGAGAGGAGGCTTGAGAACAAGAGTGAGTTTGGTTTGAGCCTGAGCGATAAGGAGCCGAATCCAGGTCATTTATCCTTGGCACGACTTGAGGAGATTGGGGTGTTGAAATCATTGGTAACCCAGAACATTGACAATCTCCATTACGCTGCGGGGAGCGTAAACATCCTTGAGATCCACGGTAACAGTAAGTGGTACAGGTGCATCGATTGCATGAGCCGCTGGCCCAACGAGGAGTTTGAGGTCAAGGATATCCCGCCAACCTGCCCACAATGCGGTGGGCTCGTAAAGACAGACACTGTGATGTTCGGGGAGCCAATCCCAAGGAAGATCCTTGAGAGGTGTTTCGAGGAATCAGAGAGAAGCGACTGCATGATAGTGGCCGGGACAAGCGCCACGGTGACGCCTGCCGCTGGCTTACCGTTGATAGTAAAGAGAAACGCGGGCAGGCTCATTGAGGTGAATATTAGGGAGAGTGAGATCACGTACTCGTGTGACGTGAACGTCTTCGCGCCCTCGGGTGAGAGCTTGCCTATTCTGGTAGAAGAGGTTGAGAAACTAGCTTAGCTTCTTCCTGGTCCAGTGGGCGACCTCTTCACATGTGGCGAACCACACATCTCCCCTGTCTTTGGCGTCCCTGAGCAGCTTCTCTAGCATGTCCAGCCTGCTGACGCGGCCGATGCACTGGGGGTGGCACGTCAGGCCAAAGTATCTTCCGAGCCGGTAGATTCCGTCCCACTCGGGCTTCCAGATGTCCCAGACCTGCTTGGGGGTCATCCTGTGGGTCTCGAAGTGGGGCCAGTCGTCCATCATCCACTCAACTGGCAACTCAACTAGGCCCGTGTCCTCGCCCCTCCACTTGAGTATGTACGGCATATCATCGTCCATAAAGTTGCTGTCGTAAGTGAACCCCAATTCCTGGACTAGGTCGAGGGTCCTGTCGCTGATGAGCCAGTAGGGTGCCCTGAAACCTGTGGGCTTTACGCCTATCTTCTCGAAACTGTCGAGTGCCTTCAGGAATACGCCCCTCTCGCTCTCCATGCTTATCTCCCCCAGCTTCTCGTGGAGGTACCCGTGGGCACCCATCTCGTGGCCTCGCGCCACGATGTCCTCGCAGCTCTCCGTGAAATTGTCAACGGTCCACCCCGGCGTGAAGAACGTCGCCTTGATATCAAGCTCGTCCAGTAGGTCAAGGATACGCGGTATGGCTGTGTTGGGTGCGAACCTACCTCTGCTCTGGGCGACGATATCTAGCGGTGCCCTCCTCATGAGCGCGCTGTTGCTGTCATAGTCGAAGGAAAGGTTGAAACAGGATTTGTAGCCGTCAGGCCAAAACGAATCAGACATAGTTATTTGGCGATGTTTGAACGTAAAAAATCTGTGTTTAATGCCTTTTTTCACTGATTTGAGTAAATGTGCGGTGATAATAAGGGATGGTTTTTTATGGCTGAGAAAAAATAGTTCAGTCTGACCGATAATGAGCCGGGATAACACCATCTACATCGGCAGGAAGCCTGCCATGGCCTACGTAATGGCTACGCTCGCAACATTCAATCACAACGATGTCGTCCTGATCAAGGCAAGGGGCAGGTCAATCACGACCGCCGTTGATGTCGCAGAAATTACCAAGAACAGGTACATGGACGGCATGGAAAAGCCCGGGATAACCATCGGCACGGAGAAAATCGAGGACGATAGGGGCACGAGGAACGTCTCAACAATGACGATCACTCTCGTCAAGGGTAACGCGGTAGTACCGGCAGAGGTGTTCGCCCCAAGGGAGCGTAGGGAGAGAAGGCCACCCCGAGGGGAGAGACGTGAGCCGACACCCAAGCCAAAACCCAAATCGGAACCCGAACCCATAGTCGAGGCAGTTGATGTATCAAAGATCAGCGGAGTGGGCGTGGTCACCGAGGAGAAGCTAAAGTCGGCAGGATACGATACCGTGGCCAAGGTGTTGAACTCAGAGCCATCCGAACTATCGTTGAAGACAAGGCTCACAGTGGCTCAGATTGAGAAGATCATGGCAGCCGCAAAAGAGCTCTAATCTTTGTAGAATCTCTTAAAACCCGACAAGAATAGTTCATCGGGATAAGTATGCGCGTTTTACAGCTTCACTGCTCAGAGTTCAGCTTCAAGACCCTCAAGGAGACCCCCGTTGCAGAGCGACCTGCGTTCCCCAAAGAGGGAGAGTACGAGAACATCCTTGTCTGCTTCACCTGCTTCGAGAAGAAAGACGTCAACAGGGAGGAGGAGATCATCGATGAGTACATCAAGAACATCAAAGTGGACACCGAACGGATCGGGTGCAACAACGTCATCCTCCACCCCTACGCACACCTGAGCCACGAGCTGGGCAGCCCAAAGAGGGCAAAAAAGTTCATGTCTGACCTGGAGGCAAAGCTCAACTCAGAGGGAATAGACGCCCACAGGAGCCCCTTCGGCTGGTACAAGGCTTTCGGCTTGTACTGCAAGGGCCACCCGCTGGCCGAGATGTATAGGGAGTACTAGGCCCAGACCTTGTTTGGGTTCAGAATCCCTTTGGGGTCAAAGGTAGCCTTGATCCCCTTCATCAACTCCATCTGGGCGGGACCCACTTCTCGCTCCAAGTAGTGCTTCTTTGTGTAACCAAGCCCGTGTTCGCCTGACGATGTTCCGCCCATCTCAAGCGAGAGGTCGATGAGGTCGCTCAACGCTGCCTCCATTAGCTCGTCCCATTCCTCTTCTGGAGTCTCGTCCTTCTTGATGATGAAGTAGTGCAGGTTTCCGTCTCCTGCATGTCCCACTGGGACCAGCAAGACTCCGTGTTTCTCGGCAACCGCATCTGCACGCTCCACGTAATCGGGTATCATGCTCCGCGGGATGCAGATATCTGCCTCTTCAAGTGTGTATGCCGCCATGTATGCATCGAACAGGCATTTCCGTGCCTCCCAGATCTGGTTCTGACGCTGGGCATTATCCGCGATATACGCGTCCACAGCACCCATCTCAAGGCAGATTTCCCCGGCAGTCTCCAGCTCTCTGTCAAGCTCCTCCTTGCTGTTGGCCTCCACTGCTACCAGAAGGTACGCTGGATGACTGTTGTCCGGGAGCTTCTTCCCCGTGTGTTTTTCCGCCATAAGCACGGCTTGCTGGGGCATGTACTCCAGGCCGAAGGGCACGATTTTTTTATGGATTATCTCCCTGACGGCTTTCACGGCGTCTATTGTTGACGTGAAAGGCGCGTAGATCAGTGAAGTGAACTTTGGCTTGGGTATCAGTCTTAGGATCGCCTTTGTGACTACACCCAGCGTCCCCTCGCTCCCGATGATTAGGTCAATTAGGCTGTAGCCCGTGCTGTCCTTGACGAATTTGCCCCCAATCTGAATAACCTCGCCGCTGGTGAGCACGACCTCAAGGCCGTTCACGAAATCACGGGTGACGCCGTACTTCATGGCACGCATCCCACCTGCGTTTGTTGATATGTTGCCCCCTATGCTGCCAGACTCTTGGCCTGGGTCAGGGGGGTAGTAGAGTCCGAGTGCCTCCGTTGCCTCGTGGACCTCGCTGATAAGTACACCCGGCTCAACGATTGCCATAAGATTATCCTCGTCTATCTCGATGATCTTGTTCATTCCCTCAAGGTTGAGGGCGATTCCACTGTGTACTGGATGGGATGCACCACTCAACCCGGTCCTGGACCCCTGGGGGGTGACCGGAATCAATTCGTCGTTTGCCAGTTTGAGTACGCCCTGGATCTGCTCCGTGGAGGATGGAGAGACCACCAGCGTTGGTGGGTGTGGCTTTAATGGGCTTTCATCGATAGCATGCTTGTCTAAATCGTCCTTATGGTCGGACACGTTGACTTTCCCTACGATGTTCTCTAGTTTTGCCCTGATTTCAGATGTAACTTTGTTGAACTCAGGCATCTTTCCCTTGCTCCTTGAGCTTTTCTATGAGTCCGGGCACCACGTCGTACAGGTCCCCGACAACGCCCAGTGTGGATATCCCGAATATGGGTGCATCCGGGTCCTTGTTGACGGCAATAATGACGTCGCTGGTTTTCATGCCCGCCTGGTGCTGTACAGCTCCGCTGATACCGCACGCTAGGTAGACGGTGGGACGAACTGTCCTGCCACTGAGCCCTACCTGGTGTCTATAATTGATCCAGCCCTCGTCGATGGTGGGTCGGCTTGCGCCTACAGCGCCTCCTAATGCGGTCGCCAGCTTCTGCATGAGATCAAATCCGCTTGGGTCTCCCATTCCTAGTCCGCCGGAGACGATTATGTCTGCGTCGCTGATGCTGATCTGTTCGCCCGCCTTCTCGAAGCCAAGTACCTTGATTCTGTCTGTTAGCTTGCTCATTTCAACAGGCTTGTTGACGATCTCGCCCTTTGGGGTATCAACAATTGATGCCTCCGTGAACATCTTGTACCTGACCGTGGCCATCTGGGGCGTGCTGTTGGTGGTTTCGATGGTTGCCATGATATTGCCGCCGTATGCTGGGCGAGTCTGCTGGAGCAGCTTTGATTCTGGATCAATATCTAGACTGGTGCAGTCCGCTGTAAGACCGGTTTTGAGCTTGGCTGCCACCCTAGGGCCCATGCTCCTGCCGATGCTGGTGGCTCCCACGAGGAATATGCTAGGTTTCTCCTCCTTGCAGCACTCCGTAAGGAGGTCGCTGTATGGGTCGTCCCTGAACTGCGCCAGTCCGGGGTCGTCGTAGACGAATACTTTGTCCGCCCCCCTGTCTACAAGCTCCTTGGCAGAGTCTTCAACACCTGATCCTACTAGGACTGCGTAGACCGGCTCCGACAGCGGTGCAGCCAGTTCCCTCGCCTTCCCGAGGAGCTCGAAGCTCACCTTGTGGAGGCTTCCATTGCTCATCTCGGCATAGACCATGACGCCCTCGCCCTCCAATACTTTAGCCTCGGACGTGGTCATGACTATGACGCTGACCGGGCAGGCAGGGACGCACTCGCCACAAGCCCTGCAAGCCTCGTTTATCACCGCGACGCCATCAACCATATCAATGGCCCCGAATGGGCAGGCGGTGATGCACTGTTCGCATCCGATGCATCCGTCTTCAACGTATACTGGTGCGCTCATCTAGATCACCTTGCACTCCTGTAGCTTTGCAATTATCGCTCCCACCAGCTCTTCTGTAGTTCCCTGAACAATCTCGCCCGCGTAGTGAACTTCGGGCTCAAATATCTTGACTACACGGGTATAGCTGCCGTCCAGTCCTATCTCCTTTACTGGGAGTTTGAGGTCACCGTTGGTGATCTCCTTGAACACGGCCTTCTTTGCCTTGAGGCGTCCCCTCAGCGTTGCCAGCCTGGGCTGGTTGATGTCCTTGCTGACGGTGATGAGCAGGGGCAATGGAACCTCCAGTGTCTCGATGCCGTCGTCCATTATCCTCTTGAGTATTACCTTACCATTGCCGACCTCTACTATCTCGTTGACGTAGCAGACGTGGGGAATGCCCATGTGTTCAGCCATCTCGGGGCCGGTTTGACCCGTGTCGCCGTCAGTGGTCTTGAGGCCGCATATGATGATGTCGTATCCGCCCATGTGCTCGACCGTCTTGGCAAGGGTCAGGCTTGTTGCCCATGTGTCCGCGCCGGCGAATGCCCTGTCAGTTGCAAGGTAACCCTCGTCTGCGCCCATTGCGATTGCGTCCCTGAGGGCGTCTGCTGCCCATGGTGGTCCCATTGTTAATACCTTGACACTTCCGCCGTGCTTTTCCTTGATCCTGAGTCCCTCTTCGATGGCGTACTCATCGAAAGGGTTGATTACCGCGGCGACTCCTTCACGGATCAGTCGCCCTGTCTCCTCGTCGAAGTTGACTTCAGTGGTCTCCGGGACCTGTTTGATGCATACGACGATGTTTAAGCCTGCACTCATTGTAATCAGCTGTTTATTGTCTATCAGGATTGCCGCCTCTATAAAAAAGCGAGTGTTTCGTCGAAGGGGTTTTCTACCATCGATGATGCCTCATGATTATGGTGCTTTGCGTCGAGGATCTCTTGGATGGTGCCGGTGTGGAGTACAGGGTCATGGAGCTCACGGACAGGGCGGTATCTGTCGATGATGTGGTCCGGCTTTCTAAAGGTGAAATCAACCCCGATGAGATATGCAAGACCATTCTAGTGAAATCCAAGGCAGGGTTCAGAGCTCTCTTCCTCAGGGGCTCAGACAGAGTGAGCTTTAAGAAACTGAAGGCGGTCATGGGGAAGTCGCGGATAGCATCACCTGAAGACGTTATGGAGATCACCGGCGTTTTACCAGGAGCAGTTTGCCCGTTGCTGGTGACCACCCCGGTCATCGTTGACTGGAAACTCCTCAGACTTGACAGGGTGAACTTTGGATCGGGGAACCACCTGTACGGCATCGAGATGAAATCAGTTGACCTCTACAGAGTGATGGACTACACGGTGATTGATTTCACCGAGCCATAAAATAGAGATCTATACATTCGTGAAGACAGGCAGTCCCAGTTATATACTCGGGAACGGTGAATACGCGGTATGGCAAGCATAGGGGATATAATATACTCTCTTGGGCTAATCGCGACCGGGTTATCCGCTGGATATCTCTACCGCAACAAGATCCCCCATGGAATGAATCAATCAGAGGAGGCGATAAGAAAGTTAAGGAGAAATCTTCAGATCACAGCTATCTTCTACTTGAATCCCTTCGTGTTCGGTGGCGCCATTTGGGCTTTGGATATGAGTGATATCAGAATATTTGCTCTGCCTTTCCTCGGAGCATTTGCGGTAACCTTTGGTGGCGTCCTCGGATATGTTGCGTCTGGGATATTCAATTTGACCCGGAAACAGAGAGGAGTCATGGTGACATGTGGTAGCTTCACAAACATCGGTAGTATCGGGTCCCTGATCACATACATCATCCTGGGTGAGACCGCGGTGGCGATTATCCCGTTTTACAAGCTCTTTGAGACCTTTCTCTACTATGGCGTCGGATTCCCTTACGCTAAATCCATGAGCGAAATGGCTTCAGAGAAGGAGTCAGTGTTTGACAGATTCAAAAACATACTGTCCGACAGGGTCCTGCAGGTTACGTTATCAAGCTGGGTTGTGGGACTTGGTTTGAACCTACTTGGAGTTGAGCGTCCAACATTTTTCTCGTTATTAATCCGCGTCTTCATACCTCTTGTCTCGTTATCTATGCTCTCATCCATTGGAATGGCTTTGAGGTTCGGTAAGATGCGTGAATACATGCGCGAGGCTTCAGCCATCGCCCTGATTAAATTCGTGGCGATCCCTACAAGCGTTTACTTGTTAGCCTCAGGGGTAGGTCTCGGTACGGTTAATGGAGGGCTGCCGTTAAAGGTGGTGACAATTCTTGCATCTATGCCCGTGGCTTTCACAGCCATGGTACCTCCCACTCTTTACAACTTGGATGTTGATCTTGCGAACACTGCATGGATGTTGACCACATCGCTACTTCTGGTTGTAGTACCCTTACTCTGGCTGATTCTCTGATTCATCCAATTTATTACCTCAGTTCAACGAAACGCGTTGGATGACAGAGTGAATGAACCAGATTGAGATGTTGTTTGCAGAAATATTATAGAAAAAGGCGAAGAAAATAGATATTATTCCAGAAACCTTATAACAAAACGTCATATTTATGACATACCGATAAGGAAATAAATCAATAGCACAACAAGAACAAAGAAAACCGGTTGAAGCCACACATGTCACCAAGGAAACCCACCAAGAAAGACCTGGAGAAGCACATCGAGGAGATGGACAAGCAGCTTGAGATCAGCGAGGACAAGGCAGGAAAATACCTCAAGGAGCTGCAGTACGCCAAGGCGGACTTGCAGAACATGCAGAAGCAGAACCTGAAGCGAATCCAGGACGTGATGGACAGGGCAAACGGCTCTATTCTTCAGCAGATGATACCCCTTCTTGACGAGTTGCAGATACTCGGCGCATTTAACGCCGAGGAGAATCTCATCGAGGGGGTCCAGATGGTGGAGAGGAAGCTCATGAAGGTACTTGAAATGGAGGGGGTCCAGCCTATCGAGGCTGTGGGATTAAAGTTCGACCCGTTCAGGCACGAGGCCATCATGGAGGTTGAGACTCTGAACTTCGAGGACGGCCATGTGGCCGAGGAGATCAGACAGGGATACACGTACAAGGACAAGGTTCTGCGTGCAAGCGTGGTCAAGGTGGCGAAGGCACCGGATGTTGTTGAGATTAAAATAGAGGACGATCAAGATGAGTGAAACAAAGAGAGAAAAGATCATAGGCATTGACTTGGGTACCACAAACAGCGCGGCAGCTGTCATGATGGGGGGAAACCCAGCGGTCATCCCAAGCGCCGAGGGCCCCACAGTTGCGGGCAAGATGTTCCCAAGCGTCGTCGCGTTCACAAAGGATGGCCAACTACTTGTAGGACAGTCCGCCAGCAGGCAGGCGGTTACAAACCCCGAGGGCACCATCCGTGAGGCGAAGCGCCACATGGGCACTGATAGGATGATCACGCTGCACGGCAAGGATTACACGCCACAGCAGATCAGCTCCTTCATACTTCAGAAGATTCTGCGGGACACGGAAACATACATGGGCGAGAAGGTGACCAAGGCGGTCATCACTGTCCCAGCTCACTTTAACGACAACCAGAGACAGGC
>JABIBQ010000056.1 GCA_018652685.1 Candidatus Bathyarchaeota archaeon
AGTACAACGGCATCGAGATCAGGGTTACTTGGGACGATGCGAAACTAGCAGCAGCTGGTATCGTTCGACCTGGTCCAAAGTAAAACTTCTATCTACTCTTTTTTTATTTTTTATCTTTTCAAGAGCCGATTATGTTACTTGTTTATTCACTACTTCGGTGAAAATACTCAAGTTTACCTCTTGGAACTATTGTCAAACTTGCGCAGAGAAATTTTATAGGAAAGTCCTCAGAGGGCTAGAAAATCAGAAGATTAGGAATGGTCATAGACACCCGGCGAAGTCTCACGGAGCTTCGAAGCCAGGAACATGATTGGAACCGTTATCAAGACGCAGGCAGTCCCGACGGCTGGGAACCCAAAGTTCTGAGCTAGATATCCGCCAATTGCAGGCACTAAGAGGCTGCCGGCCCCGCCGATTAACTGGTTGACTCCCATCATTTGCCCCATGGACGTGGGTGGTGTACTGTCCCCCAGCATTGCCACGGTGGCCACGTTGTTGATGCTCCATCCCAGGCCCACGAAGAACAGCCCCGTGGTCACAATCAGGTAGTTTGACGTCAAGGGCGTTATGAAACCGCTTATTCCCAGGACGACGCTTCCTATGTACATCATCTTCTTCCTGCCCATCCTGTCGGCTAGTCTACCGATTACCGAGCTGAACCCGAACATGCCGAAGACGTGGAGTCCGATGCAGATGGATATCAGCGTGACGCTGTACTTGTTCTGCCTCAGGATCAGGGCCGAGAGTGACATTACCATGCTCATTACGGCGAAGCTCAGCGCGTTGTTTGCCAGGGAAATCTTGATGGGGAGTTCTCTCAACAGCTCGCCAATCTTAACCTTGCTCTGCTCAACTGCCTGTTTCCCCTTAGAGATGACCTCTCCAGGGTAATGGTCAGTGATATTCCTCGCTATCTCCAATGGGTCAGGCTTGATCATATAGATTAGGACACCGCTCAGCACCATCAGGAACGGGATGACAAGCCAGGGTAATGCCAGCTCGTCCATTCCGTGGTTCGCTGCGTAGTTGCTCGTCGCCCAGACAAGGAGTGGTGAGCCAATTGAACCCAGGGATGTACCTGTCATCACGTATCCCATGCCCTCCGCCTTGAGGCGTCGGGGGAACATGTCGATGGCGGCTACCGTCCCCTGCCGTAGTGCTCCCATGCCCAACCCGTTGACGACTAACCCCACCATGAAAACGTTGAGGCTGATTGAGATCACGCTGTAGTAGATCAACAGCGCGCCGATACCGTAGAGAACGACGCCCAGGAGGAGGACTGATTTCCTGCCCTTTCGGTCAGCCAGTAATCCAGCCGGGTATGACATGAGGGGGCCAGTGATCTTGCCCATGCTCAGTGTCGCCCCGATTAGGGCCAGCACGTCGGTGAACCTCAGCATGATGAGTGAACCGAGGCTGGGTATCAGCTGGAAGCCCGTGGCGACAAGTGCCTGTATCAGTGCCAGATATAGAGTGTTTCGTTTGATATGCGGTGGTATGCCTGTTTTTTCCTCGGTCATTGAATGCGCCTACTGTAACCCCTTTTCCATCATGGTTAGATAAATACTAGACTACGCACACTAGCTGAATCAAAAATCAAAGAATTATGGTCTTTCTTTGATGGAGATAAAAAAAGATTTTAGCAGTGTCCGAGCAGGTGCTCAGCTTCTCTGCTGCGCCTGAAGACGATATAGTCTTGGTACCCCAGTGCCTCCGCCTTGGTCTGCCTGCCGTTGGCGGTCTTGACAATCATGTCATGGATGCGGCCGCCCACGCTGCTGAGGCTCTCAGCCCCGTCGAGTATGGTCCCCGCGTTGATGTCTATATTGTCTGACATGTTGGCATAGGTCGTCGGGTTGCCCGTTATCTTGATGACCGGCGCTATGGCGTG
Organism: Candidatus Bathyarchaeota archaeon; assembly: GCA_018652685.1. Classification (GTDB taxonomy): domain Archaea; phylum Thermoproteota; class Bathyarchaeia; order TCS64; family TCS64; genus RBG-16-57-9. Next base: position 1,892 of record JABIBQ010000056.1, read on the forward strand.
ACCTGTAGTGCTTCCCCTTCCACTTGTGAAGCAGACTACCTGGGCCCCAGCTGCTACCATATGTGTTACGCTTGGCACGTCCCAGCCTGGGCCGTCCATGAGGTACAGTCCTGGCTTCTTCGGTGTGTCGAACCTGTCCCAGTTGTTATACAGGACGCCCTGGATTGGCTTAGTGCCTCCCTTGACAACCGCTCCGAGGCTCTTCTCCTCGATAGTGGTCAGGCCACCGTCGATGTTGCCTTTGCTCATCCACCTGCTGCTGATGCCCATGGCCTTCTGTCGGGCCATCTGTGTCTCGATGATATCGTAGATGGCGTCAGATGTCTCTTTGTTGACCGCCCTATTGGCAAGTATGTGCTGTGTACCTGTCATTTCCTGGGTCTCGCCGAACATAACCGTCCCGCCATCCTCGATGAGCTTGTCGGCTGCAACGCCCACCGCTGGATTTGCCGCTAGACCGCTTGAGGCGTCGCTTCCGCCGCACTCAACGGCCAGAATCAGTTTGCTCAACGGGAAAGCCTCCCGCTTCTGCTCAGCTATGTCCTGCTTCATCTTCTGGAGTATTCGCACGCCCTTGGCGTGGGTCTTGATGGTCCCACCCTCCTCCTGGATCGTGAGGTTGAACACTGGCTTGCCGCTAGGCTCGATCTTCTCCATCAGGATGTCACCTGTTAGGGTCTCGCATCCAAGGCCGAGGATGAGCACTCCTGCCACATTTGGGTTAAGCGCGGTACCAGCAAGGTTGTGTATTAACATTGCGTCGTCTCTGCAGCCATATGTCTGTGTGATTGCCACGGAACCCTCCACCTGTTCCGCTATCTTCTTGGCTGGCTCGTAGCTACAGTCCATTGTTGACAGAACAAGCAGGTGATTCCTTACGCCGACGGTGCCGTCAGGTCTCTCGTACCCGTAGAACTGCGCCATCAGGTAACCCCCCTGATCTCAGGACCTTCGGTATGCATGTTCGCGCTGTTGACGTTGTGGGTGTGAAGCCACGCCCCTACCTTGACCTCCTTTGAGGCAATGCCGATCACCTGGCCGTACTTGACTATCTTGTCGCCCACCTTAAGGTCTGTTAACGCGATCTTGTGGCCGAAAATTATCTGCTCCACCGGCTTTGCCTTCAGCACGACGTCCCCGTCGGGACTCAGCACCTCGACCTCATCGCCTGCCTCGACGATGCTCGTGGCCGTGGCAACGTTATCCTTGGCATCGATTTGTATAGCCTTCTTTGACATGATAGGGAAATAATCGGTTTGCTGATATTAAAGAGATAAGAAAAGGGTGGTTTACCAGTGAACAGGGTTCTCTGGAATGCAACTCGTGCCGTCAGGGATGACTGCAACCCTGCTGCCCGAGCCGTGATGGTTCTTGAGCTCCTCTATAACCTCGTCCCACTTCCTGATCCACACGACCTCCTCAAGGTCATGCCTCCACAGGAAGCTCTTCAATGGGTAGTTCCCGAAGATGATCATCTTCTTGCCCTTGAGCACCCTGCGCTTGGCCGGGTTCCAGAGGCAGGCTCCTACCTCCTTGCCGTGCCTGTTGAAGAGCCAATGATTGATGTCACCCTCGGGGTCGTCGTTGACCATAACGATGGTCCCTTCATCGGTCACGCTGTTGTACATGGGCCAGAGGCTCAGGTATGGCTCGTTCTCCCTCATGTACGCGCCCGCAACGACTATGTCCGCCTGTGGGTTCTCCGTCCTGTGCCACTTCATGACGCCCGCACCTGCCTTGCGTTGTGTCTTGACAAAGTCGCCCGCGTACAGCTCTATAGGGTTCCTCTGCATGTTGAGCACTGTGTCGATCTTGAAGTCGAGGCCGGCCATACGGGCGGTCTCCTCCATGTCCATCCTCATCCGATTGTCCTCGTTCATGAGATAACCTGTGGACTTGCACGGGGTCAGTCCGGGCCCGAAGCCGCCGATATCGCCGTGGTTGTACTTGATGGTCTCCATGCCTGCAACTCCCGGGCTGATCATCTTACCGCCGCCGCTGAGACCAGTCAGTCTGTGGAACAGAACTGTGCCGATTCCGATCTTCAGGTCACACGCCATGACCTCGCTGTTGACCCACACGGGTGTGCCCAGCTCGGTCTTGCCAAGGTAGTCCAGGATGTCGTAGGGATTGTGGTTGTAGACGGCGTAGTTGGACACGATGTCGTCTCCCAACTTCTTGACGAAATCTCTCCTGCCGTATGTGCCGTGGGTACCGGGTGCGATGATGAACCTGATGTTATCCTCCGGGATACCCGCCTTGTGCAGTGTATCAAGTATGAAAGGTGTGTACTGAAACGTCTTCGTAGGCCTTGTCATGTCGTCGAAGATAATCACGACCTCCTCCTTGCCCTCCGCTAGCTTGGTGAGGGACTTTTGTCCTATCGGGTTATTGATGGCCGTCTTGATCTGCTCCGGGCTCATGGGAGTTGCGTCCTCTGATGCGACTTTGCACAGGTGCACTTTCCACTCGTCGGGGAAGAATAGCTCAAAAGGCTTGTCGTCGTACCAGCAATGATGGGGAATATTGACCTTGGTCAAATTAATCAACAAGACCTTGGTTGATTGCCTTAATATAATGTATGCGAAATAAGAAGATGTAGAACTTTTTCTCCCGCCTCGATTTGATTATCACATGGTAACCTAATACATTATGTGAAAAGGCTGGACGGGAATTCCTATTTTAATTGCTGAGCCACGAGATACACCAGTCAATCCGGTCATGCTGTGCCTTGCGCCGCGTCTACGAGAGGCTTTGTAACGAATATCGTACACTAGGTCACTTGAACAGTGATTTGGGGTAGGACGCCTTCTCTTCTAGCCATTCCTCGATCCTGAGGAGCTGGTTGTACTTTGCCGTCCTCTCGCCCCTACATGGTGCGCCCGTCTTGATCTGACCGCATTCCAGGGCAACGCTGAGGTCCGCCACGAATGGGTCCTCGGTCTCACCGCTCCTGTGGCTGGCCATGACGTTGTAGCCGTTGTCCATGGCGAGTTTTGCTGCCTCAAGTGCCTCGGTCAGGCTCCCGATCTGGTTAACCTTCCAGAGCAGTGCGTTGCACGCGCCCACGTCAATGCCCTTCTGGAGTCGCTTCGGGTTTGTGACGAATAGGTCGTCCCCCAGCACTTGGATGTCCACCGCCTTTGTGATATCAACGAACCCTTGATAGTCCTCTTCCTCAAGGGGGTCCTCGATGCTTGATATGGGGTACTTCTCCACGAGGTCAACGTAAACCTCGATGAGCTCTCCGGTGCTGATCTCCTTCCCCCTGTAGTTGTAGACGCCGTCGCCCACGAAGAAGCTGCTAGCAGCCACGTCAGTGGCCAAGGTCACATTGTCGGCGTAGCCGAGCTCCTCAGCTGAAGCCATTATCGCCTCTATGGCTTCCTCGGGCGTGTCCATGGGGGGGCTGAAACCGCCCTCGTCCCCCACATTGATGGCGTTCTTCCCATAGTCCTCAAGAAGCTTGCCCTTGAGGGTCTGGTATATCTCACTGCCCATTCTCAACGCCTCAGCGAAGCTCTTTACACCCGTCGGGGCCACCATGAACTCTTGGAAATCAAGCTGGTTCCCGGCGTGCATCCCACCGTTGACCACGTTGAAGAAGGGTACAGGAAGTAGGCTCGAACCTGGGTTGATGTACTCGTACAGCTTGACCCCCTTGGACGCCGCAGCTGCCTTGGCGGATGCAATGCTCACGCCCAAGATGGCGTTACCCCCCAGCCTGCCCTTGTTATCGGTCCCATCTAGCTCGATCATCAAATCATCGAGCTTGGCTTGGTCCGTTACGTCGTAGCCCATGAGCTTGGGTAATATTTCGTCCTTGATCCCCCTGACCGTATCTGAAACGCCCTTCCCGTGGAACCTCACGCCCTTGTCCCTGAGCTCAACTGCCTCGTAGATACCGGTGCTGGCCCCACTGGGTACTGCCGCTCTACCAAAGAAGCCGTCATCGGTGGTGACCTCGACCTCGATGGTGGGGTTTCCACGGGAGTCAAGTATCTCCCTAGCGTGAATGTGACTGATCTTCCCCATGCTGGTTCAAGTGGGGAGGTGGTTAATGGTTTAAAAAAATATCTACTGGATGGCCTTGGAAATGTCTTCAGCGGTGAACGGCCAGCCCACCAGCTTGATCTCGTCATCAACGACGAAGCTGGGCACGGCCATGACGTTGATGCTCATTCCTCGATCCACGCCCTCCGATGTGTAAGTGTCTACTTCCGTGTACTCGAAGCCTGGGGTCGCTGCCTTGTACTCCTTGAGTAGCTCCCTTGCCTTGGGGCAGTGGGGGCAAACCGGGCTGTAAAATAGCTCTATCTTTTTCATTTTCTTCCCAACTGTTTAACGTACTTCATGGCGGTGAGCGCTGCCTGAGCACCCATACCTGTCGCTGTCACGATCTGCATTCCCTTGCAACAGCAGTCGCCTGCGGCGAAGATACCGTCCATGTTTGTTCTCTGGTCCTTGTCAACGAGGATGCAGCCGCCAGCATCGGTATCCACACCCGCTTCACCCAGGATGGTTGATGCCGAGACGTGCTCAAGGATAATGAACACGCCGTCAAGCTTGACCTCGTCACCGTTGTCCAGCTTAAGGTACTCCACGAAATCAGAGCCGCCGATTTCCGTGATGTTCGCGTCGTATAAGAACTCCACCTTAGAGTCCTTCTTGATATGCTCAAGCTCAGGGTACTCTTCCGTGTACCCCTTCTTTCCAGGGATCGCGTAAATCTTGGAAGCTGACTCCCCGAGGACCTCAATATCATGGATCGCCTCGTGGCCCCCTCCTATGATTGCAACTGTCTTGTCCCTGAAGAACGGACCGTCGCAGACGCCACAGTAACTTACTCCCCTGCCCTTGAACTCATCCTCTCCCTTGACGCTGAGGCTCTTCCTGCCCATACCGGTGGCGATGATTACCGCCTTTGCCTGCCTGATGCCCTTCCTCGTGGTGAGCATCTTCATCTCACCGAAGTCAGCGATTCCGACAACCGTCTCGCTGCTGAACTCGGCCCCGAACTTCGATGCCTGCTTCTCCATTAGAGCCATCAGGTCCGGCCCGCTGATCCCGTCAGGGAACCCGGGGTAGTTCTCCACCCAGTGGGCCTCAAGTGATTTTCCGCCTAGCTTGTTCCCTTCTAGGACGATGGTCTTGTTGTTGTGCCTGGCGGCGTAGATGGCCGCGGTGAGTCCAGCCGGGCCCCCGCCAATGATTATAATGTCATGGATGTCCTCAGACATGGCGATTATCGAGAAAGATTAAGATGGGTAGAATAAAAAGGGGCGTTATTCATCGTCATTGGACTTTTTAGGCTTCATGAGTTCTGCCATCTGGTCCAGTCTATCCTGTACAAGCTTGTTAACCGAGCCCTCAGGGTAGTTACCCTCGTCATCTGGCTCCCCAGCTCCCACCCCAGTCAGCACTTCGATGCCTTCATCGATGGTCCCCACTGGGTAGATGTGGAACATGCCCTCCTTGACGGCCTCCACCACGTCCTCCCTGAGCATCAGGTTCTTGACGTTACTCTCCGGGATCATTACCCCGTGGTCTCCCGATAGACCCCTGAACTTGCATAGGTCGAAGAAGCCCTCGATCTTGTGATTGACACCGCCGATGGCCTGGACCTGTCCTCTCTGGTTCACCGAACCGGTCACCGCAAAGCTCTGCTTGATTGGAACCCCGCTGAGTGCGCTCATCATGGCGTAGGTCTCAGTACTGCTTGCACTGTCACCGTCCACCCCGCTATAGCTCTGCTCGAACACCAGTCTTGCCGTGAGGCTCAGCGGGTGCTCCTTTGCGTACCTGTCCGTGAGGAAGCCTGTCAGTATGTGGACCCCCTTGGTGTGGGTAGGTCCGCCCATGTCTGCTTGCTTCTCGATGTCGATGATGCCAGATTTGCCTAGACCGATGCTGGCCGTAATCCTGCTTGGCTTTCCGAACATGTGGTCGCCAATACCCATGACCGCCAGCCCATTGAGCTGACCGACCTTTGAGCCTTCAGTGTCAACCAAGATGCTGCCGCGCTCGATCATCTCACCCAGCTTCTCCTCGATCATGTTGCTCCTGTAGACTTTGGCCTCGATAGCCTGCCTCACGTGGTCAGCAGGGATGTACTCGCCCCCATTGGACTCGGTGTAGTAGTTTGCCTCCCTGATGATGTCGCTCACCTTGTCGAACTGGGTGCTGAGTTTGTCCTGGTCAGCGGCCAGCCGGCTGCTGTACTCTACGATGGAAGCGATCCCTGTCTGCTCAAGGTGTTTCAAGCCCTCCTTGTTGACGAGGGTGCACATGAACTGGGCGTATTGCGCCACGTTCTCCTGGGACCTGGCCATGGTGTTGTCGAACTCTGCCTTGACCTTGAATATCTTCTTGAACTCCGGGTCGCCCTGGTAAAGCATGTAATAGTACCTGCCATCGCCCACGATGATGACCTTGCAGTCAAAGGGTATGGGTTCGGGCCTCAGGCTCCTTGTGCTTACATATCCCATCCTTGCAGCCAGTTCCTCTATCTCCAGCTTCTTGTTGAGAAGGGTGCGCTTCAAAGCCTCGTATGTACCGGGGCTCTTTGCCAGGTCCTCGACGGGCAGGATAAGGTATCCCCCGTTGGCCATGTGTGCGCTGCCACTCCTGATCATGGTGTAATCCGTGACTAGTGCCCCGAACCGGGCCTCCTTCTCCGTGGTACCGAAGACTCTGTCATGGCCTGGGTTCAGTTCCATGATAACCGGGGCCCCCTCAAGCTTGCTGTTGTCAACCACCAGGTTTACCTTGTACCTGCGTGTAGGGTCCGGAGTTCCACCGCCCATCATGGCGGCCAGGGGGTTCTCCGTCGGTTTCTGTGCACCAAGTATCGCTCCCAAGTTGTCTAGGATATCGTTCCTGACCGCGCCTAGGTATAGCTTGCACTCCTCTACCTCCCCGTATTTGTCGTTGAGACTGTCCAGCAGGGCGTCCATGGCGAAGCTCGCTACCTCCTTGTTGAACTTTTCGACGGCTGCCTCTGCCTCCCTGTCTATGTCCCTAAACTGGCGGAACGCCGTTCTCATCTCGTCGGAGAGGGCCTTGCGCCTATCCTGTATCTCCTCCCTGATGGTCTGGGGGAGGATGCTGAACTGCTCCTCGTTGATGAGCTGGCCGTTGATGACTGGGATGATAACCATGCCGATTTTACTCCTCTGGATGACGAATCCCGCGTCCTGTGCCTTCTGGTTCAGCTCCTTCATTAGCTCCTGCTTCGTTTCCTCAAAGCCCTTGAGGGTCTCTTCCCTTCTGCTGGCGTAATCATCACTCTCAAAGGACGCCTTCAGCGCTTTCTTCATCTCCTCGATGAACCTGGCCATATCTGCCACAAGCTGTGAGCCCATCCCTGCTGGAAGCTGTAACGCGTTTGGCTTCTGGCCGTCCTCAAAGTTGTAGACGTAACACCAGTCTGGGGGCACAGGCATGTCCTTTGCCCTATGCCCCAGGAAGTTTACGATGGCGGTTTTCTTTCCTGTCCCTGGCATCCCGGCCACGTAGAGGTTGAATCCTTCCTCCTTGATATCGAGGCCGAACTGGAGAGCCTTGACGGCCCTGTCCTGGCCGATTATATCTAAAAGTGGCTCAAGGTCATCAGTGGCGGTGCACTTAATGAATTCCTTATCGCATATCTTTCTCGCCTGAGTATAGTCTAATTCCTTGATCATGGTAATCACAATAATACTGTTAGAAAAATTAGTTAGGAGCCTATATAAACATTAGCCGATTTTGTCATATTTCTGACAAAATGTAGAGTGTCTGAGGGCTAGGTTATTTTCGCAAGGAGCTCGTTCCAGCTCATTCCCTGGTTTATCTTGATCATGTAATCCCTGTCTGACCTCTCGGCCACATCGAACCACCAGCCCTTGTACTTGAACTTGGCAGCCAGCACAGCGTACTTTCTCGGGTATATCTTATGTATTTCAAGAAACTCGAAGAGTTTCAGCACTTGATGGGATTTGTAATAGGCGTAACGTACTTGGGACTTGACCTCTATGGAGAGAATGGCGTCGTCCTTGATCGCGAATACATCTGGCAGCGGTTCCTTGCTGGGGGCACTAACGGGTATCCTGATGGCGCTGTATCCCACGTCCCTGAACATGTGGACAAGCTCCCTCTCGGCATCGTAGCCCCTCTTCTTCATTGCTCTGACCTGCTTGGCCGTCAGCTGCCTTGTGTACTTCTTCTTGAAGGGGGTCTTCTTCTTGGGCGCGGCTATCTCCCTGAGGCTCATGTGTCGTCCTCCGTCACGTCGGGCACAACGAGGGAGCCCGACTCAAGGGGGTCAAGGGCCAGTCTTATGAGATCCTTGAGCCAGTCACTGAACTTGTTTGCGTTGGAGAACTTTTGGTACATCCGCCTGTGCGGTACCTTGGTGATAAGTCGCAGGGCCACCATCTTGTTGACGTAGAACTTGGCGCTGCTCCTGCTCACATCGCAAACGCGGGCCACGTCACCGCTTGTAAAGTCCCGCTCCAACTTGTTGTAGCCTACAATGATCTTGGGAGGAAGTGGCAACGCTTTCTCAAGAACTTCTATAAGTGATTCTTCTCGTGACAAGGTGGGCTACCTCGGATGGATATAAAAAATGTCCATCCCTATTAAGGGATGAGTAGGAAATGTGGGAACTAGTCGTCCCCTTGGGGGACTGGCACGACCTTCTTGCCCTGCTTCTTGATGCCCTCTTCGGCGATCTTCCTCTTCAGGTTCCACGCCGTGACGCTGGGCAGGCCCCAGAGGTTGATGAACCCCTTTGCATCGCCCTGGTCGTAATGGGTGTTGATATCGAAGCTTGCAAGGTTGTAGTCATATAGGCTCAGCGGGCTCTCACGCGAGACCGGCTTCGCCGTTCCCTTGTGGAGCTTCATCGTTACCGTACCCGTCAGGTTCTTCTGAGTGTTGTTGATGTACGCGTCCAGGTCCTCCTTGTATGGGTCAACCCAGAGGCCCTGATACACGGCTGTAGCCCACTTGTGGTCGATCTCGTACTTCAGCAACTTCTGGTGTCGCGTCAGCACCATCTTCTCCAGGTCGATGTGTGCGTTGATTATGGTCTCGGCAGCTGGCACCTCGTAGGTCTCACGTGTCTTGAGGCCGACTATCCGGTCCTCCATGTGTTCAATCCTGCCGATGCCGTGCTTGCCCGCCATGTCCCTGATTTTTAGTATCAGCTCATGGGGCTTGTACTCGACTCCGTCCAGGCTAACCGGGACTCCCATGTGGAAGCCTATCTTGACGAACTCGGGCTCGTCCGGGGTGTCCATGATGTCCGCCGTCCAATCCCACACATCATCGGGTACTGGAAGGTCGGGGTGCTCAAGCATTCCTCCCTCGATGCTTCTACCCCAAAGGTTCTCATCGACGCTGTAGGGGTTCTCGGCAGTAACCGGGACTGGAATGTTGCGCTCTAGTGACCACTCGATCTGGCCCATCCTGTCGAACTTCCATTCCCTGACCGGTGCAATTATTTTGAGGTTCGGATTTAGAGCCTTTATGGTGATATCGAACCTTACTTGGTCGTTGCCCTTTCCGGTGCATCCGTGGGCAACTGCCTGTGCGTCCTCCATCTCCGCTACCTCGACCAGTTTCTTGGCGATGAGGGGCCTGCTCAGGCTGCTGCTAACTGGGTAAGTGCCCATGTACATGGCGTTTGCTTTGATTGCCTGGAAAACGTATTCCTTGGCGAACTCTTCTTTTGCATCAAATCCGTAGTGGTTGATGGCCCCGAGTTTCCATGCCTTTTCCTCTATTCCAACTGTTTCCTTGTCCTGACCTACGTCTAGGTTGCAGGTGATTACGTCCATTCCGTACTCTTCTTGGAGCCAAACGACCATCATGGATGTGTCCAATCCGCCGCTGTATGCTAGAACAACTTTATCTTTAACCATTGCATTTATGCCTCTTTTAAGATAATCAGCAACAATATGAGACAAGCTTTTATACCTTATGACATGAATGCAACATATATGACATCAATCACCACAGATAGGACAAAAAGCGTGGCCCAGCAGGTGCGGGAGACCATCCAGACCCGCCCAAGCCTCCTAGACGCGCTCAGCATGAAGATAGTGAACTTCAGCGCCCTCGCCCGGATTCTACAGAAAGACCTCGGAGAGGGAAGCTTGGAAGCGGTTAAAGCGGCCATAATCAGGGTAGCCGATGAGATCAGCACGGATAGGAGTCTTAGAGAGGAGGCCGTCCGGGGCATACTCAAGGCATCCAGGGTACGATTGCAGGACAAGATCGGCGTTGTGATATCCTCCATGAAGTTGGATATACCCCACATCGTTACCGCACATCTAACCGACCAGTACGTATACATCGTGGATCAGATAGTCATCAAAGAACCCTTGCCTGAAACAGTGCAGTTCCAGAAAAACCTGGTCGCGTTGATACTGCTGAGCCCCGAGGTGGTAGAGGAGACTCCTGGGTTCGTTGCCTTCATCACACAGCAGCTAGCAAGCAGGAACATCAACATCGTTGAGTTCATCAGCTGTAGTACAAACACCATCATAATTCTTGAAGCACGGCAGGCATTGGACGCCTTCAGCCTACTACAAAACTACACTTGAGGCTCTCTGAAGTACTAAAAAGGTTCAAAACCGCTAATATTTCCCCATTTTAAGTAAAGGCTTTAAAAACCCCGAGTCCGCTAAAGAGTTGATAATGGCAGAAATTTGTCCCGTTTGTGGCCTCCCTCAAGACCTATGCGTTTGCGAAGAGATGAGTAAGGAACAACAGCGGATCAGGATTCGTTTGGAGACACGTAAATGGGGAAAGAAATGGACCGTCATCGATGGCATTGACTCCAAGACTGTCTCCCTCAACAAATTAGCGACACAGTTGAAAAACAAATGTGCATGCGGTGGGACCGCAAAAAACGAGCAGGTTCTCCTAATGGGTGATCATAGAGATGAGGTCCACAGGACACTTGTCGGTCTAGGCTTCCCTCAGGACAATATAGAGGTCCAGTAAGCCGTGCCAAAGCTCAGAGAGATAATAGACATTCTCAAAGACGCCAAGCACTCCACTCCGAAACCCGTGTTCTGTCCCAACTGTAAAAGTCCAAAGATGAAGCTTAGTGAGAGCTACGGTATTCTCCCACAGAAGTATATCTGCGGGGACTGCGGTTACGAGGGCAACATCGTCCTGGAGCTTGAGGAGAACGACCCGGAACCATAGAATTTAACCAAGGGAACATTATATCATACCAGATAACCAGCGGTGGCCCCATGTCAGAGGACATTGAGAACTATAAAGAGACGTACAAAACTCTTGAGGACTTACCAGGCATAGGCCCAGCCACCATTAACAAGCTCAAGGAAATCGGGTTCAAAACCGTTGAGAGCCTCGGAACAGCCACCACAAACGAGTTGGTCTCTGCTGGTATAGGGAAGGAGGTTGCCGAGAGAGTTATCGAGGTGGCCAGAAGGACAGTCGCCATCACGTTCGTGAGGGGCGACGAGCTGGTGGAGCTCAGGAAGAACGTCAGGAAACTCTCCACGGGGTGCAGCAGCCTTGACAATTTACTTGGAGGTGGAATCGAGACCCAGAGCCTCACCGAGTTCTACGGTGAGTTCGGGAGCGGCAAGAGCCAGCTGTGCCACCAGTTATGCGTCACCGTTCAACTAGGTGAAGCGCAAGGCGGTCTAAATGGGAGCGTTCTCTACATCGACACCGAGTCCACGTTCAGGCCAGAGCGGGTCCAGCAGATAGCGCCCAGGTTCGGCATCAAGCCAAAGGAAGTGCTGAAGGGGATAGTGTACGCGGAGGCATACACCAGCAACCACCAGACGGTGCTCCTTGAGAACGCAGACGAGGTCATTAGGGACAACAACATAAAACTCATCATCATAGACAGCGTGATGAGCCACTTCAGGAGCGAGTACATCGGCAGGGAGATGCTGGCAAACCGCCAGCAGCAGCTCAACAAACACCTCCACAAGCTCACAAGGCTGGGCAGGGCGTTCAACACCTCGCTGGTCATCACCAATCAGGTGATGGCAACCCCTGACGCGTTCTTCAGCAAGGCAGTGGCACCCGTCGGCGGGCATATACTGGGGCATATGAGCCACAATCGGATATTCATTAGGAAGGGCAGGAACAATATGAGGATAGCCAAGCTAACGGCGAGCCCCAGCCTGCCCGAGGGGGAGGCCCCCATGAGGATTACAGAGAGAGGGATAGAGAGTGACGAAGACTATTAAACCAGGACGAGGACTGACTGTCACGGGTAAGACCCGTGAATCGGTTCTATCATTCTTCAAAAACATGATTGACAGGCGGTTCACGGAAGCCGAGAAGGCGCTGAGCGCTATCAGGGAGCGAAAGTTCACCGACGAGGAGTACAAGACTGGGTATATCAACGCCCTCGATGGACTCCTTCTCTCTGTCAGATCAGGGGATGAGAGGGATTTCTATAACAGGACCAACCTTAACAAGAAAAACTTGAAGGAACACAAGGAGGAGTTCAAGGAGTTCAGGAAAACACCGATCAGAACCCAGTTTGACTCGGGCTATTTCGCGGCCTGGTCTGATATAATGCAGTACAAGATAAATGTCGATAAGGATTAGATCCAGCCGTACGAGCCCATTGTGTTGAGCAGCGTCCAGGTCAGCATCCAAAGGAACAGGAAAGCGCCCATGCCGACCTTTATTGTTCTGTCCCTTTCAAGACCGAACATTTTTGCCGTTACCTCGGAGTAGCCGATGTACAAAACTGTGCCAGACATCAATGCGAGCTCTCCTTGGAGGCCCAAGCCTGATTGAATGTAGAATGTGATCAAACCCGTGGCTAATCCCAGCAGCGCCTTGATCCAGTAAACCTTCTCTGATTGTTTCAACCGTGTTTTCTCCGTGGGTTCAACTCTTATTGTCTGACGCTATTTTATAAGTTAGCTGATGTAACCCAGCCTCTTCTCGTCCTGGACCTGGGGTTCCTCTTCCTCGTCGTAGATCTCAAGCCGTCGCTTGATGGAGGCATCTATCTTCTTTGCCCTGATATCGAGCTGCTTTGTGTCTATCTCGATGTCGATGAGCTTCACTAGCTTGTGCAGCACAGCTTTGCTGGCCAGGTGCTGAGGTACGTTCGCGTAGGTGATATCACCCATAAGGCAGACCCCGTCGATCCCGCTAGCTTTGGCAACGCCTATCATAACGCCATTCAAGCCATTGACGGCCCCATCGTTCTCAATCATCTCAACCCCAGTCTCGATTAGCTCGTCTCTCATGGACTCATCTGTGAACACGCCATAGACCTTGGGCTCGTCGTAAAACTCGTTGGGAAACGCAGCCATTGTGTAAATGCGCTTTACACCCATCTCGACTGCGATATCCGAAATCTTCTGCGCCAGCCTCAATGACTCCTCTGGGACTGATGGCTGTGCGTCACCTACGCAGATGATTAGATTTTGGTCCTCCGATGCGTAGAGTTTGTGTTTTATTGGGGCCATCTCAACGATACCGTTTTTATAAACTAGGACATTGTGGAAGTACTTTATCTCAGCGAACTGCTTTGCCTTTATCCTCCTCCTGAGATAGTCAGCACTGATCTTGGCTAGGAAACCCATCCCAGGCCACGCCGCTATCATCACCGGATCTTTCAGGCTCGGTTTATCAGTGAATTGTACATCCAATGGAATCCAGTAAACGGAGAATGGGATTTGCATTAAACCTTTCGCTTTGAAGCCGTGTTTTGCTTCTTGTCAGTTTCATATAATCGCCCCCTTGCCGAGAGGGGTTGTTTGTTATGCTTTTAGCAATTTCTCGATTGTCTCAGACCGATGTAACATTCTTATCATCAATGCCTCAATCCACCTATATACTGGGCTAAAATTACTCGTGAAATGTACTCTTTTGATGCAACATAATCATATTATAATTTTTTGAGCCAATATGTGATTGTAGCGGGAGACACATTGGAAGTGGACACGTCCTGGGTGCAGAAATGTGCTCATTTGACGTGCCCATTTTTGTTCGGGTTTGCCTGAATAATCGCCCACACAGCCACGAAGCAGGATAAATCCAGCTAGTGAATTCCGAGTGTCCCCAATACACATGATCACCAAAGGTAGATGATACTAGGTATATGGCGAGAATAAAGGAATGGACAGACGAAGAGGTAGAGAGGCTGCATGAACTATACGGGTCGAACAGAACCTTTGAGGAGATAGAGGTTGAGTTTCCCCTGAGGACCAGTAACGCTATTCGCCTCAAGGCATCGAGGTTGGGTATAAAGCGGCCACTGATACCAGGGAACTTCATACAGGCAAAACCACTTCTATTCAGGTCAGGGAACGGCGACGGGAATGACGGATTTATCCTCAAGTGCAAAGAGTGCAACTCATGGGTTCAAGTTGACAAGGACATCGAGAAGCGGGCCAGCGTACTGAGCTGCGGAAAGTGCGGCTCAATGTACCAAGTATTGTTTGAATCTTAACTGTATATTACTTCCAGTTCATGAGCTTTTTATAGGTTGCATGTGTTTTTTCAAGTGGTGACAACTTGAGCCTAGGCTTATCGTCCAAGATGATCGTAAGGGAAGCAATGTCGAGCCCTGTCATAAGCGTCGACGAGAACGAGGACATCGTGCAGGTTGCGAACAAGATGCGCGAGCAGCGCGTCGGGGCCGTTGTAGTCATGAATCAGCAGAACCTGCCAGTTGGCATAGTGACTGAGAGGGACATCGTTACTAGAGTAGTTGCTGATGGCGTTTCACCGAACACGTTTTTTGCGGGGAAGGTAATGTCCTCTCCACTGAAAATGGTAGACCCTGAGATGAACCTGATGGACGCCATGAAGATGATGGACAAGGAGAACATCAGGCGTCTCGGCGTTATCTACAAGGGAGATCTGGTAGGCGTCATTACAGACAGGAGCATAATACGTTTCGTTCCCACCATCATTGATATCCTGAGGGAGCAGAAAGAGGTCATTCCATTCGGACACGTATCAGGAAGCTCCACCGTGGGATACTGTGAGAGGTGTGAGATATATTCCATGAATCTCCGTGCCATCAACGGGGACTTCATCTGCGAGGACTGCCGGGTAGATGGGTGACCCCTCGTTCATCTTGGACGGGATGCTTGGTAGCCTAGCCCGATGGTTGAGGATCGCGGGATATGATTCAATATATTTTAGAGGTTTGGATGATAACCTTCTCCTTGTTGAAATAATGAGTTTCTCAAGGATTATGCTGACCAGGGACAGGGATCTGTTTCAGAGGTCTCAGAAACTGGGCCTCAGATCAATGTATCTTGAATCTGAGGAAGTAAAAGTCCAGTTATCTCACTTGAAAACGGAGCTTGGCGTAGAGTTGTCAGCGACAAACTCTAGGTGTCCAAGATGTAACGGATCGTTAAGGAAAACTCCGAAAGCCGATGTACAGGACCTGGTTCCAGCCGAGTCTTTCAACGCTTTTGATGAGTTCTGGGTCTGTGGGACCTGCTCAAGGGCGTACTGGAAGGGAAGCCACTGGGAGAAAATCAGGGAAACTCTTGACTCCACCTGAAAGGTTATCACGTAGTAACAGGTAAAGATGGTTATCGTATCAAGGAGTTGTTGCGGGCATATTTACGTTAACTGATGCGCAAGGAGTTTTTTTGGTAAACCTTGCACGGCAGTCTATCGAGGGCGTAATGGGTCTCTCCGATGAACCCAGTGATTACCACGGTGACCAGATTCTCATGGAGAAACACGGCGTCTTTGTCACTCTCAACATCCACTCAAAAGGTAACTACGGTCTCCGAGGCTGCATCGGGCTACCCTATGCAACAAGCTCCTTGGTTGACGCGGTTGTGGATGCAGCAAGGAGCGCGGCGTTCAAAGACCCTCGTTTCCCACCCGTGCAAGTGCATGAGATGGCTGGTCTCACAATAGAGGTGAGTGTCCTGACCCCTCCTGAGCTCCTAATTAATGACAAAAAGAGCCTACCCAATAGAGTCAAAGTTGGAAGGGATGGGTTAATCATTGGGATTGGATTGAACAAGGGACTATTATTGCCCCAGGTGCCCGTCGAGTGGGGCTGGGGCAGCAGGGAATTTCTCGATCAGTGCTGTGTGAAAGCAGGTTTTCCAAAGAACTCCTGGCAGAGTACTGATGTTGAGGTCTATATTTTCCAGGCCATCCTTTTCAAGGAAGAGGAGCCAAGAGGGGTAATCAGTCGGCACACATTGGTGGAGTAAATGAAGAGGTTCGAAGGAGCACGTGTGTATTTCAGCCCCTCCGGCATGGGCCTAGGACATGTCAGCAGGTGCGTGCCCATCGCCCATGAGATCCAAAAGCTTGGAGGCGAGGTAATGTTCTCCACGTATCTTGAAGGGATTGATTATCTCTCAAAATTCGGATTCACCGTTGTGGGGGCACCGGAGATTTACCTAGAGACCAACCACACCGGGAGCATCGACCTCAAGGCAACTGTGTCCACGCGCGGTTTCTCGGCCCTCTGGACATTAATGGAACAGATCAAGTTCGAGGTCGAGCAGATGCAGACATTCAAGCCAGACCTGGTGTTCGTTGACACCCGTGTCAGCACAATCATGGCGGCACGGATGCTCAGGATACCCTGTGTGCTTATCCTAAATCAGTTCCTGCCAAGGGCTCCCAGGGAGACTGATACAAATTTCTGGAAACTGGTGGATGGCACCGTCATGACTGTCCTGGGATGGATGTGGGCTTTGTCAAACAGGCTCATCATACCGGATTTCCCCGAGCCATACACTATTAGCCTTGACAGCCTCAGGGCTCCCCATAGGTACGGAGCCAAAATGAGCCTGGTGGGGTCCATAATGAACTTTATGCCCGAAAACAGCGTTGATGCGTCCACGATTAGGGAGGAACTTGGGCTGGATGACCAGGTACTCGTCTATGCTGGCATCAGCGGCCCACGCCCCGAGAGAATGCCATTGATACGGATGCTGGCCCCCATATTCAGCAGGTTCCCTGACAAGTACCATGTCGTAATGTCAATGGGTGATCCCAACGGTGGAAACAAGCCCAAAAAAGTGGGTAACGTGACCTTAATACCATGGATTGAGGATCGGTACTCGTTCCTCAAGGCATGTGACATTGTCATCAGCAGGGGAGGCCACGAGACCATCATGCAGAGCATCGGGGCCAACAAGCCAAGTATCATAATCCCTATGCCCCGACACCCTGAGCAGTACGGGAACGCCAGGCGTGCCATGGATATCGGGGTTGCTCAGGCCATGCATCAAAAGGAAGTATCCAAGGAGTCACTCGTCAGGAGGATTGAGTACCTCCTTGAGAACGACCTTGCCCTAGAGGTACTGGTTGACATGAACCAGACCAGGCACCTTAGTAAGGGACTTGAGCGGATCATTGAGATCATCGCAGAGTACCTGTAATTAATTTTAAGTGCCGGTGGTGCGGCTAGTGTCCATGGATTACCACTACGCAAAAGAAAGAGATTCAGAGGTAAACAAGTACTTCAATAAAGACACAATGAGGGCATGGGCAGACTGGAACAGGAAAGTTTTCGAGCCCGGCCTCCTGGACGTGAAGACAAAGGAGCTCATCGCCATAGCGTGCACATACATGACAAGGTGCCCATGGTGCATCGAGGGTCACGCAAAAGCAGCCATGAAGGCAGGGGCGACCAAAGAAGAGATAGCCGAGGTCATCCAAATCGCCATGGCACTGAGTAGCGGCGCGCCTGTAGCTCACAGGAACATCGCCCTGGACGTATAGTCCAGTTTATTTCTTATCCGCCCAGTACTGCCTTGTTTTCATGTACTGAATTTTTGCTTTAAGCAGGTCTTTGTAGAATTCCTCGTTGCTCCTGTGCATCCTGCTGAGTACCTGGTAGCTTGTAACGGGACCAACTCCATAGACCATCAACGCCTCCACTGCCTTCCTGCCATAGCTCAGAACCATATCCGCCGTCTTCCTTCCGTGTCTGAGCATGTCAAGGTCGTCACCGAACATCTCTGCGCCCTCGTTCCACCTCCGTAGTAGAATGTGGAAGTGCTCTGGGTCTTGGTTGCGCCTCATCATAGCCATGAGCCCGCTTCCGCATTTAATGCAAAGAGGATGGTCATCCAGTTCCCTGATCCGTACATGCGTGTGCCACTCGCCGCAGCTCACGCATGCCAGCCTCACTCTTCTTGAGTGGATGTTCTGTCTCATGTACTCGATCTGGTCTGTGATGGTGGCGTCAGTGGCCATGAGCTCCTCGACATCGGCGTACTTTTCTAGTATGTGGCGTGCGAGGGCGCTTGGCTCGGTGACTTGTTTGGTGATGACCTCAACTGAACCGCCTTGAATGCCTGTAACCACTTCCTTCACGGCATCGAGATCCAGTTTCTCGTGGTACGCCTCCCTGATTGTCTCCTTGTAGATGGGGGTGTCCTTGAACCGGTAGTACAAGTTCTCAGTCCTTTCTGGGCCCATCATCTTACCCCTTGGGATTACACCGAACCTCTGGGCAATGAAATTCATCTTGTACCCAAATGGGAACCTTGCATGCATAAAATCGCTGAGTAACCTGTCCGCCTCCTCAGGCGTCAAGGATTTTATCAGGGTCTCGATATCCTCGATCTCGTACTTGTTGAGCTTGTTTGGAGCCTCGATGAGAATCCTGTACGGGTCGTTCCACCAGTTGTAGATTAGATCTTTCTCGCTCAGAGCCGCGTCAAGGATGGCCCCCAGTGCCATGTTGAATTTTTCCCCTCTGGTGCTGTGAATGACCAGGTACTGGTCCCAGACCTCAAGGATAAGGTTCGATGAGCTTGGAAGTGGGAGCCCCGATTTCAGATGAGTAATGGACTCGTCAGCGATCTCCTTCAGGCTCCCTACATCTGTATCAAGCGGTTCTACTAGGTCATCAAGTGACTCGGCTGATCTGTATATCGTCTCCCTGAGTGTACCCGCTCCCTCGGCGACCTCCCTAGTTACCGGGATCAACTCTCCGTCCCAGCCCGGCGCAGCTCCGAGGGGATCGGTGCTGGGAAGTGCATGAAGGACGCCTCTCTCCTCGTCGATCTGGAGAATCCTCCAGACTCTTCCCCTGAGGATGACGTTGAGACCAACTCGGGCCCGAAGGCTCCAGAACTCGTCGCCGACGGTGCCAACCATCTCGTCGGTTATAGCGTTGATGAAAGGATACCTCCTCTCGTCGTTGATCATGCCCAGGTTCTCGTAATAGTATCTCCTTCCCTTGCCCGTCTTCTTCATTGTCTTTCCCTCCCTCTTGATCAATCCAATCTGTCTGAGGAACTCGATGAGCTCCTCGTCCTCCTCCCCCGTGTACTCCTTGAAGGGGTACGCCCTTTGAGCCATCTCAAGCACCTCCTCCTGGCCTATACCGTCATCAAGGGCCATTACCGTAAGCCCCACGATCTGGTGCGTTAGCACATCAAGGGGCTTCATGTGGACAAGCGTTGGTTCAAGCCGTTTCTTCCTGGCCAGATCCGATGCTACCAGGCTCTCAAGGGCGTCCTCGCCGTACGCAGGGATAGTAACTCCCTCGCTCAATCTGCTCAACGTGTGACCTGCTCTACCAACTCTTTGGATGAGTGCACTCACTTGGCGCGGGCTCTGGTACTGTATGGTTAGGTCCACCTCCCCTATGTCGATCCCGAGCTGGAGCGTGCTGGTGCAGACAATTCCCTTCAGTTCACCTGCCTTGAACATGTCCTCTGTTTCGTGCCTCTGCTCTCTGCTAAGGCTGCCGTGGTGGACCTCGATGCCTGGCCCCATCTGTTTGAGTCTGAAACCAAGAGCCTCGGCCTGGCCCCTGCCCTGGACGAAGATAAGGGTGCTGTTATGTTGGTCCACAAGGCGTTTTATTCTATTGAGTCTACTGGCTGCCTTGGGGCTTGTACTTAGCTCGTCTGCAAGGTCAAAATCCGCGTCAGTCGGCTGTGGGAACTGGACCTTGTATTCGTATGTCTTGTCCACCTCGACCTCTACTGTATTGACGGGATGGATGCCCCCGAGGAACTCGGCGACTGTCTTTGGGTTACCTATGGTCGCGCTGAGCCCGATCCTCTGAGGTTTCTTGTCGGCGGCCTTGTCAAGTCGTTCAAGTCCCACAGTGAGCTGTGCCCCTCTCTTGCTTGCCGCCAGATCATGGATCTCGTCAATGATAACCCACCTAACAGGTGCAAGGTGTTTACGCATACCCTTTGATGGGAGGATGGCTTGTAGTGTCTCTGGTGTAGTGATTAGCATCTGAGGGGGCTTCCTGGTCTGCCTGCTCCTCTGCTTCTGGCTCGTGTCCCCGTGGCGTACCTCAACTGTGATTCCAAGATGGTCTGCCCAGAACATCATCCTCTTCTCGATGTCCCTGTTCAACGCCCTGAGTGGCGTAATGTAGATGATGCTGATCCCCTTCTCCTTTTTACCTCTAAGAAACATGTCGAAAACAGGGAGAAGGGCGGCCTCTGTTTTCCCGCTCGCGGTAGGTGAGACGAGTAAAACGTTATCCCCTTCCTGTATGGCTGGAATCACTCTCTCCTGGGGAGGTGTGGGTTCCACTATTCCCAGCTGTTCGAGGCCTTCCTTTATCATTGGGTGGAGCCCCTCGAATACACTGGGATTCATGGGTTTCATTGATGAATCGGATAATAAAACCTCTTAGTACTGAAACGGGGAAATGTCCCTGGTGAAAGTGTCCTGGGATTCTCTGATGATATTTAATTTATCAAACCTGATGCCTTTGAAATAATGATTATAATACATATAATAAATACTAAAATCAAATTATATGGTCATCTACTTTCTCAAATCAACGATATTTACATATTTTCTCTTTATTAGTACTATGTAATCATGGATATTAACAAGTCCATATTAAAAAACATGTCATTTTAGAGCGTTTTGACTCATCAAGTTGCATTAATTAGACAAGTCAATGTCTTTAACATATCAACTGTTCCCCTTTCATCGCATTAACGGGTTGAAAAGAATGGGAACATGCGAAATTTGCAATTCAGATCAAGTAAAGACATACACATGCAAAACATGTGAAAAAAACTTTTGCGTAAAGTGCGGTACATCCCACAAGAGGGCATGCTATACCTGCAAGCCAAAGGGCAGCGGTGGATTCCTCAAGGGTCTCTTCGGCAGGTAGCCGAGAAAAACCACACTAATTTTCTATTATCTCTATAAATTGAAAAAAATTAGCTGACTAGATGCAGCTTTTTCTGTCGTCCAGCCATGAACACGAGCTTCTCACCGGTCCACCATGCGTCCTGCTCCAGGCTCATTCTGACTTCCTGATTGTCCCACTCAGGAATCTCCTTCTTAGCGTTGAGCTCGATGGCGTAACATGTGTCTGGATACAGGAGGTAGTCTCCCCTGCCGGGAACGCCGCCCTGCTGGTCCCATAGTCCGATGGTAGGCCCCGCCGCATGTCCATGAACACCAAGAGGGTGGGTGTAGAGCGATGGCTTGAGACCGTCGGCCCATGCATTGTCCAGTGCCTCCTTCAGTATCTCATTTCCCGTCCTACCATTCTTCATGGCAGAGGCGTGAAAATCTTGGAGTTTGTTGGCGTCAACAAGTGCGTCTCTTAATCCCTTAGGAGCCAATGTCTCGCCCTGTTTTAGGACGTACGCGTTCTGCTGGACATCTGTTGCCATCCCTAGGTAGTAGAAGCCGACATCGCAGTGAAGCATATCCCCCCTGTGGATAACCCGCGTCCGCTCGTTGTCCTCGTAACTGTCACCGTGGCCCTGCCTGTCAACCGTCGCTGGGAACCACATCTCAACCCCAAGGTCCAGCATCTTCTGGCGCATCCACCACTGCACGTCGTCAACCGTCGTGACACCTGCGGTAATGACCTTGCTGCTGAAAGCTTCCTGTATGATGGCGTGGGTGAGTTCTACTAGCATGGGGTAAGCCTCAAGCTCCTCCTTGCTCCTCGTCTCAAGCCACCTGATGCAGAGCTTCTCGGCTGGTACTAACCTCTCTGAGAGATCTCCGAGGGCGTCCACCAATAATGTGTGTTCCCCGTGTGTCAGGCCATCACCGAACGCGGAAATGTTCGAGACATTGATCCCGATCTTCTCTGGGTCTTTCTCCATGATTATTCTAGCGAGGCATTCGTACTGCTCCTCCTTGGCGGGGTCCCAGATGCCCTTGTAGAACTCCCCGAATCCGTAGCGGTAGACCGCAAGTCGCTCAACCCCCTCGGGCTGTCTATGGAATAGTAGTATTGTGCGTCTTCTGGCGTAGAGGTTTGGCTCTGGCAGAAGGCTCATAATTACTGGATCCTCGTTGTACTCGCGAGCTATTACCACCCACATGTCGATTCCCGTCTCGTCCATCATGTCGGGAAGCATTTTCTCTAGCCTATTCATCAGCCAGTCGTTGTAGACTGTCATTCTGTCGCGGAGGGGTAGTATCTTCTGCCTGTAAGAATCGGCACCGGGGTTGGAGTGGTGCGGGAAAAGATGGTCACTCATGTACTATGATTTGATTACGAGGCAATAAAATTAACGAGTAACTGGATTGCCCGTAACACTTTACAATGTCAGGCTACCCCGTCTATCCATGGATATCAGCAAAATCAAACTAGTATACTACTCCCCGACGGGGACAGGAAAGAGAACCGTTGAGGCCATTAGAAAGGGAATGGGCATCGACTACGACGTAATTGACCTCACGCCAGCTGGCTCAGAGATGAAGAACCACGCGGTGGCAAAGGACGAGCTGGCAATCATCGCCGCACCGGTCTACAGCGGCAGGATACCGGCCGTTGCAGCGGAGAGGGTCAGGACAGTCAAGGGCGATGGCTCGCCAGCTGTACTGGTCGCAGTTTACGGTAACAGGGAATTCGAAGACGCGCTCATCGAGCTCAAGGACATCACCGAGGAGTTGGGGTTCAAGACAGTCGCCGGTTCCGCCTTCATCGGCCAGCACAGCTTTGACTCAGAGGAGACGCCAATCGCGACGAATCGTCCCGACGGCGAGGATGTTAAAAAGGCGATGGATTTCGGTGCTAAGGTCATGGAGAAGGTCAAGGGATTGGGAGAAATTCCAGATCTTGAAGTTCCTGGAGACCGCCCATACCGCAAGAGCGGTGGAGGCGACCCAAGGAGTCCCGAGACAAACCCTGATTCATGCATTCTATGCGGGATGTGTGCAAGGGTGTGCCCAACTGGCTGCGTCAAGGTCAGCGATTTGGTCGAGACTGATAAAGAGAAATGTACTGCATGCACTGCCTGTGTGCAGAACTGCCCCACAGGGGCGCGTCACTGGAAGCACGAAGGAATTCTAGGGGCGGCGAAATGGCTAGCAACCAATTTTGGTGCCCGCAAAGAGCCAGAGTTTTTCCTTTAACCCCTTTTCTTTAAAAAAAATTATAGGTCGTCCCTGAGGCCCATTATTTTTGCGACGTTGGAGTCGCTGTCAATTACAGGCTCAATTAGACCCTTGGTTGAAGTGAACAATGTTGTGACGCCTGGACCATGCCCCGCTATGTAGCTGTTGCTGTGGGTTACGATACCTATGCTCACTGATCCGCGCCGGTAGATCCTACCGTAGCTCTGATCAGAGTCCATGATGGCCACGATGTCACCGAGGCACAGATCGTTGAGACCGTGCTCCTCACAGGTGTCCTCGCAGAACATGGTGATATCATAGTCTCCTGATGCAACGTGGGCCCTACCTAGCCCGGACCCCATGATTGCCGCTGGGACCTTGTGGGTGACCGGTACCTGTAGCTTGCCTCCCTCAATCTTTGGGTCCAGTGCCTCAAGGAACTTGGGACTGACATTGAACATCTTTACCTCGGGGATGTCCAGCAACTGGAGCCCCTGTCCGTACGCCCTGATCATGACTTTGTCCTCGATGACAAGCTGCTCCATGACGTCTGGCTGGAAATCAACCATGACGTGCTCGATGCCACCGTGCTTGCCGACGACCACGCCTTTGGCTCCCTTGGCGTCGCCCTTGACTATCTTCGCCTCGTTACCGACGCAACTTAGTACGTTGAGGGCTCTGCTCTGGCCGTGGGGGAACCTGCTGTCTGTTACCCTGTTCTCAACACTGACGCCTGGCTCGACGTGGTCACCCATCCAGCCGATGGCGGAGTCACCGACCCTGACATTGTAAGTGATACCCCCTGTCCCTGGGAGGATGTGGAGGTCGCCGTTGGCGCCCACCCTGTAGATGGCGGCTCCCATAACGGGGCTGACCACTTCTCCGATTACGCTGATCTTGACTACCTTGTCCTTGTTGGTTCTGAGCATTACAATCCCTTGGAAGTGGCGCTGGGAGGTGTTAAAATCTTCGAGTGGAACCCTGATTTTGCTATCAGTGAGCCGTAAACTCTTGAAAAAAATATTTCAGTGGTTTTGTGTCAAGTACCCTGATATAAGCGATATTTTAGTATTAACAGTGCCTACAGGTTGCTACCTGATGTTTATTTAGTGGGAGCCGGTGGGAAGGAGTGTTATTGTTGAACGAATCCAGTGCCAAAGTGCAACATCGAACTTCTTCGAGTAAGGTTTAAACCTAGGTAGAGGTCTACTACTTTCGGCTCGTCAAAACTATGAAACTAATTGATATTACGGTGATGTCTGTCGAGGGGTTGAGGGAGCGCAAGGGCAGGGTGGCCCTTAATGTCCTTGGTATCCTCATCGGTTGTGCGGCAGTCACCGGACTGATTTCGCTGGCTGACGGTATGAACATCCAGGTCAAGGACCAGCTGAGCGTCATCGGGGCGAACACCCTTTTCGTTGTGCCCCACGAGGCCCAGGAGGCGGCCATGTCTCTGAGTGCCACCCAGATTCTCAACCAGGACGGCGTCAGCTGGAGGGACCGGGAGTTGATCGCGGACACGCCGGGTGTGTCGGATTCAAGCGCGTTATCATCGGGGGGAGCCCAGTACACTATTAAAGGCGAGATCTATACCACCAAACTCCTCGGAGTGGGTGATACCTTCATGAATATCAACCAGGATGTCAAATTAGCCGAAGGAAGGATCTTTACCAGGGGGGACAAGGCCGTTGCGTTCATCGGGAAAAACATCGCCCAACCGGAGGGCGAGGACGAGCCGGTCCTGGGACTCGGGGACAGGTTCAAAATATCGGTCAGGGCACATGGTGAGACAAAGGAGATCACCCTTCGGGTGCTGGGAATCCTTGAGGAGCACGGAAACATGTTCGGATTGAACGTAGATAACGCCATCGGGATTCCGTTCAGGACCTATGACCAGCTGTTTGAGCAAGGGGGGAGCTGCGCAATAGTGCAGGTCTATATCGAGGAGGCCGATGACATGGGGACTGTGGAGGAGAAGCTCAGCGACAGGCTGGGCGATGATTACTTTGTTGTCTCACCCAACGCGGCTATCGATGTCCAGAAACAGGTGACGGGGACCATCCAGTCGGTGCTGGGCGGGATCGCAGCCATCAGTATGTTTGTCGCAGGGATAGGCATAGTAAACACCATGACCATAAGCGTGAGCGAGAGAACAAAGGAGATCGGGACCATGAAGGCTATCGGGGCCAAGAGTACGGATATCCTGATGCTTTTCTTGTCTGAGGCGCTTTATACGGGGCTTATCGGAGGGATGGTGGGTGCGACTCTAGGTTTTGTTATCGGGAAAGCGGTTGGCAACTACATCGGGATGCCGGTGGTGGTGAATATGCCGTTAGCTATCGGGACCGTAGTCTTTGCGCTGCTGACAAGTGTTATCTCGGGTGCTAGTCCAGCGTGGAACGCATCAAAGATGAACCCCGTAGAGGCTCTGAGAAAAGAGTAAAAAAATTAGCGCATGAATGCCCTTATCAGGTGCATCAATTTCATTGGGCTTTTCTTGACCAGCCCAGCCATGGCGCTTGCCACGTTGAGCCCGTTTGCCATGTGCATGATGTCCTCGTGAGAGATCACCTCGGCAAGAACATCAAGATCATCGTCGCTGAACTTGTCCAACATGTGTAGAACTTTGCCCGCCTCAGTGATCCTCCTACCCCAGTAGGTGTCGAACTCAGCCCTGTAAGCGCTGAGCCTTTTCTTGCTGACATCGCCCTCCCTAATGGCCTCGACGGCGACGCGCCCAGCTATCTTTCCTGACTCGATGCTGCAGTGAATACCCGCTCCTGTCATCGGGATCAGTTGCCCTGCTGAATCACCTGTGAGTATCAGGCCATCCATGACGATCTTGTCAAGGGTACCACTAACGGGGCATATCCCCCCACTCGTCATCTCGATCTTTGCATTCCTGAAGCGGGGATCATTTGCGATAAAGTCCTTCAGGTATTCTATAGCTGGTTTTGTGTGCCTTTCCCTAACCCCGACGCCAATATTAACTACCTTCTTGTTTTTGGGGAAAACCCACGCGTATCCGCCTGGTGCGTATTTCGCTCCTATCCAGAACTCATTGATAGAGGAGTCATCAAGGTTCAAACCCGATAATTTGTACTGAGCACAGGTTACCCAGTCATCGAAATAATTGGCCAAGCCTGCCGAACGCCTGATGATGGACCAGTGCCCATCTGCGCCTATAACCACCTTGGCACGAAATTCAACTTCTTTCCCGTCCTTGATTGCCCTGACCCCGACCACCTGATCGCCCTCCTTTATGACACCGGTGGCGCATATCTTGGTCATCAGCTTCGCGCCCGCCTTGACCGCGTTCTCTGACAGTGCCTTGTCGAACTCACTTCTATCCAGTGTGTATCCAGTCCAGTCAGTTGCGTGCAGGTCAACAGTCTTGCCGTTGGGGGCAACAACCCGTGCGGTCGTTATCTGTTGACAAACGTATGGCTCAACTGGATCAAGCCCTGCATTCATTATCCCGCTGATGCTCAGACCCTCGCCACAGAAAACTGGAGTTCCAGGAGTCTCGTGCTCTTCGATGAAAATAACGTCAGCTCCAAGCTCGGCGACCGTCTTCGCCGTCATACTCCCCGCGGGGCCAGCTCCGACAATAAGGACATCGCTTTGATATTGCTGCATATTAGCCAAAAGACATGGTTACGTTCAAGATATATGTTATTATCGGTGGCCGATTTGACGCTGGAACATTTAGAGTTTGAAAATATGAAATCCTAAAGTCTGGTTATATTCCTATCTCTCAAGAACCTTTTTTGCGGCTATCTCGATATCTCTTGCCTTTACAGTCTTACGGCCTGCATGGTGCGCGTAATCGATGGCTTCCTTGGCTACCTTGACTCCAATCTCCTCTAACGCGATGCCTAGTGCTATCGCGCTCTCCTCACTCACTCGGTCTGCGCCTGCCCTCTTGATCAGCTTATGCATGGGGGCGACCTTTATCTCCTTAGACATACAGTTCCTTCCATTTCCTTCTTTGCTTTCGATAGATATTTAATACTTACGACGCTTTCGGCAGGGAAGCCCTAAATTGCCCTTTTTTCATTTTTTAACTCTATATGCTCATGGTTTACAGATAAACCCCGTTTAAACTCAGAGCGTCACCGAAAACCTCTGGATTTTTAACTCATTTTGCCAGTTACAGCATTCTTATATCAAATTCATTTGATTGGCTTTCGATGGATTTCTCTGATGTTCGAGGAAAACATCAGGGGCGCGCTACGATCTTGAGCTGGGGGGTTTTTTGGTCTCGGATAACATTACAATTTCCCTGAACCGGATAATCCTCACCCAGGAGCCTTGGGCCTAAACGTTTAAAAGGACTGCATAGATGCTAACGTGTACAAATAGGTGCTTCAATTTGGGAAAAGTACGAACAGAAATGATTAAGAGATTAAGCCTCGCGCTGATCGAAAAATACGAGTACAGCTTCAAGCCCGAGTTTGAGCCCAACAAGCAGTTCCTCAGGGAGATCGGGCTCGACGTGAGCAAGAGACTCAGGAACAAGATCGCCGGATATATCACGACTGTAGTGAAGTCTGACCTGATGGCGGCTGCACAGGAGCAGGCCGCAGAGGCGCTCCAAGAGCTACAGTAGCTCCATAATATCATTTTAATTAATTATTTATATACATCTTCCAAATATAGCAGATTTCATCCGTAGTGAATAGAAATGATCTGAAACCATCATCATCTAATCAGATTTTCAGGTATCTGTCGATCTGGTGGTCGCTGAATCCAATCTTCTTGAGCTTCGCGGGGATCATGTCCTTTTCTATTCCGGCGTCAGTAAGCATGTGGACAAGTTCAATCACTGATTCCCTAGGCTCCCACGGATAAATGATCCACTTGCTGACCTCCTCGGCGTAGTAATCGGGCTTGAACTTGCTCCAAGGCTTGTGGTGGAGTGTAGCGAGTCTGACTTCTACCGCTCCCCTGTCCTCGACATACTTCTTCACAGCTATCAGGCTGTTGCCTGAGTCGCTGACGTCGTCAACAACCAGAACTCTCAGCCCTTCAACCTGTGCATTCAACGGGAAAAGCACCTCGGGTTTGTCCCTTTTCGTGTTCAGGCCCGTGTAATATATGATCTGGAGGCTCGCCAGCTTCCTGATGTTCAACTGGTCACTCATGATCCTTGCTGGGTCGAACCCGCCCCTGCTGATTGCGATCATGAGGTCAGGCTTGTATCCGGAGTCCAAGACGAGGTCTGACACCTTCTCGGACAACCCCTGCACATCGTCCCAAGATAGGAACAGGAACTCTAGATCAGCCACAACCATTACCCCTTGAATCTGTTTACTCTCTTGAGACCTGCTTTAAATAAAGCGATTGTGGTCTTGAAGTAATATGGGTAACGATAACCTCGGCCAGTGGATCAAGGAGCTCATCGAAGAGTTCATCGCTGGCCCGGAAAACACCATGGAGAAGTGGGACGACGAGCCAGCATGGGCAGCCCCCCTAGTTGGTTTCAGCAGCGGGGATGACAAGCTCTACGATTTCTACAAGAAGGATATAGGTGAGTTTTACGTCATGCCTAACGAGTTCATGGCTGACGCGCACTGCAAGGAATACAAGCGAGAGGACTTAACAGTAATCAGTTGGATTCTCCCCCAAACCGATGCCACAAAGGCTGATCACAGGAAGGAGAAATACTTCCCCAGCGAGAGGTGGGCAAGGTCAAGGATCTATGGCGAACAGATCAACGTCAAATTGAGGAAACACCTCGTCGCAAAGCTCAAGGAAAAGGGGTTCGACGCAGTTGGGCCCATGATAAGCCCGCTCTGGAAGGGTGCTAGGTCAGTGAGGTATAGCTTCGCCTCGACGTGGTCAGAGAGACACGCGGCTTACGCAGCGGGGCTCGGCACGTTTGGACTCAGTGATGCGTTGATCACACCCAAGGGAAAGGCCATGAGGACAGGAAGCGTCATCGTTGATGCGGTCATCGAGCCGACTCCAAGGACCGCCAAGCACCACAACGAGAACTGCCTGTTCCTGATGGACGGCTCATGTGGAAAATGCATTGAAAGGTGCCCCATAGGGGCCATAACCGCAGAGGGCCACGACAAGGCGCTGTGCAACAAGTACGTCACAATGACCCGCAGCTACGTCCCGAAGCACTACGGGTTTGACGGGTACGGCTGCGGCTTCTGCCAGACAGGCGTGCCCTGCGAGTCAGGCATACCAAATTCCCGAAAAATAGCTGAGTGAGCCCGTTACGGCTCTATTATATTTCCTTCGTGGTCAATCTGACCCTCCCATGTGAAGCCCGTGTCGTTGTCATATTCTACTATTATCTCGTAGACTGGTTCATGACCCTCTGGGAACTGCACTTTCACTGTCCATCCAGCTCCGCTGAACTCCAAGTTGTTTGACCCAACCGAGCCACCATGGTTACTGGTGCTCACGGTCCAATCCTCAGGGATCGATGCATCCGTGAGTTCATGGTACTCATTTATTACATGATCCACCGCGAGATCTTTTGCGTGATCGGGGGAGATGGTCATGCTCACGGTCACTGGTCTCTGGATTAGCTCATCCCAGCTGTTATCGATAATGGCACTGCCTATCACTCCGTTACTCAACGCTATTCTGATCTCGTGAGCCGTAAACACCTGTGCGAGCATCTGCCCTTCTCTGTCTCCATAGCCGGCCTGTCTACACTCGAAGGTTAGAGTGATAAAATACTGGATCGGATAACTCTCGGCGGCGATAATCTCAATCACCTCAATGGATCCTGGAACTCCGTCGAAACCGAAGGTCGGCCCATTTTTCAGGAAATTAATCGCTATCTCCTCTGCTTCGCTGTGAGATGTACTAAGGATTTCTACTTCTGTTTCACTGAGCTCATCCCATACTTCATCGGTTACCGCGGATGTGATTAAATCTCCTTCAACCGTCACCTTGATGACGTGGTCTGTGAGGACCGTGGCGACCATCTGATCTGACCTATCACCGTACCCGGCGTTTGATGAAGTGAACGCGACAACTACTTCCCAGATCGCATTAGGATTTCTCATCTTGTACACTTTCACGAGCTCGATTGAGCCCTTTATCCCATCCCATCCGTAAGTGGGACTGTCCTCCACAAACTGTAACGCGGTGTCCACCGCGTTTTGCTCCGAGTATATGGTGGTGGTCTGCCAGGCGTAGATCGAGAGCGCGGGCAGCGACATGATGGCTATTATCGCCACTAACATTGTCTGTTTAGTTTCCATCTGATTCACAATAACGCAATACGCCCGCATCAGTATAATGCCAGTGTTTAGAACAGGCGTTCAATAACCTAGAACGTTGGGAAAACACATATCCATAGGTCCGCCCCATTCAACAAAAGGATGAGACACTCTTGAAACGCGCATTATTCATCGGAAGGTTCCAGCCGTTCCATTTTGGCCACCTGCACGCTATTGAGACAATACTGACAGAGTGTGACGAGCTCATACTTGTGGTCGGGAGCGCCCAGATGAGCCACCAGAGGGACAACCCCTTCACCGCCGGCGAGCGTATCGAGATGATCAGGGGAGCGTTGGCCGAGTCGAAGATACCCTCTGACCGGTATATGATCATACCAATCCCTGATGCTCCGGCACACCGTGTATGGGTCAGCGCAGTGGAGTCCCAGACCCCCCGGTTTGACATGGTGTTCAGCAACCAGAGCCTAACAAGGCGGCTGCTGATAGAGGCAGGGTATGAGGGGCATAGTATCGAGCTATTCCAGAGAGGTAAATTTGAGGCAAGCGATATCCGCAGGCGGATTCTGGAGGGAAGGGACTGGAGCGAGCTGGTCCCGTCACAGGTGTACAAGGTCGTCCAGGAAATCGATGGCGAGAACCGGATCAGGGATCTCGCCAAATCTGACTCCCTGACACAGGAGAACGACAATCATGCCTGATTATCTCCCGCTCTCACCATCGCTCAAAAACAAGTTCCCCGGTCTCGCGGCCCAGATAATCCACTTCAAGGACGTATCCATCAAGCGCGAGGTAGAGGCACTTGAGGATTACAAGGAGGAGATATATGTAGAAACCAGAGGCCGCTGGGAGATTGAGAAACTCAGGGACGACCCTGATTTCCGCGCCTACAGGGACTTCTTCTGGAAGCTGGGTACGGACCCAACTAAGAACAGGCCGGCAGCGGAGGCGCTGATCAGGCGCGTCCTCAATGGAAGGCCAATACCAAAGATCAATACGTGGGTTGATGCGTACAACCTTGTTTCTATTCAAACCGCTATTCCCATAGCCAGCTTCGACGCTGACCTGATTGTGGGCGACCTCCTCATGAGGGAGGCCGAGGCTGGCGAGGAATTCCTCGGAATCGCCATGAAAAAGCCAATGATCCTCAAGGGACGCGAGGCCGTCATCCAGGACGATCAGAGGCTCGTAGCCATCTATCCGTTCAGGGACGCCGACCACAGCAAGGTCACTGGTGACACGAGGAATGTTCTGATGCTCCTCTGCGGGGCTCCCAATATCGCCCTTGAGACGCTGGAAGCGTCAGCTAAGGTCGCAGTCAGGGTGTTGACAAGGTTCTGCGGCGGCACCGCCGAGTAGGGTCACATGATAACTGTTGACGGTTCCCAGATGGAAGGAGGGGGGCAGCTCCTCAGGATGGCCACCTCTTACTCGTGTATCCTGCAGGAACCCATCCATTTCATCAACATTAGGGGGAAGAGGAGAAACCCGGGTCTTCGCCCACAACACCTTGCGACTTTGAAAGCAGCGTCAAAATTATGCTCGGCCGACCTCAGGGGGGCTAGTTTGGGCTCTACGGAAATCGAGTTACGGCCAAGTGTACTAAGGGGAGGCATCCATTCCATTGATATCGGGACCGCTGGAAGCGTCTCACTGATGCTTCAATGCCTCGCACCCATGCTGACACTCAACAACGAGCCATCAACACTTTCAATCCGTGGGGGGACAGCCGTGAAGTGGTCTCCTCCTATCCCCTTCCTCCAGAACGTGGTCTACCCAGTGCTAGGGGAGATGGGCGCTGACTTCGATTTAAGCCTTGGACGCCACGGTTTCTATCCAATGGGAGGCGGAAAAGTCATCGTTGATTCTCGACCAGTTAAAGTGTTGAGGCCATTCCTGCCTGATTTGCCCCGCGTGGATGAAGTCAAGGGTGTCTCGATATGTGGCAACCTTCCTAGCCACGTTGCCGAGAGACAGGCGAGGACGGCAGAGAAAATCCTCAATGGGCAGAATATTTCATCTGATATAGCGATTAAAACCGTTCAGTCATCAAGCCCAGGAAGTGTGATAGTACTTTGGGCCGAGGGTACGGGTGTCTTCATTGGGTCTGACAGCCTCGGGGACAGGGGAAAACCCGCGGAGAAAGTGGGTTCGGAGGCTGCCAAATCATTGATCGGTCAAATACAGACGGGCGCACATGTTGACAGGCACACGGGTGACCACCTCGTGCTCCCATGCAGTCTGGCGGATGGCGTCTCGGAGTTCAGTGTAAGCGAGCTCACATTGCACACAATCAGCGCCATCGAGATGGCAAAGACATTCACGGGTTGCGCCGTGGAGATCAATGGAAAGATAGGTAAGCCAGCCCGCATAGGAATAACGGGAACCGGGCACTTCACCTAGGATGATACAATGCGGGTCTTAACGTATGGCAGGGGGCAGGTTACCATTGATGGGGCCCCAGTCTATCTTGACAACCTGAAGCCCATGAAAGTCTTCCCCGCTTACATGTACCGCATGCTTGTGGAGCATCTGGAGAGAAGTGGGGAGCCGTTCAGGGACGAGGCCGCACAGTTCCTTGATGCGGGAAAGTTATCGACATCGTTCAAACTGAGGGACTACCAGGAGGCCGCGTTGAGTTCATGGGATATGGGCAGCTCAAGGGGAGTTGTTGTGCTTCCTACTGGCGCTGGTAAAACCATCCTAGCTGTGAAGGCTATCGAGAAACTCAACGTGTCCACCATAATCCTCGTGCCCACCATCGTGCTGGTGGAACAGTGGAGGAGCGTCCTCCAGCAGGCATTCAACACCGAGATCGGAGCCATCGGCGGCGGGAATATGGAGATACTTCCGATAACAGTCTCGACCTACGACAGCGCGTCACTGAGGTCAAGGAAGCTGGGCAACCTGTTCCAGTTCATAATCTTCGACGAGGTCCACCATCTGACTGCCCCTTCCTACCGCAGGATCGCCCAGAGGTACCTTGCACCATACCGTCTAGGCTTGACCGCTACCATGCCCAAGGAGGAGGCGTACCTTGAAGTCATATTTGGATTGGTGGGAGAGAAGAACTATCAACTGGACGTGGACGACCTGGCTGGCAAACATCTGGCAGAGTACGCTGTCAAGACGGTGAAGCTACCGTTGACGGGCTACGAGAAGGCCGAGTACGACAAGCAGTTCGAGATCTACAGAAAGTTCCTGAGGACGCGGGGTATCAAGATCAGGAGCCCGAGAGATTATATGAGTCTTGTAAAGAGGACGGGTAGGGACCCCGAGGCCAGGAGGGCCATCACGGCCCGAACCCAGGCCATGGACATCGCGTACACCAGTGACAGCAAGATAGCGTACCTCAAGAGCCTCCTCAGGGCAAACCCCGATGAGAAGACCATCATATTCACGAGGCAGAACAAGCTGGTATACAGGCTCAGCAGGGATCTGCTGATTCCCGCCATAACCCATAGAACGCCGAGGGAGGAGCGGAACGAGATACTCAGGATGTTCCATTCCGGGGGGTACAAGCGTGTGCTCACCAGCAGGGTACTGGACGAGGGAGTAGACGTACCAGACGCGTCAATAGCGGTCATAATCAGTGGCTCCGGGAGCAATAGGCAGTTCGTCCAGAGGCTGGGAAGGATTCTGAGGCCGGGGCCGGGAAAGCAGGCGGTCCTATTTGAGCTTGTTAGCGCCGGGACTGCCGAGACATACATTAGCGATAGGAGGAAGCGCAGCTGATTCTCCCATTCGAGCACATCCGAGTCTTTAGACGGAAGGGAGTCATCAAGCCCATCCTTATCCGGGAGCCTCAGGGAGTCCTGGACACGCTCATCGATGTCTACAGGGATCATGTTGACAAGAAACGCGGGACTCTCGCTGAGGTCCTCGGTGACTGCGAGTACCTCGGGTACAACTTCAGGCTGGTCCGGGGCGTCGCATCCGTCCTCGACTCTAGTTCCGTGTTCCAATCGCGGAGCGCGATGCCGCCACTTGAGGCCAGGAGGCAGGTTTTCACGGAGGCTGCTAAATGGGTGGTGATAAGCAAGGAGGACCGGCTGGAGGTGATGAGTGAGGTGGCCTCGCGGAACGGTGTGACCGTCGAGGAGCTTGATGACAGCCTATACTCTGACCTTGAGGCTGAGCAGTACCTCGTCGAGTTCAATGCCCCGACCCCAAATGACCTGTCCTTTTACTATAATTACGCCCACACTGTGGCGCTCTTGGCCTACTCTAAAAGGATTGAGATCTCTTTCAAGGGTGAGGACCGGCAGCTCGTCAATCAGTTCATAGGCCTAGGAGAGGAAGAGCCCACAAGGGGCTCCAAGATGGTTGTTAGGTTAAAATCCACAAACAGGCTGGCACGGAGGGCTTCCAGGATCGATGCAGTTCTATCACGACTACTCGGCACCGAGGGCTGGCTGCTCAGAGCCGACATCAAGTACCCCGCACAGTACAAGACCACATGCGTTTTCGAGATTGATTCAAGGGGCGACGGGAGGTTGTTAAAGACGGAGCCAGTTGAGGAGGAGCTCATCATAGAAATACCCATAGTGGCGAGAAAGAAGTGGCTCAAGTACGGCGAGATAGTGGTTCTGGACGAGGTGGCGGAGCGTCTTGGGGTTACCAACGGTAAGGTCCTCAGAGAGATCAAGGAGGAGGGCGGCGAGTACAGGAAGCTGGGCGGCGTACTATTGGTTCCCGCAAAGTACGATGAGATCAAGGAGGCACTGGAGTCCATCGAGACTCTGGGCGAGGCTCGGAGCTACATGAAGACTCTAGGGGTGAGGGACTTTATGCAGGTCCTTGAGAGCTTTGGGTACCAGGTGGAGTGGTTGAAACCGAGGAAAAGCAGCCGTTTGTACCGTTTTTGAGTCGGCAGAACGTATATATCGCGCGTCTCGTAATCTCCCTAGGAAGTGAGAAAATGGGCTACCAAGCAATTCAGGGAGCGACAACCGTCGGGCTAATCTGCAGCGACGGCGTGGTACTCGCCAGCGAGAAAAGGGTCAGTTATGGACGGCTCGTGGCCAGCACAAGGGGCAAAAAGGTATTCAAGCTCACCGACAATGTGGGGCTGGCGTTCGCCGGACTCATGAGCGATATGCA
Source organism: Candidatus Bathyarchaeota archaeon (assembly GCA_018652685.1). Taxonomy (GTDB): domain Archaea; phylum Thermoproteota; class Bathyarchaeia; order TCS64; family TCS64; genus RBG-16-57-9. The sequence goes on from JABIBQ010000056.1 coordinate 37,507, forward strand.
GGCCCTGGTCAGGGAGGTGTCCGCTTACGCGAACCTGTTCAGGCTGGAGAAGAACAGGCCCATATCCACGAAGGCCCTCAGCAAGCTCATCAGTAATATGCTATTCAACCGTAGGATGATGCCTCTTCTCATGGAGACGGTGGTAGGCGGCTACGACGCGGACGGTCCAAGCCTCTATAGCATGGACCTGGCGGGGAGCCTCATCCCAGATGATTTCTTGGCGGCGGGCTCGGGTGCCCAGATCGCCATAGGAGTCCTTGAGGCGGATTACAGCAAGGACCTTGACTGTGAGGCAGGGGCGGAACTGGCCAAGAAGGCCATAAAGTCTGCAATAGCGCGTGACGCCGTCAGCGGTGACGGTATCGATATCTTGATCTTCAGAGCAAGCGGCGCTGAGGAGCAAACCCTCTCCCTCAGGGAATAGTCACAATGCAATTTTCCAAGGCCGAGATCGAGGAACTGGTAAATAACTTCCCTGCTTGCCCCGTTGAGCGATTGATAAAGGATATCAATGGGTTTGACGGCTCAGATCAGAACATAGACCAGTTATACGATGTACTGACGTGGATAGCGGACCATGAGGTGGAACTGTCTAAACTGAGACGCATCGTGGAGAAGAAGATCATCGATTACCGCTTCAAGGACGTAAAGCTCTAGGAGCTATCTTTTTATCTCCCTCCATAGTTTCATGTGTAGCCGGGCGAGTGGTTCAGGGGTAGAATGCTTGGTTCGCAACCAAGAGGTCGGGGGTTCAATTCCCCCCTCGTCCACCAAAATCTATCGTTTTCAGGCATAGTTCAGATATGAAAACAATCAATTCCTATAAGCGCCGTAGTTAACACACGCGTGTTTGAATCCCTTTAATAAAAAGAAAAAAATATCCTAAATTGCTTGAGTCTATCTATCAGATATTTCATGGGTTTAATGATATGAGCGCTAATCTACTGATAAACAACACATTCATTGACCCAAGAACGAGACGTCCTGGTAAAGTCCTCTCTCTGCTGAATTCTCACGTAACGGTTAATCCATTAACAAGCACGCTTACAAAAGGGATTTAATATTTTATAGGCTTGTTAAATAGTGATCTTCTATGTCTGTCGATAGATTTGCGAGGAAGGAGCTTAATAACTTAAGATCTGCGGGTGCCCGAGCGCGTGGCGGTATTATAGAAAGTTCGGATACAATCAATCTAGGAGCTGGGGATCCTGACTTCAACCAACCAGATTTTATCATCGATGCGGTCTCAGATGCGATGAAGGAAGGACATACTCACTACGTTTTCTTTGGTGATCCAGATCTAAAAAAGGCAATAGCTGATTACTACAGAAAATATGGTGTCGAGGTTGACCCCTCCCAAGTATTTATCACATCAGGTGGCAGTTTGGGCATCTTCCAAATATTCGCTGCAATACTAAACCCTGGCGAAGAAGTGCTGATACTGGACCCAGCATATCAAGGCTATACAAACCCAATCATCTACCTCGGCGGAAAGATCAAGAGAGCCAAGATGAAAAAGAATGAAAAAGGGTTATTCCGTCCAGACATAGAAAACATTAGGAAAAAAATTACTGATTACACGAAAGCCGTTATCATTTGTAACCCAGATAACCCCGCAGGAATTGTGTACACAGATGATGAAATTACAGCCATAGCGGAGTTGGCCGTGGAAAAAGACCTGATAATAATATCGGATGAAGTATATCCAGAGTATATCTGGAGTGAGAGAAAACACATTCCTATTATCAATAAACCCGGCATGGCGGAACGAAATTTCATACTAGGTAGTTTTTCGAAGATTTTTGCGTGGACTGGTTGTAGGACTGGATATATTATCGCAGGACCTGAACTATCTGGTCTTTTGAATAAAGTACCCACAGGTAATCTTGAGACTCCCGTTCCTTTCCAGAAAGCAGGTGTTGTGGCACTTGAACAAGGTTGGGCCTTTGTAGAGGAGATGAGGCAAGAGTACAAGAAGCGGATTGAGTATAGCGTAAAAAGACTCAATGAAATGCCCGGAATAAAATGTGTCCAACCTGAGGCCACATTTTATCTTTTCCCTGACATCTCTGAATTGGGTATTTCTTCACAAAAGTTTGTAGAGGGATTATATAAGGAAGAAAAGATTCGAATCTTTCCAGGATCCAACTATGGCCCTAACTCTAAGGGACATGTACGGTTATCGCTAGTAAAACCCGTTGACGTACTCACAGAGGTTTTTGATCGAATCGAGAGGTATGTTAAAAAAATACAATAATTTGTTAACTATGGTCGCGCGCCATAGTCATCATCTCCTGAATCGTGTCCTATGTGTCCAGTTTGTCCATGGTCTACTATCCCCACTACATTCACACCTTTCTCTAGACGAGTTTGTGTACCCTGGACATCTGGGACACTTGGGACACCAACTTCTCATTCAGTCCATAATCTGTCTTAGAGACATTCACCAACAAGCCCCACACACCTCCAAACACGGAATCGCGTGCCCCCAAAATTGCTCTTTGGTATACAACGTTAACCTACTGTCCCGAACAAACACCGTTTTCTTGAACTGTTCAACATAACTACGATCAGATAAAGGCACGAACCCTTTCTCTCAGCAATACGTGTGAAAAGCCTTGATCACATCCTGTTTACCTCAAAACTCTCATGAGATTCTACTATGTGATTATTATAGGACCCGTTTACAGAGTCGCTTATGGCCAAAAAGAGTTCCTTTCATTCCATGACTTTGTCCGACAACATAAGATATTCTCTTTCCGAAGCCGGCCAAGTCCCACCAAAACCCAGTTGAATATTCCATCCAGATCATCCTCCGAGCAATAACCCTCAAACGATGAGCATTTCTAGGGTTTTTCCGAGATAAACGGGTCAAATACGATTTTGAGAGTGTTTAGACTTGAATGATCTATCGCTCTTAACTTTAAATGAAGGCCCCACCGAACACCGAACACCCAGAACCCTGGTTCCAAGAATCAAAGACATATGACCCCTCTCCTTGGCTTGACTACACCTTGATCTCCTCCTTCGCGCGTGTAAGGGGATAGTGGGTCTCCATGGCAGAAAATATGGGGCTAGTCAGAGGGCCTTGACGAGGCTCGACATTCACGTTCACATTGCCAATTTTAACGGAATAATCACTCAAAGCTGTATTATATCCAGTTCACCCTAGTCTACCCATGAGCGAGAAAGTCAGGGGAGTCATCACATGGCTCTACTACAGAGATCTGTCAAGAGCGCAGAAATTCTATGAGGATATAATTGGTCTCAAAATGGAAGTGGATCAGGGCTGGAGCGTTATTTACAAGATCGTTGACGGTGCTTATGTTGGCTTGGTTGATGGCGCACACGGGTACCACAAAGCAAACAACATCAAGCCCGTGATCCTCTGCCTAAACGTAGAGAACGCCGATGCATGGCACAAGAAACTAACGGATGCTGGGCTAGAATTGGAAAACCTTGTACATGAGTCTGAGCGTCTTAAGGTTAGAGTCTTCATGTTCAAGGACATCGAGGGCTACACCATCGAGATTCAGGAGACCTTACCCGGCGGCTTGAGCATCTAACCGCCAAGTTTTTCAAATATCTCCTATTCTTTCATCCCATGTCAGCTTACTTTGAAGACCAGCCAAGCCCATCCGAGATTAAAGAAAGGATGAAGGGCTTCAGCTCGTGGCTTGAGATCGACCTAGATAACTTGGGTCATAACCTGGATCAGATCAGCGAACACGTGGGTGTCACGGTTATGGCGGTTGTAAAAAACAATGCTTACGGACATGGCATCATACCTGTGACAGCCTATCTTGAGTCAAGGGGTGTGAAGTGGTGCATGGTTGCTAAATTGTATGAAGCTTTGAAGATCAGGGAGGCAGGGATCAAGATAGATATCCTCAACATGGACGTGCTGTTCACAGAGAGTCAGTATGATTCGGTTGTCGGGAATGGTATCACGCAGTGCGTCTACACCAAGGAAGACGCAGACAATCTGGCGTCAGCAGCGACAAAACTAGGGGTCGATGCCAAGGTGTTCATCAAGGTGGATACCGGGCTAAACAGGATCGGTGTCAGGCACAGCGAAGCAGCAGAATTCATCGAGCATGTCTACAACCTGAAGGGCGTTGATGTGTCTGGTATCTTCTCCACGTTCCAGCAGAATTCCGAGGACCCAACGATGCTTGCGAAGCTACTCGCCGTGGACGAGAAGCTCAGGGCAAAGAGTATCAACGTTCCAATCAGGAGCATGTCCAGCACCGACGCAACGTTCCACAACCCCGACGGTTGGCTTGATCTTGTCAGGCCCGGTATGAGCCTGTACGGTGTCTACCCCGAGAAGAAAGATCTCTCTGCACCTGTTGATCTCAGGCAGGTTCTCAGTTTCAAGGCGCGGGTCGAGTATGTCAAGCGGGTCAGCAGGG
>JABIBQ010000057.1 GCA_018652685.1 Candidatus Bathyarchaeota archaeon
GAAGACAAGCGTCCACGACGTTGACATACTCATCGGGGGTGGCGTGGTGGACAGGATTGACTGCGCATACGCCCACGGCCACGAACTCAGGGGGCTCTCACCTTGCGGGAGGAGGGCCACGGAGTCAGGAAGTGTCAAGATTGTGGGAGAGCTCAGCAACGCAGCGTTCCAGTGGAGGTTCAGGGCAGCCGCCCTGGGGCTCCCGTGGTACCCCGCGAGGATCATGATGGGAACTGACACGTTCAGGTACAGCTCGGCCAAGATCGTCGAGGACCCGTTCACAGGGAGCCCCATCACACTCCTACCTGCCTGTTACCCGGATTTCGCGTTCATCCACGTCCACAGGTGCGACAGGTACGGGAACTGCCAGATTGACGGCACCACGATGGAGGACGTGGAACTGGCCAGGGCCGCGAAGAGGCTGATAATCACTACTGAGAAAATCGTTGACGACGATGTTATCACCTCTGAACCGGGTCGTACCGTGATCCCCCACTTCATTGTTGATGCCGTTGTTGAATCCCCCAATGGTAGCCACCCGGGCAACATGCCGGGTCTATACTACAGCGATGAGGGTCACATGGCTGAGTGGCTGAGTCTAAGCAGGTCCGACGAGGGGGTCAAGGAGTACATGAGTAGGTACGTGTATGGAGTGGAAGACTTCGAGGAGTATCTGGGCCTGATCGGTGGCGACTCGAGAATGGAATACCTAGCTAAGCTGGAACGGCTTGAGGTGTCCCTTGATGCGCCATGGTCGAGGAGGGGAAAGTAATGTCGTATAATACAACCGAGCTTATGGCCTGCGTTGCTAGCAGGGTATTAGAGAACGGGAAATCAATCTTCGTTGGGACAGGTTTGCCTATCATAGCCACCATGCTGGCCCAGAGGCTCCACGCACCAGACCTGCTGGTGGTCTTCGAGGCGGGGGGGATAGGCCCCAAGCTGCCGACGATACCCATCAGCGTTGGGGACAGCAGGACGTTTCACAAGGCGGTGATGGCGGCCAGCATGGACTACACCATGGGCATGGCTCAAGCGGGGCTTGTTGACTACGGGTTCCTAGGTGCAGCCCAGATAGACAAGTACGGGAATCTCAACACCACGGTGATCGGTGACCACGAATCGCCAAAGGTCAGGCTTCCCGGCAGCGGAGGGGCAAACGACCTTGGTAGCCTCTGCCACCAGACGATCACACTGATGCGGCAGGACAAGCGCAGGTTCATGGAGAAGCTGGACTACCTCACAACCCCGGGCTACCTAACGGGCCCCGGTGCGAGGGCGGCAGCCGGTTTGCCGACAGAAACTGGCCCGTATAGGGTGATAACCCAGCTGGGTGTCATGGGCTTTGATAAGGAGACAAAAGAAATGATGCTGATCCAGGTGCACCCAGGGGTCACCGTTGATGATGTCATCGAAAATACCGGGTTTGAACTCCTTTTAGGAGATGTGAGGGAGACTGATGCCCCCACCGACGAGGAGTTAAAGTTGCTCAGGGAGGAGATCGACCCCTCCGGAATCGTCATCGGGAAGTAGCTAGTCCTTGTACCCCTTGGGGACCGGGACCGTCTTCCACAGCTTGATGAAGTCAACCGCGAACTGGACTGATTCCTCCATGGACGCCGCTGCCTCCTCGGGGTCAGCCTTTCGGGGGTCACTTGTCGCGTACTGGCCGTTACGAGTGATGTCCTCGGTGTTCGAGGGCAGGCTCGCCATGAATACCTGGTTCACAAGCTCATAATCCTCCCTGTCGGGGTCCATGTACTCCCTCAGCTGGTCTGGTATGATGACGCCGCTCTCCCAGTTCTCCAGCCGCCACATCTCCACCAGATCGGGGAAGTAATGGAGGGCATAAGCCGTCTCCCTGGGGCCGCTGTGGACCTCGAAATATCTGGCCATTCGGTCCTGTATCTTCTTGGCCAGCTCCGTTTTCCTGGGACCGCTTGGTGTGCCAATCATCACCTTGTACTTTCTCTTGGCGATCTGGGCGGCCAGGTTCATTGTTTGTGTGTTGCCGCCGTGGTGGTTGATCAGGATGAAACGTTTGACGCCGTGGTGGGCAAAGCTCTCGATGGTATCAAGGAGGATGTTCAGGAGCGTCTCCGCGGAGAAGGTAACTGAACCGGGGAACGCCATGTGATGGGGGCTGAACCCTGCCCAGCACGGGTGGATGCAAACGCTGTTGGTCCTGCTTGCTATCTCGTGGATGAACTCGTGGACACCCAGGCTGTCGGTGCCCAGCGGGAGGTGGATTCCGTGCTGCTCGATGGCCCCGATTCCGATGATTACAATGGGCTCTGGCTCGTTCGCCATCCAGTCCTCGAAGGCGGGGCGGGTGAGTTCCTGTACCCAGAATCTTGAAAGTATACCGTTTTCAGACATAGTTTGAGATTGTTTTTGGTAGCTTTAACGTTTTCATGGGTAGTGTTATCAGCCTTTAGGCACCTATCATGCAAATGCTCAACTGGGTAAACAGGAACGGGAAAATCCTGCTAGCGGTGCGCCCCATACAGGCGTTCGCGGGTAGCTTTGTCAGTATCTTCTTTGTAATCTATCTCAACTCCCTGGGGCTGCCGCTGTGGCAGACCGGGCTGGTGCTGTCCGGTGGCTTGACCACCTCAACTCTGTTCAACCTGATCGCGGGGTACCTTGCTGACCGCATGGGAAGACGAAAGCTGCTCATGGTCTTCGGCCTCCTTTCAACTGCTGCCGGACTGGTCTTCACGATAACCAATCAGCCAATCCTCCTAGTCATCACGGCTGTGATCGCGTCAATGGGATATGGAGGGGGTTTCGGTGCAGCCCAGATGATCGAACGGGTCATCCTCGCCCAGTGCTGCGTGGACGAGGAGAGGACTAACCTCTACGCCATCAGGAGCACCATCGGCTCACTGGCGACGGCGGCCGGGTCACTGTTCACGGGGTTACTGGTAGTCATCCAGGGATGGGGGTACGTGGAGGGCACGGCCTACAGGATGATGTTTGGGGTCTTTACCGCGCTGAACCTGGCCGTCGTGCTCCTGTACCTGATGCTTGACGAAGAGGCAGAGATCGAGGAGGAGAAGGCGGCCCAGGTCGAACTCAGCCCCGAGACAAAGAGGTACGCGGTGCTTCTCTCCATCCTTTTCAGCATGGACTCACTAGGGGGCGCGTTTATAGGACAGGGCCTTGCAGCTTACTGGTTCTTCGAGAGGTTCGGTCTTGGCATGGACAGGATCGGCATGATCTTCTCGGCTTCCAGCCTATTGGCAGCGGTCTCCTTCATGTTAGCCGCTAGGATCAGCAAGCGTATCGGGCTAATCAACACCATGGTATTCAGCCACCTGCCCGCAAACATGATGATGGCGGTCATCCCCTACATGCCCACCCTTGAAACCAGCCTATTCTTCTACCTCGGCAGGAGCCTGCTGAGCATGATGGATGTGCCCACGAGGCAGAGCTACACAATGGCGATAGTGAAACCCGAGGAACGGAGCCGTTTCCAGGCATTACTGAACCTGCCAAGGAGTCTGACCATGGCAATCGGGCCAAGCATAGCCACGTACATAATGCAGTTCGTCGGCATCAGCATGCCATTCCTCATTGCGGGGGTCATCAAGGGATTCTATGATATCGCGCTGTGGTTCACATTCAAAGACATCAAACCACCCGAGGAAGAGTAGCCTCTCAAAGGCCCCTCAATTTGGAATAGATTATTTTTAATTGATTAGAAATTGAAATGCTAACCCAAAATATCGCCGTATTTTGAATATTCGTACATATATAGGGGGTAGTCACCGATAAGCCTAAAATCCTATCAAATGACCTACAGGCGAGGTACATTGGATTCACTATCAGAATACATGGACAGGGAGAACCTTGAGAAGCTCAAGGCGATAAACAACCCCCATGTTGAGAAGCAAGTAGAGAGGTTTCTCACGCTCTGTAAACCGGACAAGGCGACGGTCATCACGGATGATGACGCCGACATTGATTACGTCCGACAGCTATCCATCGATAACGGAGAGGAGCACCTCCTGGCAATGGAGGGCCACACCATCCACTGGGACGGCTACCAGGACCAGGCAAGGGACAAGGGAAACACCAAGGTGCTTGTAACCCCCGAGATGCAGATGAGCAAAGGAATCAACACCATTCCACGGGAAGAGGGGCTGGAAGAGATCCTCGGCTACATGGACGGGATCATGAAGGGGAAGGAGTGCATCATCAGGTTCTTCAGCCTTGGCCCAACCGATAGCAGGTTCACGCTATGCGCCCTCCAGATAACGGACAGCGCGTACGTCGCCCACAGCGAGGACATCCTTTACAGGAAGGGCTACGAGCAGTTCAAGAAGCTTGATGGAAGCAAAGAGTTCTTCACGTTCATACACAGCGCAGGCGAGGTTGATGAGCGCAAAACCACGGTCAACATCGACAAGCGTCGCATCTACATTGACCTTCTCGACAACAAGGTGTACACAGTCAACAACCAGTACGCTGGAAACAGCCTGGGCCTCAAGAAACTAGCGCTAAGGCTGGCAGTTTACAAGGCAAACAACGAAGATTGGCTCTCTGAGCACATGCTCATCATGGGAGTCAAGCCCGAGGGAAAGGACAGGACCACATATTTCACAGGGGCATACCCCAGCGCGTGCGGTAAAACAAGCACAGCAATGATTCCAGGTCAGTCCATCGTAGGCGATGACATCGCATACCTGAAGATGGATGACAAGGGAAACTGCAGGGCAGTGAACATTGAGCAAGGTGTCTTCGGAATCATCACTGACGTGAACCCCGTTGATGACCCGTTCATCTACAAGACGTTGACATCTCCACGCGAGATGGTGTTCAGCAACGTAATGGTCAAGGATGGGAAACCATACTGGCTGAATATGGGCATTCCTGAGGAAAAATACCCATCTGACGGTCTCAACCACATCGGAAAATGGGAGAAGGGCATGAAGGACGCCAACGGCAAAGAAATCGGAGTCGCCCACAAGAACGCGAGGTACACCATCCGCATCAACGAGCTGGAAAACGCTGACCCACATTTCAATGACCCAGAGGGACTTGTCATTGATGGGGTTCTCTACGGCGGTAGGGACAGCGACACAAACGTACCCGTGAGCCAGGCGTTGAGCTGGGAGCACGGCGTCTATATGGGTGCAATCATCGAGTCCGAGACCACCTCGGCGACCCTTGGACAGGCGGGCGTCAGGAAGAGCAGCCCCATGGCTATCATGGATTTCATGGTAATACCATTCGGAAGGTATCTCAACAACCATATCGAGTTCGGGAACAAGCTGACAAGAACTCCATTAGTGTTCAGCACCAACTACTTCCTGAAAAACGAGGGAAAATACACCAACGAGAAGGTGGACAAGAAGGTCTGGCTCCTGTGGGCGGAAGGAAGGGTCCACGGAGAGTACGATGCCATTGAGACACCCATCGGGTACATCCCCAAGTACGATGACCTGAAAGCGTTATTCAAGCAGGTCTTTGACAGGGAGTACACCGAGGAGGATTACCACCAGCAGTTCAGCATCAGGGTGACAAAACACCTGGAAAAGCTGGCCAGGATGGAGGAGCTCTACAGTGACGAGGACGGTATCCCCGAGGGTTTCTGGGCTGTACACAACGGCATCAAGGACGGCTTGAAGAAACTAGGGAAGAAAACACTCCCACCAAGCCATTTCTAAATCCCCATCCTTTCCCTGAACCTTTTCAGGTAGTAATCAAACCCTCCTGGACAGGTCTCCATTGATGACGGCCCATACCACCACTCGTAAGCCACGCGAAAACGGTATCCTTGACCTTTGAACTCATGGATTTACGCATGAGTTTTGAGGAAAAAAGCCTTCAAACACGAGCCCCTTAGTTCACCCATGAAGGTATTCAATAAATCGGTGGAAAAGGGCTCAAAAACGAGTTTCAGGGTCGAGCTCGCCAGCTACCCCGACGGTTCACCTATCGGGGTCTGGGTCAGAGCGATAAACGGGGCAAATGATGGACCCACATTGACTCTCCTCGGTGCACAGCACGGGGACGAGTACAGCGGTATCGAGATCATCAACAGGATAATGGACAGCGTTGATCCGGGGGAGTTATCAGGGAAGATACTGGCGGTGCCGATCTCAAACCCGTTGGCCTTCAACACCGGGCACAGGATAACCCCGCCAAGCATCGGCTACGAGAACCTCAACATGAACAGGGTCTGGCCCGGAAACCCCAAGGGGCTGCTGACTGAACGGATTGTGTCAGGTCTATGGGAGAACCTTGTCAAGGACTGCACCGTGGTGCTTGACATGCACGAGGGAGGCAAGGCGTTCATGGCCAGGTACATCCACGCACGCGGAACCGAGGAGACTGACAGGATCGTAGGTGACAGGAACAGGGAGCTGTACAAGTGGTTCGGCCAGGGCATCCCTGTCCTTGGAGGGGTACGGACCAGGAGCCACATGATGGGCAGCCTCAGCATCCAGACGGGCATCAAGGACATCCCGTGCATTGGCGTCGAGGTTGGTGGCGGTGGCAGGCTGTGGGAGAAACTCGTCCAGGTAGGTACTCGGGGGGTACGAAACGTCATGATAGGTCTCGGCATGCTCCAGGAAGAACCAGTGGGACAGCAGATGAAGCAGTACGTGGCCCAGGAGAGCAGCTGGCCCAAAACTAGCAGGGGCGGCCTGTTCACAAACACGTGCGAGCTCAACGCCGTCGTCGAGAAGGGCAAGAAGGTTGGGGAGCTGAGAAACCCCATCGGCGAGCTCATCGAGGAGGTGCACGCCCCCTACAGGTCGGTGATCTTCGATACAAGGTTCCAGCCCACCGTGTACCCCGGTGACTGGACTGTACATTGCGGCAAGATCAGTTAAATGCCAGAGCGGGCGAGAAGCCCATCCACTAAGTTTTAAATATATCTAAAATACAGCACTAACCAATAATCAAAAAAAAGCCCGAAGGAACAACCTACAGGGCCAAAACAAAGGAAAAGAGAGGGGTTAGCTAAATTTCCAGGTAGCCCCGTCGGGGGTGTCCTTTAGCTCAACACCGATCTCCTTGAGCTTGTCCCTAATCTCGTCGGCCAGGGCCCAGTTCTTTGCATCCCTCTGGCCCTGCCTCAACTCTGCTATGAAGCCCATCAGCTTGTCAGCCACCTCGCTTCCTCCCGTATTCCTCTTCTCAAAGAGGCCCAAGATTGAAAGGAGTTCACCGTATGCCTCATACGCTGTGGTCAAGACCCCCTTGTTGGCAGTCTCCAACACGTACTCGTTTATCGCCCCAGCCAAGTTGTGCAGATGCCCGAGGGCAATCGGCGTGTTGAAGTCGTCGTCCATTGCCTCGATGAAGCTCCTCTTCTCGGTACGGACGGCTGAGATCAGTTTCTCCTCACGCTCAAAGTAGTCGATGTTGGTATCCCCACCTTTCAAGGCATTCTCCGCCAGGCTCAGAGTGTTTTCCAGCCTCTTCGCCGTGTTCTCCGCAGTCTCCATGGCGCTCCACGTGAAGTTCAACGGCCGCCTGTAATGGGTGCTGATATAGAAGTACCTGAACGCGTCCGGGCTGTGCTTTTCCAGCACCTCGTCGAAGGTCACGTAGTTACCCAGGCTCTTGCTCATCTTGCCCCCGTCTATCAGCAGGTGCCTCATGTGTACCCAGTAACGGACGAACTGTTTCTTGTTCGCAGCCTCGCTCTGGGCTACTTCGTTCTCGTGGTGCGGGAACGCCAGGTCCTCGCCTCCCGCATGGATGTCGATGGTCTCTCCCAGTAGCTCCTTGCTCATTACGCTGCACTCGATGTGCCACCCCGGCCTACCGTAGCCCCACGGGGATTCATAGTAGATCTTTCTCTCTATCTCCTCGGGAGTCGCCTTCTTCCATAGGGCGAAATCCTGGGCGTTCTCCTTGTCGTACTCGTCAGCGGCGACCCTCTCAGTCTGCTCGACCTGTGAGAGGTCCATACCACTAAGCTTGCCGTAGCCCTCGAATTTCTGGATGTTGAAGTAGACGCCGTCATCAGCGTCATAGGCGTAGCCCAATTCCTCAAGTGTCTTGATGAAGTCAACCATCTGCTCAACGTACACCGTTGCACGTGGATGCGAGGTAGCCCTCTTGATGTTCAGCAGATCCAGTCCTCTGAAGAAAACGCCGGTGTAGTGCTCGGTGAAATCCTTCAGAGTCTTGCCCTCCGCGCCGCTGTCCCTGATTGTCTTGTCGTCTATATCGGTGAGGTTCATGATGTACTTGACATCGTATCCCCTATACTCCAGCCAACGCCTGATGAGGTCTCCACTTGTGAAGCTGCGTATGTTGCCGATGTGGGGAGCCCCGTAGACTGTGGGGCCACAGACGTACATCGTGACCTCCGGTGGATTAAGTGGGTCAAACCGGAGCTTGCTCCGGGTCATGGTATCATAGATCTCGATGGGGTTATCTGTCATTGTTTTTCCTCCATAGAATCGACTAGACGGGGTAGTGTTTTCTTTTCGGTTAAATTAGAGTACACAATAGTCTCAATCTTCCCTTTCTAGCAGAGTAGGGATTGATGTTGGGTAATATAAATGATATGCGGGTTTATTCCAGATTCTTCTCCCCAAATTCGGCCAACTGCTTCCTGAGGCGCTCCCTGCTCACTTCGGTGGTTATCTCGGACCGAGTTCTCTCATTGACCATCCTTACCACGTCCAGCTTCCTCCTGAGTCCCTTGAGGAGCAAGCAGGCCTCCTCCATCCCAGTAAGGTGGAGGAATATGGCCTCCATCTGGTCTAAGTTCGCCTCGGCCGCACCTAAGTCACCCGCCCTCAGCAGGTCAAGTGTCTGGCGCCTCAACTCCCCCGGGACATCGGCGAGTCCGAGAATGTAGTCCTTGTATTGTAACCCGAGAGCCTCGGGCGATGGGAACTCCTTCCTGGAGTTTAAGCCGTGGAGTATGCGCGCCTCGGCATATTCCTGTTTAGCTGCTTCAACTGCGTCGTTGAATCCTATCTCAGGAAACTCCTCCGAGTAGGTCTTGATTTCATCGAGGAGCCCCCTTGCTTCATCAAAATTCGCTGAGGCCTTCTCGTTGTCCCCGTTGTGGAGCAGCAGTATGGCCTGTTTGCTGAGCATCCTAGCCCTCCTCGCCCTGCCGTAAGCCTCGTTCCTTGCCTTCTCCCGGTTCCGAAGATCCTTCGTAGACTTCCGGATTATATCCTCGATCATCAGATCACTTCAGGCACTTTATGAGCTCCTCGTAAGAGAGGTTGCCCCCGCTGAGGACGAGAACCACTTTCTTCCCCCTGAGTTGCTCCTTTAGCTTGATGGCCCCTGCAAGGGTTGCGGCCCCCGCTCCTTCCGCGATTGTGTGGCAGTGCTCTGCGTAGAGCCTTATGGCGTTCCTCATTTCGTCCTCGCTGACCAGCATGAAGTCGTCGACGTGCTCTCTGAGGATCCCGAGGGGGAGCTCGAATGCGTTTCTGGTGGCGAGGCCATCCGCGAAGGTGTTTGCGGTTGGAGTAGACTCTGGTTTGCCGCTAAGGTAGCTCATGTGAATACTGGGGGCATTCACAGCTTGAATCGAGATAGTCTTGACACCGGGTTTCAGTGACTTGACGGCGGTGGCAGTTCCTCCAGCTCCCGTGCCTGAGCCGACGGGGCTAACGACCACATCAACATCGGGGAGCTGCTGTATTATCTCTAGCCCGATGGTCCCGACGCCCGCGATAAGGCGGGGCTCGTTACCGCTGTTTATGAAAAGGTAACCGTGTTCCTCAGCTAGGCGTATACCGTTCTCGACGGCCTCGTCAAAGTCCCTGCCATACTCGTGTATCTGGGCCCCGTGGCTCCTGATGGCCGCGATCTTACCCGGGTTTGCCCCTACGGGCACGCAGATGTGGACCTGGACTCCGAACATCTTGCCAGCGAGGGCTATGCTCTGGCCGTGGTTGCCTGTGCTTGCAGTTATTACACCCTTTTCTTTCTCCTCGGGGGTGAGTTGGCTGACGAGGTTTATACCTCCTCTGATCTTGAACGCGCCTGTGGGGTTGTAGTTCTCGTGCTTGATGTACGCCTTGAATCCCAGGTACTCGTTCAGCGTGGGGTACGTTAACAGAGGAGACGGGTTCAGGTATGGCTTGATCCGCTGCTGGGCAGATATGATGTCAATTAACTCAGGGGCTTTCATAGGTTGAAGGAGTCGCCTGGGCTTATCTTCGTTTCCTAGGCGGCTGGTAGACGTGTATACTGGGCCTTCCCTGGAGGGAATCCCGTGTGTATGTGTGGTCCTCGCCTACTTGCTCCACATCGCTCTTGCCGTCGGTGAAATCAAGGACTGTCTTCATATGAAAGTACGGAAAGTCGATGCCGGGAGTATAGTAGTGCATGGGGATGATGACCCGGGGACCAAGGAGCGCTATGTTGTCCTCGGTGAGGGCGATGTTTGCGCCCGTGTTGGAGATGAGGATATCGGGTACCCCTATCTGGAACATCTGTGCGGGGCTCAGGTAGTGTCCCAGATCCCCCAGATGGGTCACCTGTATGCCTCCCATGGTTATGCTCCAAACGATGTTGGTGCCTAGACGCTTGCCCCTGTCGTCGTCGTGGTAGCAGGATACACCCCTGAGGCGTGCGGTGCCCACAGTGGCGTCCACGGGCTCCGTGAAGTGATCGCACTCGAAGAGATGGAGACCGTTTGCGTGGTCCTGGTGGTCGTGGCTCACCGTCACTGCATCGGCACTGAACTCGGGTGTCGGCAGGTTTAGACTTGCTCCGTCGTGGGGGTCGGTGGCAATGGTGGTGAAGCCGTCTGTTACCTGGAACAGGCTGTGTCCGTGCCACCTTATGCGGAGCATGGGTTTGATGTATCTTGCATGTTTTTCTGTGTTGCGCAAGTATGGGGATACTCCCATCGTCGTGGTTTCAGCGTTTCTACGTTAGGTTTATATAACATAGTGTGTGTTTAATCGTACATGGTGTGTAGTAAACATCACAGGAGAAATGGGATATGAGGACAAGAAACATAATAACGGGAGTCACAGCGGTCATCGGCGGTGTATACGCGGTGTCCCAGCTTGGGACGGGGATGTTCGGTATAATCAGCGGGGTGAATGTTGCAGTGATAATAACAATAGCTGGACTGTTCATCGGTAAACGCCTAGATTGGAAAGAGGAGGAGGAGATGGGATTCAAGGTCGAGGACGAGAGGACCCAGCTGATCGATGGCAAGGCCAGCAAGGTGGGGTTCAAGTTCGGTAACTACGTGTGGCTGGCGCTGATCTACTACGATTTCACCGCGGAGAGGTACATGCCATGGCCAAAGTTCAACTCCCAAGAGATGCTGCTGTTCGGACTACTCTTCAATCTGGGCATCTACTTCGCGAGCATGCTCTATTACAGGAAACAGGTGTAAAGGATGCGGACCATAATCAAGATGCTCAGGGCGAGGGACGGCCTGACCCAGGCAGACCTTGCCAAGAAGGCGGGTGTCCGCAGGGAGACCATCAGCTTCGTGGAGAACGGGGAGTACAACCCGTCGCTTCTCCTTGCGGTGAGGATCGCCAGGACCTTCGGGGAGCCCGTGGAGGAGATCTTCCTCTATGAGGACGAGGAGCTAGCCCTGTAGCCTGTGCTAGCTGTAGCTATATCGGGTAACGGTTACCCTGGCCCCAATTCTTATTCGGTCATACACGTGTTTTTTACGTGGCCATGGTGTAACTCGGTCGTCTCAATGACATATTGTTTCATTGGGATGAATACGCCTGTGTAGATGACCGTGTTCTGCTCCCACTTGTTGATGACGGTTGTCTCGTAGGTGCCGGTGGGTTTCGCGAACACTGTGGGTCTGAGTACCAGTGCCAGGGTGAAAAGGACGACAATAGCCGTCAAGATTAGGACGTTGATCATAATGTTTTCTGGTGTATCAACGAGTATTAATCAATCCAACTATGAGTGGAGGTTTTGAGTCATGGATTCCAGTCTCTACTTGTCCCAGAACCCTCTCGCGTCCAACCATTTACCGATTTGGACGAGTCCCAGCATGATGGGGACCTCCCAGAAGAGCCCCATAGTTGTCCCGAGGGCTGCCTGTGAGCCGACTCCGTATAGGCTGATGGCTGTTGCGATGGCGATCTCAAAGTGGCTGCTGCTACCAATGATGACGCTGATGATGGCCTCGCGATAGGCAAGCCCGAGGATCTTGGTGGCCAGGAGGTTGAACCCGACCACGATTACAAAGCCCAGGATCAGTGGCGTGCTCACCTTGACCATGAGGCCAGGGTTGTTGAGCAGGACATCGCCGTTCAGGCTGAAGAGAACAATCAGGGTCGTTAAGAGCGCAACCATGCTGACCTTGCCGATGATAGGCTTGTAGGTTTCGTTGAACCAGGTCTCACCCTTGGACTCGGTAAGGTATTTCTTGCTGATGTAGCCTACGAGCATGGGGAGGCCGATGAACACGATCACTGAGAGCGCCAACAAACCCCTGTCGATGGGAATGTTCTGGATCCCAGTTAGGAGCGTGACGATAGGCGCGTAGAGAATCATGATGGTGACAGTGTTCAGGCTCGTGTTGATGACGTTCTGTTCCTGATTCCCGTCTGCCAGAGAGCCCCAGATGAGTACCATAGCGGTGCACGGACTGGAGCCTAGTAGTATCAGGCTTACGATGAGCTGGTTGTAGCCGACTAGGAAGTACCTGGCGAGGAGGACCGTGACTATGGGGGCAATTATCCAGTTGCTGAAGATGGTTAGGAAGATTGGCTTCGGGTTCCTCATCAGCTTGCGTAGCTCGGATATCTGGAGGTTGAGGACAGCGGGGTACATCATGAGGAAGAGGCAGATGCCGATGGGCACGCTTATCCCTCTAATCTGCCATGCGTTCAGTGCTGTGCTTATTCCCGGCATGGTCTGGCTCAGGATGAGACCTGCCGCCATGCAAGCGGCTACCCATACTGCCAGGTACTTTTCGAAGGTGTTTAGGCTCTTCTCCTCAGACATGATTATCCAATTCCCTTGGGTTTTACGGCATAAAAGTTGGACGAACACCTTCTTGGAAAAAAGATGTTTTTCAATGCTCAGGGAGGTGTTTTATCCTACTTTGATTAACTCCAATATGGTTTCTATGTCAATTAACGGTAAACTTGAAAAATTCTGGATAACGGAGCTCACAAGGCCGGCCTTCGAGGACTGGCTTGAACATGAGGTACATCCGGTGGTCATCATCGGGATTGGGAGCATCGAGCAGCATGGTCCACATCTTCCATTAGGAATGGACTCGCTGGCCGTGAAGGATATCATCCACATGGTTGCGAGCAGGTCGAACAGCGTCTGTGTTCACCCTTCCTGGTCGGGTTACAGCCCCCATCATATGGGGTTCAAAGGGACAATCACGTTCAGCTGGGAGACTTTGATGGGGGTTATGATGGACACCATCGGGTCCCTGGCGTATCACGGCGTTAAGCGGTTTATAATAGTGAATGGCCACGGGGGTAACACCCAGATCATGAATTTGGTTGTGCAGCAGGCGAAAAGGGAGTACGATGTTATGGTTTACGTGCCCACGGGCCCCGTTGGCACAGACCTGGCCAAGAAGCAGACGGACAGGAGCAAGAGGTACTGGGATGTCCACAGCGGCACAAACGAGACTGGGGCTGCGCTAGGTCTGTTCCCGGAGCTTGTTGAGATGTGGCGTGTTCCGGAGGACTGGAAGCCATCGAACAACATAAACCCGGACGTGAAGGCGTACCTGGACCCGGATAGGGAGGACTATGAGATGGTCAACCAACTGTTCAGGGCTTCGTCTCAGCCAGATACTGATGATTTCACCAGCGACGGTATCTACGGTATGAACAGCCCCCACGACGCTAATCCTGATGAATTCAAGGCTCGTCTGGAGGAGCGGGTGGAGTTCATGGCCGAGTTCATCCGCAAATGGAAGGAAATCCCTACTCCTCCGGCCTTCCAATAATTTCCTTTTTTCAGGGTCTAATTAATTCAGATATTTTTCAAGAGCGGCGAGGACGCCTTCCCATGCACGAACGTGCCATGCCTTGGCCTCTTCCCATTTCTCCCCCTTTCCCCAGCCTCCGTGGTTCACTTTCAAATTGGTTTTTTCGCCATCCTCCTCGAATGTGACGTGAACGAATGTAATGGGGGCAGGCTTGTTCATGGTCTCTTGGTACATGTCGGGACCCTTCCACTGGAAGCCCAAGCTCGTCATTGATTTGATCTCTAAGATCTTGCAGCCTTTTGTGCTCTGGTGGTCGTTGTTTGAGGGGTCGAAGTAGAGCTCGTATGGACCTCCTAGCCTGGCCTCGATGTGCGCCTCTGGGCTGAACCAGTTTGTGATATCCTTGGAATCTGTCCAGGCGTGCCATACCTTCTCTATGGGAGCGTTTAGGGTTAGCTTGAACTCCATTGTGCTCATGTATTGGAGTCGGAGAGGGTTTACTTAACGGTAATGACAGCGTTTTCTGTCCTAGGTAAAAGTGGGCAGTAAGTTTACGCGTGACCAATCGATAGCATGTTTTATTCTTACCTAGCCATGATTATTCTTATGAACGCTCAGAAGAAGCAGCTATTGAAATGGATTGATGATGATAGGGATAAGCTCGTAGACTACCTGAGCAAGTTTCTACAAGCAAAGAGCCCGAACCCGCCTGGGGACACTAGGGAGGCAGCAAAACACGTCACAAATTTTCTCGATGAAGAAGGGCTCCCATACAGGATAATAGCCCCCAAGGAGGAGATGGTGAACATTGTGGGCTCCTTTGAGGGAGGTTCTGACGGGAAACACCTAGTTTTGAACGGGCATATTGATGTTTACCCGGTGGGGGACGCTAAAGGATGGAAGTACGACCCGTGGGGAGGTACCGTCGAGGACGGCAAAATCTATGGCAGGGGCTCCAACGACATGAAGGCGGGAACAACTACCAGCATATTCACCTACCATTACCTCCACAAGATCAGAGATCAACTGAAGGGAAAGCTGACCCTAACATGTGTCTCCGATGAGGAGACCTTTGGCCCCTGGGGGGCGCGGTATCTTATGAAGCACCACCCAGAGGTCCACGGGGACACACTGCTTAACGGGGAACCGTGTGCACATCAGATCCGGTTCGGGGAAAAGGGAATCCTGTGGTTGAAGTTCACGGTAAGCACTCCAGGTGCTCACGGTGCCTACGAGCACGCTAGTCCAAGCGCCACCAAGGTAGCTGCCAGATTTATGCTGGAGCTTGACGAAGCGATATCGGAAATAGAACATTCTGCCCCCGGAAACGTCAGGGAAGCCCTTGAGAAGGCTAAGGATATCATAGAAGAGGGTTACGGTGAGGGGGCGTTCGAGACTCTCCAGAAGACCACGATAAACTTCGGTACAATCCATGGAGGATTAAAGGTGAACATGATACCGGGGGAAGTGGTCATCGAGGCGGATATCAGGCTGCCTGTAGGTCAGATGAAGGAAGATATTCTACCTGTGATTGATACGGTTCTGGAAAACTATCCCCACGTTAGCTATGAGGAAGTGAACTACACTGCGCCAAGCCACTGCGACCCCAACGGGGAGATGGTGGGTATATTGAAGAAGAACATCAAACTGGTGGAGGGCAGGGAGTCAAAGACCCTAATAGCCATGGGAGGAACCGATGCTCGACTGTGGAGGTATGCGGGGGTGCCAGCGTACGTGTACGGTCCATACGCGAAGGGTATGGGGGGAAAGGATGATTATGTGGAAGTGGACGAGTTCATCGACATAGTGAAGGTTCACGTATTGTCTGCCTATGAATACCTTAGCGCATAGGCAGCTAGCCTGTGTGTATCAGATTGACGCCCCCACGTGAATTTATGCAATGATGGCTCTAAATCTTCCATGGAGTCTGTGATACCGTGTAGTGGGTTCTATTACGAGCGCGCGCCTGGGGGTTTTGATGTAAAACGAGGTTTTCATGGGGATATGAGTTGAAAAAACTAGCGTGAATCGATCTTGTTTTTCTACTATCATGCGCCTGCTGTTAGGTGCCTTGTTTGGGGAGACTGTGCTGGTACTTATCATCGGCTCGTTCCTGGGCACGGATATAGAGTTCTAAAATTCCCGTGTCCAAGCGTAGAAAGTAGTAGTGGCTGCAAGGCTTATTGTGAACATTATTGCACCGTATCCGGTGAACCCGAGGCGGCTTATTGCGACTCCTCCGATGACAGTGCTTAGCATGCCCCCTGTGTTCATGGCGGCGGAGTTGAGGCTCATCATGGTACCCCTACTTTCTGGTACTTGCTCCAGTGCCAGCGTTGCCATGGTGGTCATGGTGGTACCCGCCATTCCGGTACCTATCGCCGAGGCGAGTATTGCGAGTGCTACGGGTAGCTTGACGCTGAAGTAGAGGAAGAGACTGATGCCTCCTATGAGCGTGGAGAGCCAGGTTGTGGTCTTTATGCCGATTCTGTCGGCAAATGTCCCGCTTAGTACTTGTCCTACGGCGACGGCGATGAAAGTCACGGACATGGCGATGCTAGCGGTCTCAAGGCTTAGGCCCAGGGTGTTCCTCATGTATGTGCCGTTGAACACCATGAGGCTGTTGAAAAAGGCCAGGCTCAGAGCGGCCCCTGCGATACAAGCCAGTGCGCTGCGGTTGGCGGCCACCTTCCTGAACCCCCTCATGAGGTCAACGTTTCCCTCACTCGTGGGCTGTTCCGGTATCTTGGCGGTCACCATGATGGCAGCGATGAGGATGAGGGGGGCCCCGAACCCGATATACCCCGTCCTCCACCCGTAGAGGGCCGCGATGAAGCCAATAATGGGAGTCGCAAGTATGCTTGTGATGCTCCTGCCTGAGTAGATCCTGCCCAGGGCCGTGGTCCTCTGCTCCTGTGGGTACAAGGTCAGCAATATGCTCACGATGGGCAGGGTCAGGCTGGTACCCACGCCATAGAAGACGAAGAACAGGACCATCTGCGTGTATCCTGTGCTTAGCGATGTTCCGATTATACCGATGAGGAGTGCTGTTATTCCGGTGACGAGGAGCCGTTTGGGTGGGTAGCGAACGGTTATGGCTCCCATGACTATTGAACCGATGATGGCAACTACACTGAACGCGGTGTTTAACTGGCCTAGCTGGGGGACCGTGGCCTTGAGGGCGACGATTATCTCGGGCATGAGCAGACTTAGGGCCACAATCTGAGGTCCTGTTGATGCCGTGGAGAGGGCCAATGCTACGGTGATCCACTTGGTGTCGCGTTGAGGCATGCTATGCAATGTGACCGTTCTAGGTATTAAGCGATGGTCTGGACACAGGTGTTCGTATCTAGTGACTGGATTAAGGGAAAAAATTATGAGACGGCGGTTCCGCATAGCACTGCTGCGATGAAGCCGTGGTAGGCGACGATCATATCCGGTGCCACTAGGCGTATGGTCTTTCCGTCAACCCGCTCGGTGGTGGGTATGAATGCTGCCGCGTCTGCCCGTCTGGCGTCTGTGAACCGTATGAGGAGCTCGACTGGGGCTTTGATCGCCATGGGTTTCAGCTTGAGCCTAGCAGCGTTTGCTGCTCCCTTCCTGATCTCCTCGCGAGCTACTTCCGGGTGGAGGCACTTGGCAGACATGCGGCCGATGGCGTCCTTTACGGCCACCGTTACGATCCCAGGGTTAACCTCCTTCGCCTCCTTCGTTGTGGCTACGTCACCCGCCAGGAAGGCCAGTGGTACGCCGTGATGGGCAGCTATCCTAGCGTTAAGACCGGTCTCCCCGACTTCCATACCATTAACGTGTAGGGACTCGATGTTGCCACCCGAATAGGTGTGGCTCATTACGCCCTCAAGGGTACCCTTCTTGGCGTGGTACCCCACGAACATGCAGGCGTCGTAGGATGAGTCTATCCCCGCCATCTGGGACTGGGGCTTAGGTGAGCCTCGTACTAGTACGGCCCTCTTGTCGAGGTCGGTTGGGTCAATGTTGTTCATGCCTCCGTGGGCGTCCGATACGGTGATCTCTGCTTTGGGGTAGGAGTCCAGTATCCCCTCGATGCAGGCGTTTGTGTCAAAGGCCATGAGCTTCCTTCCCCTCTCGTAGTCGCCCTGCTTTCTGCTTACCATGGTGCCATCAACAATGCCGCTGATGCCCTCCATATCTACGCTGATGAAGAACTTCATGAATATGGGTTCGCAATGGGATAATTAAATGATAACAATGGACCGTAACTTTGGTTTTTTTTGTTAACGGGGCTTGATGGCCCCGAACGCGGCGTAGCAGATGTTCTTGTGGAGGACGATGGGGTCGGTGAACCCGACTTTCCTCATTATGTCAACTTGGAACAGAAGGGATCTTGGCGTGTCTTCCTTTATGATGTAACCGTAAACGAACTTGCGGAACTCCTCATCCTTGAAATCGACAAGGTACTCGCCGTAACGCTTCCACATTAGCTCCTGCACGGCGGGATTGTCGTGCTCAACAAGGTCGAAGACCCAGAGGCTACCGCCAGGGGTGAGGGCATCGTACAGTTTGTTGAAGACATGGAGCCACTCGGGTTCATCTCGTAGATGGTGTAGCACTGCTGCGGCGAGGATGATGTCGTAACGTTCCTCGCCGATGTCCAGCTCCCGTATATCTCCCTGCAGTGTGGTTACCTCTCCCTCGGTAACCTCGCCTACCCGCTGCCTTGCCCGGTCTAGCATGGGCTTGCTGAGGTCCACGAGGGTGATGTCCAGGTCGTACTGCCTCTGGAGGAGCTTGAGTGTGTAGTTGCCGGCTCCGCAGCCCACGTCCAGGACGTGTCTTGCATCGGGATTGACGAGGGAGGCTGCCTGGGCGATGAGGTCCATGGCGAGGACGGCATCCACCGTGGTGGTTTGACCGATGGCTAGGGTGCTGAACCGCTCGACGTCGTTGTCGAACCGCTCCCTGATCTCGTCGACGGATGACTTTCCCATGGGGTAGCAAAGGTGGGGAGGGATAATTGACGGTTTGCATCAAGCAACCTGACATAAGGGAAATAATATTGGTACTGTACGGCGGGTCTACCGTTTATTAATCCCCGCGCTGGCTTTGTGGGCATGAGCGAGGAACGTGTCATGGCGCTTAGCGCCGAGATGGCGGGGAAACAGGTCAGGCAGGCTATTATCAGGCGGGAGAAGGGCAGCATGGCCGAGGTCGTTAAACTTGACTCGGAGATCATGGGCCTGAAGCGGGAAATCAACGCGGAGCTGAGGATAATCAGCGAGGAGCAGGTCCACGAGCTGGACATCGAGACCGATGACACCCGAAGGAACAGGTAGAGGTTTGCGCAGTTACCGGTGCGTTTTGCGTCGGTAACTGGGTGCTGGAAAGACAGGACGAGTCCAAACTAGTTGTTAATACCGTGTTTGCACACAGGGACAACATGGAGAGTTGGCCCTGGGTAGCGACCTTTATAGTGATATTTGTCGCGGTTGTCCTGCCTTATCTCAAAAAGATGCCGGATGGCAGCCCGCGTAAAAAAGACGTGGTCTTCCAGGTCTCGGGGTTACTGCTCTTGATAGCGATACTTGTCGCTTCAGTAGAGCCTCTCTATACTCCAGGTAGCCTGTTTCTATCCCCCATGATCGTCGTAGGGACAACGATGTTCGTAATCGGGTTGATAATCACCGTCAGGGCCCAGATGACTATAAGCACTAACTACTCGTGGACCCTTGAGATAAGAGATGGACACACGCTCGTGGAGAGCGGACTGTACAAATATGTTAGACACCCCATCTATACGGGTACGATAATTAGACTCATCTCTATCCCCGTCTTCACATCAAGCTTACCCGGTTTCATCCTTAGTTTACTATCCATCCCAGTGCTGAATTATAGGATAGGGCTTGAGGAGGGGATGCTCATCGAGGAGTTTGGCGAGGAATACGAGCGGTACAAGGAGCGCACGTGGAGGCTCTTCCCCTACATCTACTAAGTAGTGATGGGGTACCCCTTCTCGTGCCATGCACCGGTACCGCCGCTCAGGCTCTTGACGTCTGTGAATCCTGCCCCGTTCATGATTTCAACCGCTACCAGCGACAACTCGCCGCCTAGACACATTGTTACAACTACCTTGTCCTTGTAAGAGGCAAGTCACTCCAGGGCGGGTTCAAATTCCAGGATGGGGATTGACCTGGAGTCATGGATATTACCGTACTTTGTAAGCTCGTCAGTCCCGTCGTACTCCTCGTGGGACCGGACATCGATCATTAACGGTGGCTAGCCCGAGTTCACGAGGTCGTGTATTTCATCCACGGTGATCTCGGATAGGCTCGTTTTGCGAAGGTCCGCGTAATGTAGCAGCATCTTGAAGGTGGGTCTCCAGTATTTTACAAAAACGATACGCATGGTCTCTCGGTAGTACTCCTCGTTTAGCGTAGGAGAGACCTTGGCGTTCCCCATCCTGCTCCTGAGGTAGAGAAATGATACCACCAAAACGACGGCGTAGAGCCAGAAAGAAGCCGTACTTTATGGTTCTGGTGAAGTGAGGATAATATTATAGATTAGGTTGCGCGCGTTATTTCACTCGTTCAATCTTGAAGATGACAGGTCTCATACCATCCGTACAGCTATTTATCGCGACATTCGTCTCTTCAAAGAAGGGAAGGCTCCCCCCGTACCCTAACGTCCTGATATTGTGGTAAAAGTTCTTCCAAGCTGTCTCGCAGAACCCATCAGGCATTCTGAGGGACTCATTAACATGTATTACCTGTCCATCGTGGAAAACGGAACAGGGGCCCATTGGATTTTTCAGGGTCACAGGAAGTGGATCGAATAATTCATGGGGGTCAAGTCTCTTGATTACCGTTATCTTGAGTTTTGGCTTGTTAGACATGGAAAATAAGTTGTGGAATGGATAGAAAAAACTTCGTGTATACCGCGCGCGCTTGGGATGAAATGAGAATAAAATATTCGATAAGTGTGTCTAGTAGTAGTATTTGATTACTTGTTTAGCACGCGCGAATATGCCTGAGGCGCTACCTTGCCTCGAAAGCGTGGGTTGTGAAATGGTCCAGGTTGACTATCTCACACTCGGTTACTGCCTCGATAGTACTCCTAAAACTTGAACAAAACTGATCGTTCTGTCCATCAGTGAAGTGAATTGGGATGAAGTATTCGGGCTCAATTACATTTAGGGCCGCCACCACTTCTTCATCTGCCATTGTCTGGCATCCTGGACCTAGAGGCAGCATCGCAACATTGATGGCGCCCGTTAGGTCATCGTACTCCGGCAGGTTCTTGGTGTCCCCTGCATGGAAAAGGGTGAAACCATCTATGTCAATAATGTAACTGGTGTAATTGTCCTCTGCTGGATGAGATGCATCTTCCCCTAATACAGGGGAGAATGTGTACATGTAGAAAGGAGTTATCTTCATGTTTCCTACCATAAACTCATCCTCTGGGTCAACTCCCACGCCATCATGTCGGGCGATCTCTATGCTCATTACCTCGGGAAATATGTTCACTGTCCCCTCTTTCTGCAGCATATTGATCATAGAGGTTTGGTAATGGTCCCCGTGGCTGTGGGTTATTAGAATGGCGTCCGCGGGATATTCACTGTAATAGTCTGGGAGATCAATGGGATCGATATAGATTCGCATATCATTTGCTTCAATCATTACGCCCGCATTGCTCAGAAGGGTCACGTTAACGTCACCGTATATACCGCCAACCATACTAGTCGTTGGAGTTACTTGATCTTCTGAGTATTCTATGATAACAACAACTAGTAACAAAGCGATTACTGAGCCCAAAACAATTTTTTCCCTCATTCTACTCATCCTCTGAACACTGGGGAATGATTCTGGATAACTTATTACTACACTATATGAAACCAGTTGCCAATTACTACACGCGCGTTATGGTGAAGCGAGGATAACATTATGGATTATTTATAGATCTTTTTTAGCTCCCAGACTGAGCCCTTCTTCGCTGGGCAGTGAATCATATGTGCCTTTCTGTCCTTTGGCTCCCAGGATGGGAAACCGAGGGCTGTTCTCCAGGTGTACAGGTCCAAAACATGGAGTAGTGCAGGGCATACGCCCTCTGGTTTGTGGTACGGGTCGTCATAGTAGTATGTATCTCCGACCTCGTGGCTGCATTTACCGATTTTTTCGACCATTCTTATCCTTAGTCGCCCCATGCGTTTCCATAGGTCGTGATAATCGTCATCAGAGAGGCCTGATACGTCGACGTTTAGATCGAGTTTCTTTTCTGACATGATGTTCAATGAGGCTGTTCTGAACGTAAAAAGAACATCTACGCATAGGTTAGAAGTGGGTATTAAATTACTGGAGTTTTTCCAATAACCAAGCCATGTTTTTACCTAGCTGTCTGAAGATGCCGATTCCTTCAGAGTCCTCAGAGACAGCGCCCTTGGCTCCAGCGATACTCATGTTCCAGTAGGAAGAACCTGGGACGATGAACTGGCAAACCAACAAAGCGCTGTTCATTGCCTGTAAAGTCGGTAAATGACCAGCCCTCCTGCCAACGGCAATACTCGAACCCACTTTGCGGGCATTCGGGTCATTATTTGCCTTCGATACTATGGCTAGTTTGTCAAGGAACAGCTTCATCTGACCCGTAACACTTGCAACGTAAACGGGTGAGCCGAGGATTATCCCATCAGAGTCGAGGATTTCTTGGTATAGTTTGTTGAAATCCGCGTCATGGGCGCATTTGCAGTCTTTGTTGTTGACGCAAGCCGAACATGCTGTGCACGGCTTGATCTCATAGTCGTAGAGATAAATTTGGTTGGTCTCTATGTTCTTCAGTTCCTCGAACACGGTGTCGATTGCGATACTTGTGTTTCCGTCTTTCCGGGGGCTTCCGTTGAACGCTATTATTTTCAAAATATATCAGACTCTATAATGGTGAAGTGGGGATAAAATTATGGATTAGTTTTTGATATGCAGGATTCTGCGTCTAACCAGAATAGTTTCACTCGTACATGTTCGGGGAGGCGGGCAGGCTTACGAAGCGCGTGCCGAAATCGAACTATGCGTCCCATTCGTTGTAGCTAAAAGGTGATATATCCTCCGCCCTCTTTCCCTCCCTGTTCCTGCCCGGTATGGCGTCTATGAAGTGTTCCCCGATGCGCTGGAGGTCCCTAGCCATCAGCCTCTCATCCATCCCTACCACCACACCGCGGATCACGACCGTCTTTCCGTCTATTATCACCCTGTCCACGTCCTGACTCGTGGCCCCGTAGACCAGGTTCCTGATTGGATCCCTGATGGGGCTCATGCGGACGGTGTTCAGGTCGATAAAGACAATATCAGCTTTAGCACCAACCTCTATCCTGCCAAGATCCCTCCTGCCCAAGGCATTCGCCCCATAGACGGTTGCAGAGTTGAACAGGTCAGGGGCGGTACCAGCCACACTGTCACAGTCAATGACCTTGCTCAGGATCGCGCCCCACCTCATCTCATTAAGCATATCTTGGGGGAAGATATCCGTCCCTAACCCGATGTTGACGCCCCTGTCCATGTACTTGCTGTAACTCTCCAGCGCACGGCCAACACGGGCGAACACGTACGGGCAATGAGCCACTGTGGAGCCACCGCCAGCGATCAGGTCCAACTCAGGGGCATCCACCGTCTCCCCTATCTCCTGGTGGCTCGTCACGTAGATGACGTGACCAAGGATCGTCCTCGGTTTCAACACTCCGAGGTCATGGAGGTATGTAATCGGGTCCACCCCGTAGAGCTTCTTTATGTCCCGCAGTTCCCCGTAAAACTGGGCCGCGTGGGTTTCAACGGGTAGGGCCCTCTCCTCGGCAACCCTCATAGTCTCCCTGAACAGCTCGGGCGAGACAAGGTCAGCCGTCCTCGGGTACAGGATGAACCTCATCCTGTCGTCGTGGCTCCCCTCCAGCTCCCTCTGGTAACGCAACGCGTTCTCCATCTGCTTGAACCCCATATCGTTGTCATGACTCAGCTCGCCCTCAACCCTGACGCCACTCCTATACCCTGCACTCATGTACGTCCTGATACCGAGGCCACCGATGATGTCCACGCTCTCCCTGTACCCCAGCCAGTCAGGGGCACCGAGCTCAACAAGCGTCGTGACACCGCTCTTCAGCAGCTCGTACACGCTGCTCCTTGCCATCGCCTCCCCCATCCAATCCTCCGGCACCCAGGGGTTAGCCGACAACGTGCCCGAGCCCGGTATCCTGGCGCCCCGCGGCATGTCCTCCTTCATCCCCATGCTCAGTGGGCTCTGTGTGATGTGGGCATGGAGGTTGATGAACCCGGGGATCACCATCTTGCCCCGGGCGTCAATCACCTCGTCCGCCTGGCCACTGTACGATTTACCGACATGGACGATGGTGTTCCCCTCGATGACAACAACACCGTCCCTGAGAATGCGGTGGCTCTCACCGTCAAAGGCTATCACAAAGCTCGCGTCGACCCTGGTAGTCATGAAGAACCCATACCCCACGGGTTTTTGAGGTTTACACAGCGTCCATTTATAATCAACGGACATCAACAACTCAGATACATAGATCGGAGGACTCAGACAATGGCAACACCGTTCAATATCCCCGCAACCATAATCGTGGGCGCCGGGGCAAGCAAGAAGGTAGGAGAACAGGCAAGGAGGCTCGGGGTCAAGAGCGCCCTCCTCGTTACGGATTCATACATGGTGAGCAGCGGGCTCGCAGGTAGAATAGCCGATTACTTGAGAAGGGCAGGCGTCTACGTCACCATCTACTCAAATGTCCAGCCCGACCCCACCGACCTCAACGTCATGGAGGGCCTTGAAATACTGAGGGAGAACCGCTGTGGCATGGTTGTGGGCCTGGGCGGCGGTAGCCCAATGGACTGCGCCAAGGCCATCTCGGTCATGAGCGCCAACCCCCAGTCCATCAACCTGTACGCGGGGCTCCACAAGGTGCCTAACAAGGGAGTGCCAATTATAACCATACCCACCACCGCCGGGACAGGGGCAGAGGTAACAAAGGTCGTCGTAATAGGGGACACCACCAGGAACGTCAAGATGATGATACTGGACCTCAACCTCATGGCTGACGTGGCCCTGGTTGACTATGAGCTCACCATGAGCTGCCCGCCTCAGCTCACCGCCAATGTGGGCGTTGACACATTAGTACACGCAGTCGAGGCGTACGTCTCGGTGAAGGCGAGCCCCATGACTGACCCATACGCCCTGTCATCAATCAGACACGTCTCCGAGAACCTACTCACCGCGTACAACGAGCCAAACAACAAGGTAGCCCGTGAGGGCATGACCCTGGCCTCATTACAAGCCGGCATCGCGTTCCCCAACAGCAGCGTCTGCCTGGTACATGGGATGAGCAGACCCGTCGGTGCCCTCTACCACGTGCCCCACGGACTATCAAACGCGGTCCTGTTCCCAGCCGTAACCGAGTTCTCCATATCAGGGGCATATGTGCGCTACGCTACGGTATCCCGCACAATGGGCTACGCCACCGACTGGGACACCGATAAGGTCGCAAACGAAAAGCTAGTAACAGGACTGAGGAAACTCAACAAAGATCTCAGAATCCCGCGGCTCGGCGATGTCTGCAACGTAGACCTAACAATCTTCGACGAGAGCGTGCTGAAGATGGCCGAGGACAGCCTCGCCTCGGGGAGTCCCGGCAACAACCCCGTAGTGCCCACTGCGGAACAGATCGTTGACCTCTACCACCGGGCATGGTAGGCTAACCCCAACATCCGTCCAACTTTTTAACTTCACATACAACGGTCATCCATGAAGTACGCCATCAACGTCCCCAACTTCGGTGACTACCACCACCCCGATACCGTTGCCGAGCTCGCCGCGGACGCAGAGGATGCCGGCTGGGACGGTTTCTTTACATGGGACCACCTCCAGTGGGACGGCCCCATGGGTGACACCGCCGTCAACTTGGCTACCGTAGCCACCATGACACGCAGGATCAAGATCGGCCCCATGGTCTGCCCCCTGCCCAGGAGGCGGCCGTGGAAGGTAGCCATGGAGGCGATCAGCCTTGACCACCTCAGCAAGGGCAGGTTCATACTCGGGGTAGGGCTAGGAGCTCCCCCCGAGGAGTACACCAAGTTCGGCGAGGACGCCAACGCGAGGTTAAGGGCAGACAAGCTTGACGAGTCCTTGAACATCATCAAGGGGCTGTGGAGCGGGGAAACCTTCAGCTTCCGGGGCAAGCACTACCAGCTCGACGAGGTCACCTACGGCAAGCCCTACCAGGAGGAGATACCCATCTGGGTGGCCGGTTTCCTGCCCAGCACACGTCCCCTATACAGGGCGGCGCGGTACGACGGCGTCAGCCCAGGCAGAAACTGGCCTGAGGCGTTCACCGTGGAGGATCTGGGAAAGGTCATCAGGATTATTGAGAAGCGGAGGGGGAGTATGGATAACTACGACATCGTGGTGAGCGGCGAGTCCCCCGGTGACCCCGAGAAGGGGGCAGAGACGCTGGCACCGTGGATAGATGTTGGGGCTACTTGGTGGTCCGAGAACATCAATACGTGGAGGGGCTCAGTTGAGGAGATGCGGGATCGCGTCGAGGCAGGCCCTCCGAGGGCGTAAAAAACGGGTCCCACCCTTCAAGCCGAGTGGGGAGAGATGAGTTTAATCGTCAAGCACTACTTGGCTTGAAAGGAGCTTTCCTGAGTGCCTTTGAACCTGGACCTCACTGAATGGCTGTTCGGCTGTACCCTCGAAGGCACAGTGCTTGAGGCTCGTGCACGGGCTCGTGCTGTAAACCTTGATACATGTTTTACACGGGTTCATTATCGTTCTAGCCTCTTTGCCAAACCCTTGAATATAAGAGATGCGACATATATGTACCAGAATAAGGTAAACATGTCTCAGATAAGTCATAGGTAAAATTGGGGTTATCACGAAAACGCCTGCTTCAAGTAGTACACTATTAACCCAAGTAGGATAGCCTCAAGATAGAACCCAGAGATTCCGTCAGCCTCTGACTCGGGTTCTTCCGGCTCTGTTTCCTCTCTTACGATAATCTCTGTGACCTCACTGGTTGATTCACTATGGCCAGAGTCACCCTCCCAGCTAGCCTGAGCCTCCCACACTCCGTGTTGGTCAGGTTTGATGTCCAATACGTAGTTCCCTTCATCGGTTACGACATCATGAATATCATCGCTCCCGTCGGGTCGCGTTACCGTTACCTGGACAAACACTGATTCAACTAGAGGCCCCAGGGAACCAGAAATAGTTACAGTATCACCAAGGTCAATCTGCGGTGATGTAAACGAACACGTTAGCACGCTATCAAAAATTTTCCAATCCCACCAATTACCAATGAAATAGATGCTGGAGTCGTTCATCGAGAAAATCGCGGAGTTGGCCATGAACCCGGGTGGGAAAATCTCAGATGTGACGTCCTCCATGCCTGACCCATCAGGCTCAATCAGGAAAAGGTCATATCTGCCCTCCAGGCCCACAGCTGAAACGGTATAAACCAGCTTCTGCCCGTCATTTGACCAGGAGACAAGTCCCTGAGTCCAGCCACTGTCCGTCAAACGGGTTTCAGAGGACTCGCCTATATTGATCAGGAACAGGTCATAGTTGCCATGAATGGTGGAATCATCGACTAGGCGCTCGAAGACAATCTGAGAGCCGTCCGGGCTGACCCTCGGGTCATAGTCGCCGAAGGGGAGCACGGTCTCACCCCACTCACCAGCCCTAGGCGGGTCTGTTAGTCTCCGGGCGTCGGTTCCATCGCTGTTCATCACCCAGATCTGGCTGTCCCGGGTAAACGCGATCACGTCGCCCACCCAGTGCAGGTCAGCGTCGTGCCCCCCCGAGTCATAGAGGAGCCTCTGGTTTTCCCCATCAGCGTCCGTCACCCAGATGTCCAGGGTCTGGTCCCGGAATGAGAGGAAACCAATCTCCTCACCGTCGGGTGACCACGAGGGGTAGAGGTCCCAGTACTCGTTATCGGTGAGCCTTGTCAAGTCGGCCCCATCGATGCCAACCGTGTAAAGCTCGGTGTGTTCGTAACCTGTCCCACCGGTTTTCATGGAAACAGCAAATAATTCACTGGTTGGGTCGAGCCTGATAGTGGTTAACTCATCGGGGCCCGTGAATACCGGGGTCACTGTGCCGTCCTCCAGGTCTAGCTCGTAGATACCCCACTCGTCAAGATAATGGACACCTGCTGTGACGTTGGCAGTGAATAGAATGCCTCCCATGAAAATGGTAACCAACAAGAGCCTACTGGAAACTCCATTTTTAAAAGACATCTTCGATCAAGTGTAAAGACACTGAAGTTAGGATAAAATCATCGATTGAAAAGAAGGATATAGTGATATCACCACATGTACTGGGGTTCGAACCCAATTAGAGGAAATAACGGTTTTCAGGAATCCCTCAAATATACACTTTCACCGTTTACCATTGTCGTCTCTACTTTCTGGTTCAACAATTCCTCTGAAGGAAGATCGATGAAATCCTCAGACCAGATTACCAAATCAGCGTATTTTCCAAGTTCCAACGAACCAATCTGATTCTCCCAGAACATACAGTAGGCCGAATTAATTGTACATAGCCTCAAGGCCTGTTGGATGTCGAGACACTCATCAACACCGAAAAGGAGCTAGAGTACTGCAGAAAACTGTACTGGCCCGAGTTCGCCGACGCGTTCATGGGAATCGTGGACGTGGATGCCATCAACAGAGCGAAACAACTGACCAAGTCAGTGAAAGGGATAGAAACTCTGGGCCACACGCCGAGCAGCATCACAGTACTAGCGGAGACGGATGAGAGGCTGGTCGCCTGTGTCGGTGACGCGGTTATCGTGAAAGAGGACCTGCTGGAATTGAAGGTCCCCCAGATGGTCACGCAAAACACCTCTGAAGAGACGTCAATCGAGAGCCTGGAACGGTTCACCTCTTTGACCCCAGTCCTGGTAATTCCAGGTCACGATGCCTCGTTCAAGCCCCCTTCCTCTAACTAGTTAGCATATGTTCGTGTTATTTTCAACTGATTTCGAGTTAAATACCGCCATTCCCCTCCAGTTAGTATGTGGAAAAAGATACTCGTCGCCGTAGACGGATCGGACCCAAGCCTACACGCCCTTGAAGTGGCAGCTGGCATGGCTGCCCAGAACAAGGCCGAACTCACAGTCCTGAGCGTGGTACCGCCACTTCCCCCCATAATGGAGGGAGACATGCCACCATACGCACCCAAGTTCACAGCGGATCTCACCGAGAGTTACGAGAACATGGTGAATGCCAAGGCCGAGGAGGTCAGGGTGAAGCACAAGGATCTCAACGTTGTGCCCATCGTCATGACTGGCAGCCCGTCGAGAACAATAATCGAGGCGTCCAGGGCAAGGGGGTCGGACCTCATCGTCCTGGGCAACCGAGGAACAAGTGGCATCCTCAGCTGGGTGCTGGGAAGTGTTAGCAGACAGGTCACCGACGCCTGCACGGTGCCGGTGCTGGTAATAAAAGACCAGACGTACTGCGAGACCTGACCCGCGTTAAATGTAACAGGTCCCCAAACAAGGTCACCGAATATTCCTTGCAGTCGAGAGGATGTCGCTCATCTTGAACGGGAAACAATCGGCGAGCTCATCGGCCTCCACCGGTGGGACCCCTTGTTCGATGAGCTGTCGCCTGAACTCCCTCTTCGCACGATTGTAACTAATGCTGTAGTTCAGCGCCCATCCTGGCGCCCGAACGAGTAATCCTAGCATCGCCGGGACTGAGCGTAGATATGCCCAGGAGCTCAATTCTACTCGTCCTTGTAGCGGTGCTCCCCGACCTTGATATCGTTCACCATGCCCTTCCAGTTGGTGACGGTCTGCATGTACTCGCGGGTCATCTCCATTGCTTCCTTCTCGGGGATGCCACCCTCGATGAGGGTCTTCCTGAATGCCGCCACGCTGCTGGCCATGTCCTTGGCTGCCTCCGGGCTGAAGAAGGCCCCGATTATCCCCTTGATCATGCCTGGGACCTTGTCTGATACAGTGTCCAGGATGAACGCTATGTCCTCCGGGCTCTCAACTGCTTCTCTTCTGTGTCTTTTTGGTTGTTCGTCCATTTCTTTCACGAGTCTATAGGGGGTGGACATTGTACTTAGGCAGTCTGGGAAAAAGTGATCACTCTCTGATCAGTATTTCGCGGTACACTCAAAAACAGCTCCACGTATGGCATTTGTGAATTGTCTGGTCTCGAAGATGAGTTGAAGGAACTCAACGAGAAGCTTGGGCTGATAGTGAGCAGATTGGACTATTTGGAAGCCGTGATGACCCAGGACAAGGAGTACCCAGAGCTGGCTCGCGTCATGGGAAGCCTGCGTGTCGGAACCAGCCTGTACACAGAGCCGCTGAAGCTGATACAGAGGCTCGTCAGCATGCAGAGGAAGATCAAGCGTAGAAAAGAGCCAAGGGACGAGATCAGCAGGATCATACTGAACGTGCTGGCCATCAAGGGACCTCAGAACGTGAGCGGTTTGACCCGTGAGGTACAGCACGAGCGAGGTACCGGCAGCAGGGTGACCGTTAGAAAGAAGCTACTGGAGCTCTTAGAAGAGACACTGATACGGAAAGGCGAAGGCCACGCCTACGAGTTAGTCGAATAAATAGCCCCCTAACCGACATGCTTGAACTTCTGGATAGTCCTAGTTCCTCTGTCCACCTTTCCGAAAGCCGTGGCGACCTCACCGACGTACAGATCACCATGAGAATCAACGCATATGACATGCGGCCCAACCAGTAATGGGTCATCCATTCCATGGGACTCGTTCCCCCATCGGGCAAGCAGCTCACCATCGTTAGAGAATATACTGATCCTCCTGCTGAGCTCCGAGACGTAGACATTCTCATCTTTGTCCATGTAGACGTGGCAGGGCCTCAGGAGGTCGATCCACTGGTCGAGCAGGTTCCCCTCGGTGTCGAATATCTGTATACGACTGTTCTCCCTGTCGGATATCCATATCCTGTCCTTTTTATCTACCCAGAGGTTATGGGGCAGCCTGAACTGACCCGGTCCAGCCCCCGGTTCACCCCACGACATAATCAGCTCGCCCTCGGGGCTGAACTTGTGAACACGTGCATTCCCATACCCGTCAGAGACGAAGATATCACCGTTTGATGTTACACCGACACCCGTTGGGAGGTTGAAAGGCCCGGCCCCCCTCTCGATGGAGGCTATCCTCTCGAATATGTCACGCCCCATCCGGTACCCGGTATCAGAGGACTGGCCAACGTTCCCCAGCGTCATCAACAACTCGCCGTCCTTTGTGAACTTGTAGACGGCGTGGCTGTCATCATCTGTAAGCAAGATATGACCCTCAGCAGTTAGGCAACTACCATGAGGTCGTTTGAACAGCCCCTCACCCCATGACGAGACTTCGTTGCCGTCCCTATCGAACACGATCATTGGCCGCTTTCCCCTGTTGAACACGTAGATATGATCTTTTGAGTCGATTGATATGCCCGTGACATCCACCAGTGAGTAGTCTTCAGGAATCTTAGCCCAGTTCTCAACGAGCTCATAAGTGTGTTTTCCGCTTCCGTACTCCATCCTTGATACCCATCTCTTCACCTTTTATTCAACGATAAAGCGTTTGTGACAACCAGGTGGACTGGAGCTACTCTTTTTATATTCTGTCATTATCAGTCCAACTTGGTGACACTGATGTCTGTTTTGCGTCATAGGTCGAGGGTAGCCATAGTCAAGGGCACTAACCATTACGAGACGACGAAACAAGCCCTGGGACTAGTGATTGATGAGGTTGACGTCGAGCCGGACGACAGGGTTCTCATCAAGCCAAACTGCGTGAGTTCCAAGCCGCCTAACACGGGCGTGACTACGGACTCAAGGGTCGTAGAGCCTATCATAGAGTTCCTCCGGGAGAAAGGGGTACATGATATAGTCATAGGAGAGGGCGGTAACCCAGGCACCAAAAAAACGTTCAGGATCACTGGGCTGAAAGACCTAGCGAAACGACAAGGAGTCGAACTCATTAACCTCAACAAGGACAAATGGGAAGAGTTACCCATCCCAGGCTCTGTGGCTATGAATAAGGTCAAGATCGCGAGGACCGTACTTGAATGTGACCGAATCATCAACGTGCCGAAGTTAAAAATCCACCACATGGCCCAAGTCACCCTTTCATTGAAGAATCTGATGGGAGTGGTGGTTGACAAGAGGGGCCAGCTCATGCACCACAAGCTCCACGAGAAGATAGTAGACCTGGCCTCGCTGTTCACGCCAGCGCTCAACGTAGTTGACGGCATTGTGGGGGCTGAAAGAGACGAGGTCGTCGGTTCACCCATTGAGTCCAACGTGATCATCGCTGGCGTGGACATGGTATCGGTTGACGCCATCGGCTCCGCCGTCATGGGCTTGGACCCGCTTAAGGTTAGTCATATCCAGCAGGCGGCTGAGAGAGGGCTGGGGATATCTAGTCTTAATTATATCGATGTTTTAGGAGACACACTAGAGTCAGTAAGAAGAAAGTTCAGCACAGAGTACTCTGATGAAAAGCTGGAGAGCTACGGGTTGTCCCGTCCACTGTCTGAGGAGGACATCACCAACATGATGAGCAACTTTACCGAGCGGGACCCGCGTGTAAAGAACCCTTACGCGAAGAAGTAGTCACAGGATTTTTTCATTAGCCCGTTGACTGCCCTATGATCATATCGTATTTCAAGTCATAACCACCATCGAGAATGAGGTAGACTAACATATTATTTTTCATCCCCAGAACAGCAGATTATATTTGTTTGTCCCTGGAAAATCCAATCTTAAAAGGACACCCCCAACGGTAGCTGGCACGCCTCCTGAATATGAAAATCCCAAGAAGATCATCGGGAGGAGCCCCTTCGAGTTCGCCATAGACCAACAGTACATAGGAAATCATTTTGGATACTGGCACATCAATGAGGGAAGGGGTAGATTCGCCACTCTCAGTCGCAGGGACCTTGCGGTAAACATCAGGTATTCCCTCAGCGAAAAGACAGTTATCACCGAGGTGCGGCGCCGTTGTGAACCCATCGCTGGACTGCAGGACATTCAGGTTCATCGAGGAATTCATGAACGAGGTCAAGACACTCATAGCCGTCATCTAGGGATACACCGAATTCATCGAGGAGAAGCTCGGATACGACATGGATCCCGCGATTAAGAGGCACCTCCAAGTAGTAATGAGAAACATCGAGCGCCTTGAGGAGTCAACCAAGAGAGTATTGGAGAGCCAAGACTAAAAGTCCGGCCTATTTTCGTGCAACGATGACAAGCAGCTCATCGTTGCGGCCCTCGTCCTCGCCTGTCAAGGAGTCGTGGAAATCGACCTCGCTGAAACCTGCTTCCTTGAACAACTTTACGTACTCGTCGTTGGTGTAAGCGGGCATCGTGGACGAGTGAAGCGTCACCTCGCTGGTCTCCGCATCCAGTATTATGTACCTGTTGATGGCAACCCGCTGCTCCTCGTTCCAAAAGCACTCCATCAGTGCCAGGTGCGGCCCCTCCATGAAAAGCTCGCCCTCGCCGCTGTACCACGATTTTGGAGCCTCACCAATGGCCTTCACCGCATCAAAGGTGTGGGGCTCGGTCACGAACACGCCGCCCTCCGCGAGTGAATCATAAGCCTTCCTCAAAACGGCCGCGATATCCCCCCTCCTGAAGACGTTGAACTCCCCGAAGACAAACAAGACCAGCCCGTAGCCCTCGCCGTAGTCGGCCGTCCTCATGTCCTCAAGGACGTAATCGATCTCCTGACCGGATTTCTCGGCCTGCCCTCTGGCGTACTCGATGGACGCTGGCCCAAAGTCTATCCCCCTGACCTTGTAACCCAGACTCGTGAACCTGCTGGCGTAGAGTCCGGGACCACACGCAAGATCCAGTACCTTCCTTGGTCCTTCAACGAGCCCGTCTATGAAGCTGACGTGCATGTCGATGATCTTGAATCGCCTGCTGGCCATGTCGTGGTCCTGTGAGAGGTGGTATTTGAGCATCCGCCCGCTGAACCCAGGTTCGTCCCATGGGATCTTCTCACCCTCGGCCCATGGCTCTGGCTGCATAGTTCGCTTGACTATGTTCATCAAGTTCATTGCAATCACGCCAACGGGCGCCATATAATATGAAACCTTTGCTATGCGTTGGCTGCGCAGTCCACTTGGGTTTGGATGTCCTTCAGGATGGAAACTATAATGTCCATCTGCTGAAGGTACTGGTTTGTGGTGAGAAGTTCGTACTTCTGCACCTCGTCAACGCTCTTCCTGAGCGCCTCCATCTTCTCCGACAGCGGCTCTTCCTCAGGCTGAGTCCTTCCAATCAACCTTTCTAACACTTTGTTCACCGTTGTCATTACATGTCAAACGTTAATATATAAAGATAGTGGTTCACAGACCATAACAGACATATACAGCAAGCGACAAAACAAACCCATGGGCGAGTACGAGGACTATATAATAGACAAACCGGAACGGTTCAAGCTCATGCCTGAAAGCGTTTTCTCCCGCGCAAAGGAGTATGGTATCATCATGGACGGTTTGGCAAGTGGAACAAGGACAGTCAAGGAGATCCACGACCTTTACTCGCTCCCAGACGGAAAGTACTCCAAGACCCTCAAGACTATCTACAGGTACCTTGACACCTTGGAGCAGGTCGGGCTCGTCAAACTGGCGGGACATCGTAAGACCAAGGGAAAGAGGACACTTCAGAAGCTCTACTGCAGGACCGCCAAGGTATTCTTCAATGACGATGCCGCTCACAAGGAGGAGTGGCTAAAGACGGAAAAGGGCCACAGGTTCATCGACATGCTGACAGCCCTCATCTGGCAGCTCCACGGCAAAGAGGGCAACTCAGAAGCCATTAGCGAATCCGTTTTCGCCTATTTCAGGGCATCCCAGATCCACATCAACGAGATCATCGACAAGACCATGACCGACGACAGATTCTCAGACACCATGGATAAGTACACTCTCAGTGAGATCAAAGGGGCCCTCACGTTCGTGAGCCACATCCAGGCCATGCTGGATAGCGAAGAGACGATAGAAGAGATGAAGAAGCTACTTGGGTGAGGGGGCCCTCTCCCGTTTCTCGAACCTTAGGTCATGGCCAATAGGGCACGCCTTCTGGCACGTGTTACACATGAGCCACGTGTTCTCGGTAAGGCTCGGGCTGTGCTCCATGTAGATGTCCTTG
This sequence comes from Candidatus Bathyarchaeota archaeon, assembly GCA_018652685.1. Lineage (GTDB taxonomy): Archaea > Thermoproteota > Bathyarchaeia > TCS64 > TCS64 > RBG-16-57-9. Next base: position 35,083 of record JABIBQ010000057.1, read on the forward strand.
AACTCCGGACTCATCCTGTCCTCCCACTTCATACCGAGTAGGCACTTGTCATAGTCCACCTTGTAGGGGCTCAACGCACCCACTGGGCACGCTTTGATACACTCCTCACACTCTCCGCATTGATCCTCGATAACGGGCCCAGTCGGTACAAGCTCGGCATCAGTGAGGACGCTCCTGAGCCTCAACCACGGCCCGAACTCAGGGTTGACGATAAGACTCTGCTTGCCGAAGCTGCCGATACCACTCATCTGGGCCATCCGCTTCTTGCTCAGCAGGTCAGGCTCCAACTCGGTTCTGTAGCCGAGGCTGCCAAGGTGGCGCATCATGCGTCTTGCATAGTACCTGCCCCTCCACTCATCGGGGTACTCGTGGTGATCACCCACCTTAATGACCATGTCGAAGAGACTGTCCCATATCTGGACCCCCAGGATGATGAGGCTCTTGGCCCCATCCATGTAGTCGCCTGTCTTCCCCGTGTCGCACTTGTAACCCCTGTGACCGATGTAGTGGCCAGGATAGGCATCGTATTGCTCCGCAGAAACGATTCCTACGAGGGGGAACCCGTATTTGTGAGCCCTCTTGATAATATCCTCTGTGAACTTGACGGCCTCCTCGCTGTAGCCCATAGTAATCAAAGGGATTTAGTCGAGGATATTTAAAAAATGCAGTGCCAAATCGGTTCACATTAATGGGGACTGTAACTGAATGCCATTCCATTTCGCCTCACCAGGTGTATATGAGGTTTGTAGATTATTCGATAACCTTGATCAAGAAGGCAAATCCGATAGGTCAAATTATTACATACGAAGGCGACGAAAAAAATTGCTGATCATTACGTTACTAGTAAAATGAAAATAAACGCGAAGGTAGTATGAGCACACTAATTTTATGAGATATTCCTAGTGCACTGTGTTAAGATTTTATCAATAACAGTTAGGCGCACGCGTCTGGACATAAGACTCGTTGGAATATTGAACAAGGATTTGTAATTCAGGGAGCCAAACACTAATGATTTATCAGCTCACCCCCCCCCTGACACTGATATGAAGCACAGGGTCGCCGTCGTCAAGACAGATATTGGCGTCAAAGAGGCAACAAAAAAGGCTGTGGAGCTCCTTGGCGGCATTGGCAAGTTCATAGAGCCAGGACAGGAGACGCTCCTCAAACCTAACCTATTCACAGTCAAGGGACCCGAGACTGGTGCAACCACTGACATGCGTGTCGTGTTAGGCGTCCACGAGCTCCTAATAGAGCAGGGAAGTCCGGCAACATTGGGGGAGTGCCCAGCCACTGGCTCCTATACTAGACCTGACATTGTGTTTGATGGGCTTGGCGTGAGGGAGATATGCGATGGGAACGGCATCGAGATTAGCGTTCTCGACAGGGAGGCCCCAATAAAGAGGACTGTTAAAGGGGTTGCGGTCAACGATTTCTGGTTCCCCGAGTCCTCCACAACAAAACCAGTCATCAACTTCCCGACCCTCAAGACCCACGTGCTCACCACCCTCACCTGTGCCGTCAAGAACCTGTTCGGTCTCCAGCAGGGGGGAACAAAGGCTCACCACCACGTCCAGATGAAGAACGACGGGGAGGCGTTCAGTCACATGCTACTGGACCTTTACACGGCTATCAAGGACCAAATCAAGCTCCATATAGTTGACGCACACGTCGCAATGGAGGGGGAAGGACCGGCAGCGGGAGACCCGGTGGAACTCGGACTCATCATCGCGGGTGAGGACGCTGTCGCTGTGGACATGGTTGCCTCTGCGATCATGGGTTGGGATCCACTAAGTGTGGGGACAAACTACCTAGCAGCCCAGAGGAACATAGGACCCAAGGGAATGGATGAGATCGAAGTGGTAGGTGAATCAGTAGAGGATGTAATGCACCCAATGAAGAAGCCGGTGACACACCAAGACCACCAAATGTTCCATGATATCAGGATGCCCATCGTTGTTGAACCGGAGAAATGCATCGCGTGCGGTGTATGCGTCAAGGTATGCCCTGCGAATGTGATCACCATCACTGAGCTACCCGAGTTCAACATGGACAAGTGCATTCAGTGCTTCTGCTGCTGCGAGCTCTGCCCCCAGAGCGCCATGAAAGCCATCAGGCCTGATGAATAATGTGCATCTTCTGCCAGATAGTCGAGGGCGAGATACCCAGCTACAAGGTCTACGAGGACGAGTACACCCTGGCTTTCCTTGACATCGCGCCGATAGCGGACGGACACGTGCTGCTCATCCCCAAGCACCACGAGCAGTTCGTGGAGGATCTGCCCGAAGAAATATACACCGCGCTCTTCGACAGCCTCAAGGGGCTTGTCAACCCCATTCAGGCGGTGTTCGACGCCCCTGCCAGCAACATCGGCCTCAACAACGGGCCAAACGCGGGTCAGATTATACCCCACGTCCATATCCACATCGTACCAAGGCCTAAGAAGGCGGGGCCGACGTTGTCCAGCAGTGCAGGCAGGTTCAAGCCTAGAAACAAAGAATACTTCGAGGAAATAGCAGATAAGATTAGGAAAGAGATTAAGAGGTGAGGTAACCAGGGAACGGCCAAGCCGCGAGGCTGCCGTCCAGTATCTTCACATTATCGTAATCGAGGCTCCTGAGAGTCCTCTCGGCGTTGTATGCCCTGATGCTAGTGGCACAGAAGATGATTACCTCCTTTTCCTTGGGTATCTCAGCCACGCGCTCCTTCAGGTCAACTACGGGGATGTGTAACCCTCTGAAGTCCTTGAAGTGAACACGGTTGTATTCTTCGTCCCTCCTGACATCAAGGAGCACGAACTCCGCGTCTCCGTCAAGCCTCTCCTTAAGCTCAACTGAGTTGACGCCGTGTGCTAACCCCTGCACCTTGTTCCTCATGACATTTGCCGCGTGGGCTACAGCGTCGATGGCCGTGCTGTAGGCCGGGGCGTATCCAAGGTCCAGGTCCGCGATGTTCTTCAGGTTTGAACCGAACTTCATTGCGGTGGCAACGACATCAATCCTCTTGACCCCATCACCGGGACCGACGACCTGGCAGCCCAGCACCTTGCAGCTCTCCCTGTCCGCAATTAACTTGATTACCGTCGTCTTGTTACCGGGGATGTAGCCGCTGTAGTCAGACCGGGGGGCGATGGCCGTGACAACGTCATGGCCAAGCTCCCGTGCCTTTGATTCCGTGATTCCCGTGGTGCCGCAGTTCCAGTCAAGTATCTTGAAGACGGCTGTACCGTTTATTCCCTTGAACGTGGTTCCGCGTCCCGCGATGTTGTCGGCGATGATTCTGCCGTGCTTGTTGGCGGTACTGCCCAAGGGCGCATAGACCTTCTCACCCGTCAGGAGGTGGGTTGACTCGACACAGTCGCCCCCCGCGTAGATGTCGGGGTCGCTGGTCTGCATATGCTCGTTTACCGTTATTGCTCTTGTTGGGCCTGTCTCAAGCCCCGCCTTGACGGCTAACTCAGTGTTTGGGCGTACACCGATGGCGACAACCACCAGATCGGCGGTGATTACTCGACCATCAGCAGTCTCAACGGCCTTTACCTTGCCAACCCCGTCATCAATCATCCTGGCGACCGGACTCCCCTTTACAATGTTCACTCCCTTCCCCTCAAGGTAGTTCTCAAGCAAGAAAGCCATCTCGGGGTCAAGCAGGTTGGGCACGAGTGTCGGCATCATCTCGATGACTGACACGGAACAGCCCCTTGCCACAAACGCGCCGCAGCTCTCGATCCCTATCAAGCCACCGCCTACCACCACCACGTTCTTGGCCCCCATATCGACCTCGGTCCTGATGGCCTTGGCGTGGTGAGGGTTGTAGAGCCTGTGCACTCCCTTGAGGTCCACTCCCTCCATCCTTGGTACGAAGGGGCTCGCTCCTGTACCCAAGACCAGTTTATCGTATGGCATGTCCGTGACCTCCCCCGTCCTCAGATCCTCGAAGGTAACGGTCTTCGCCTCCCTGTTTATCATTGTGACTTCCGTCTGGTCAAGCACAGTGAAACCCCTGTTGGCCTTGAAATACGCCGCGTCCCTGATTGATGCGCCTCCCAGGAGCTCGTTCCACTCCTCTATGACGTTCTCGATATAGTACGGCATACCGCAGCCCGCGTAGCTCAGCAAGTCCTGTCTCTCAATAACTGTGATCTCGGACTCATGGTCAAGCCTCCTGAGCCTGGCGGCCGTCTTGGGCCCAGTTGCCACGCCGCCAATAATAATAATATTCCTAGGCATGGCAGAAGGGAAGGTGAAAGTTACTTAAAACTGCGTTGAAAGAATTAGAGGACCGAGAAGAAGATCCTCAGCTTATCCTCCATAGGCTTCCCCATAGCGTAGGTGTTGTGCTCCACCTCATCGAACAGCTCCAGCGTGACATCCCCGCCTGCATTCTCCAGAGCCGCGGCCAGCATCTTCGCGCTGGTGTCCGGCGGAATGTTCACGTCCTTCGCGCCGTGGTAGATGATAGTCTTCGGTAGACTCGTTCCTTTCTCAAGTGCCTGAAGTCCTGGCATGGGGTCGTACTTGACGATACGCTTGATGGCCTCGTCATCCGGCGAGTCCTGGGGGATCCCGTATGCCTCCAGCATGACTCCCTTGAACTTCTGCTCAACGACTATTGTTGACAGGTTTGCCACAGCTTGCATCACCGCCACGGCCTTCACCTTGCCGGCGAAAGGCCCAAGCACGCTATTCCAGATCACGGCCCCTCCAAGCCCCCCGCCCATAAATCCCAGGCGACCGGTGTCAATGCCCTCGACCCCCTCAAGATGCTTGAGTAGTGCCGTGTTGGCCTCGACGCTACAGGGGTTCCCCCAGTGGTTCCCGCATGCGTGGGTGCCAGCCACAACACAGCCTGAGTCATCCATTGCGGCCCTCAGGTAAGCCGCCTTACTGGGCGTGTCAACCCAGTCGGACTCACCTTCCCTGACATAGCCCCCTGCACCGTGGTGGTGAATCAGTACAGGTGCGGTCTTTCCCGGTTCAAACCCCGGTGGCGTCCAGATGTAGCACCACTCGCCCCCCGCCTTGAAGTAACGTTTCTGCTCTCCTTTCTCCAGTTTCATAATTAACCGTCATCTGTAGATACTAAAAAAATGTCTGAGGCAACCTTGAAAAAAGGCGGCGTATGCATCTATGACATGTCAGACATTTTCGAGCCATATATGATCCGGGACATGCTGGTGAGGAATCGCTTCATGAGAAGCGCGACCACCAGCGCGTTCTCGGACGAGAACGGTATAGTCAACGACACCATCATCAAGCACTATGAGAAAATGAGCAAGGGAGAGTGCGGCCTCATAATCAAGGGCCACCTCTACATCATGGACAGCGGGAAAGCTCACGACGGCATGGCGGGTATCAGCAAAGACGTCCAGATACCCATGCTAAAGAAGCTAACTGATGCAGTGCATGAGCATGGCGGTCACATCGTGGCACAAATCAACCACGGAGGAGTGGTCCACTCGCCCGACAGAGCGGGGCCAAGCGTGTACGGCGAGGATGACTGGATAGCCAGAGCGTTCAGCGGCGACGAGATTGAGTCTATTATCGAGGGATACGGGGACGCTGCCGAGCGGGCCATGCAGGCTGGGTTCGACGCGGTCCAGATCCACGGCGCACATGGTTACCTCATCAGCCAGTTCCTCAGCAAGCACGTCAATAAGCGCGAAGACAAGTGGGGTGGAAGCCTTGAAAACAGAATGAGGCTTCTGCTCGAGGTCTACGACGAGGTGCGCGGAAAGCTGGGGAACGCACCGGTAATGCTCAAGATGAACAGCGATGACTTCAGCGATGATGGTTTCACCATTGAAGAGTCGGCCATCGTCGCAAAGGCGATCGCGGCCAAGGGAATCGACCTCATCGAGGTAAGCGGAGGAGGTAGGGGGAGAAGGGCAGACCTCAGAGAGAGGGCAAAGAACTCAGATTACCCGGACCTTGACTTTGGCGGCCACGCCGTCAAGATCAGGGAGGCCACCGAGCCCACACCAATGGGACTCGTCCACGGTTACACCAACCTGGAGACCATGGAGAAGACTATCGAGGCTGACCTGACAGACATGGTGAGCATGAGCAGGCCATTCATCAGAGAACCGGGACTCGTCAAGAGGCTCAAGGCAGGCGCAAAGGAGACAACATGCATCCGCTGCGATGCGTGCAGAGCAAACTTCGGTGTCGCTATGATGCAGTGCCTTCTTGAGTGATCCCTAACATCTCCTTTATTCTGGACCAGAGGTTGATGAGCCTCTGCTTGTCAATACCACCGGGCCCAGTGATCCCGTTGGGGAAGATGAAGAGAGCGACCACTAGGAACCCCATGGGGAAAAGTCCCTGCCAGTTCATTACCGCCAAACCAAACAATTCATAGAATACCTTGTTCAACACCACCTGAGACAAGGAAACGAAGAGGCCGCCGATTATCGCCCCGTAGACGTTATAGACACCTCCCATAATGGCGCCGCTCATGACGTTGACAATCATGTCATCGGTGCCCCCCAGTCTAGTCCCGCCGTGGATCGTCATGATGCTGCCTACCAGCGCGGATAAGGCTCCGGAGATAAACCAGCTGGCGTAGTGAGCTCTGTCGGTGTTGATCCCGATGGTGGCAGCCAGGGGCTCATTCTCGGCCACTGCCCTGAGGCTCAACCCGATCTTGTTCTGTGTCAAAAAGTATCTGAGCCCGATGATGAGCAGTATGCATGTAGCGGTGCTGATGATAGCTATGCCCGGTATACCTTGGTAGTTGAAGTCATAATACCCGAGGTAGTACCCCTGTGCCGGTACATCCCCGAAGTACCTGGCCCAGTAGTTGAAGATCAGGTAAAGGTAGGGCAGTACCTGCGCGATCACGATGAACGTGAGTGTTAGGGTGATATCCTGGTAGCCACCGTGCGACCGGATGCGCTTGACAATGCCTACGTAAAGGATTACACCGAAGATACCCCCGACAAGGGCCGCAAACGGCCAAGTATCATACGCGTTGAAGTTAAAGAATCGGGCAAGTATGAAACTCACCATGGCTCCCAACCCTGCATAGCTTGTGTGAGCAAAGTTGGGGAAGCCTTCCATCATGTACGTGAAGCTAAAACCAATGGTAAGCATTATCATCAATGCAACGTTGATGAGGGTGTTCACGTCGAAGGGCAGCTTAACGGAGCCCTCGGATCGCGGCCTCTGACCAGGGTAATGGTCAGTGATGGTTGCCCTGGTGTGGTTGAATATGCGGAACAGGTCCGTGCGGTTGCCGTCAATGTCGTGCTCAACGATAACGGTGATTGTCCTGGCGCTGTTGGTGCAGTTCCAGTAACCTACGTATCCAGTGCGGTTACCAGATTCACTGATCCTATCAAACTCGCTATACATCATATAGTGCTCGTGGACCGACTCGTTGACGGGATCTCCGAAGGTGTACACAGCCTCCACGTCTGACCGGTTGTAGCTCATGTATGCCGCATCGCTCATGTTCATGGGAACGATGTCATCCCACGCAAAGGCGATGTTTGGTAGATGGGTCTCATTCTCGTACCTGACCCGGAAGGAGTATCCTTCCTCATAACGAAGCCGCCCAGTCCCAAGAGTGCTGTAGTTGAACCTCATCCCGGCGTCTCCCTCAAAGTTCACGCCCGCCCGGTTGTACCACCATGTATCCTCCTCCACGACCTCGTAGGCGAGGGGGTTCATGATCTGGTTCGCTGCGGTTATGACTAAGATGATCCCTAGGATGGCGATGAACGTGTTGCGGCTTATCTTGTCTCCCATCACATCACCCTATATGTACTGGAGCACCGATCCACGGTGATTTCTCTTCAATATCTCGTATCTCTTGCACAACTCGTAGAGGACATAAAGACCCAGAACCCAGAGAGCCAGAGTCGGAACCATAGGCATGTAGAACATCCCAGGCGCACCCGGCAGCCTCAGCCTGTACAGCCACAGGTGTGTCAGGTAGAAGAAAAGCGGAACTCGCCCGTACTGGTTAAGCACGCCCGTGACCCCCGTGTTGAAGGTGGACTTGTCCTGGTGCTTCAACGCGTAAGACATGAACAGGCACATGCCCCCGAGGGTCCAGAGGAGGAACGCCTGGCTGGGCGGGTACTTGCTCACGTACAGCCAGTCCACGAGGCTCCAGCCCTGACGAGGCAGCAGATTACCGTAGCCGTTGATGCCCCTAACGAGGATGAATAATCCGATTGATGCTAGCCCTATCTTTCTCAGTGGCCCCTCCAGCCCCCTGATCTGCTCGGGGGTATAACCGCTGATGATTGACCCGAAGACCCATCCCATCCCCATGCCTCCAAGCCACGGCAGTATTGGGTATAGCCCCACCCATGGCCTCATCTCGAAGTTGGGCTCGTGGAGAATCACCCTCAGGTAGTGGCCCCATGCCACGTCGTTGGGGATAAAGTCCAGATTGATGAAGTTGTGGTTGAATACGATGAACAGGCTCAGGGCCAGTATGAGCCAATTGGGCAGCTTCCTTGCGAAGCTGAATATGATAAAGTTGAGGCCGATGCACGCGATGACGCCGAAATAGGCCCACGGTGTCCCGAAGGCAGGGGCCACAATCAAGCTCTCCGCCACCAGTAGCACGATACCCCTGATGACTATCCTGCCGCTGATGTCGAACTGTGACTCTCCCCTTGCCTCGCGTTTGATTGTCGAGATGGCCAGCACCGTCCCCGCCAGGAAGATAAACGTGGGGGCGCAGTAGTGGCTCACAAACCGAACAAGGAACCACGTGGTGTTCATGAAGGGCCTCATGGCTCCCATGACGCCCTCGCTTCCCTGGTGGAACTGGTTCCAGAACCCAGAGACATGGTCCCATGCCATTATCGCCATCACAAGCCCGCGGGTGAAGTCTATGAACTGGAGCCTACCTGCAGGTTTGGATGCCATGAACAGTATCCACTGAAAAGTTATATGAGGTTTTACTAGGTTAGATCATCCTAAATCATGAACAAGTAGGGAAGAATCCCGGGGGGTCAGGAGTTTAGACCGTTTCCCTGTCCGCTATCGCCAGGACCTCGTCAAGCACCGCAATCCCCTCATCGATCTCCTTCTCAGTGACGATGAGTGGGGGCGCTACGATGAAGTGGTTGATGATGTTCACCAGGTAGACGCCCTTCTCCATTGCCGCCGCGCTCATCTTCTTCTGTATCGTTGGCAGGAACTTCTCCTTCCTCGTGGCGAACGGTTCCTTGGTCTCCCTGTCCTTGACGAGCTCAACTCCCCAGAACAGCCCCTTCCCACGGACCTCGCCTATTGATTTGTGTGACTCCATTAGCTCTTTGAGCCGTTTCTCCATGTACCTGCCCATCTTTGCCGCGTTCTCCACGATCTTCTTGTCCTCGTACTCCTTGATTGAGGCGATGGCGGCGGCGCAGCCCATGGGGTGCATGGCGTAGGTCTGACCGTGGCTGAAAAGGTTGCCCGGCTGGTCAAAGTGGTCGGCTATGGCGTGGCTGGTTATGGTGGCACCCACTGGCAGGAACGCCCCCGTGATGCCCTTTGCCATTGACATGATGTCAGGGGTCACGTCCCAGTGCTCCATGCAGAACATTTTGCCCGTCCTGCCAAAGCCCGACATCACCTCGTCGGCGATGAGTAGGATCTCGTGGTCATCGCATATCTCCCTGAGCCGTGGGACATACTCGTCAACGGGCACCAGAATCCCGTTGCTGCCGACAATTGGCTCGATCACGACACCCGCGACGGAGTTGGGTCCCTCCATCCTGATGATCTCGTCGATAATCTCAACGCACGTGATACCGCAACCGGGGTACTCCTTGCCGAAGGGACACCTGTAACAGTAGCAGTCGGGGGCCCTGACGACGCCCCCCATGCCCACCGCGTGCTGGGTCCGGGGGTCGCCCGTAAGGGCTATCGCGCCCGAGGTTGCCCCGTGGTACGACCTGTACCTGCTGATGAACTTGCCCTTGCCGGTGTACATCCGCGCGATCTTGATGGCGGCCTCGTTTGCCTCTGAGCCGCCGTTGGTGAGGAAGCTCTTGACAAGCCCCTCCTGTGTGATCTCCTCAAGCTTCTTCCCGAGCATGGCAGCTGGGACAGTACCGAAGCCAGGTGCAACATAGCACAACTTGTTGGCCTGCTCGGTGATGGCGTCTATGACAGCCTGGTTCTTATGTCCCAGGTTGCTGCACATGAGCTGGGATGAAAAGTCCAGGTACCGCTTGCCGTCCATGTCCGTAACATAGCAGCCCTCGCCTGACTCCATTATCACGGGGTTCCACGTGTTCTCGTACCGCCATGTCCCGTAGACGTACTTCTTCTCCATCTCCCTGATCTCGGAATGCCTTGACATGGTTTGCTGAGAGTTTCTTGGGAATATAATATTTAGGATAAGGGGATTGTATTACCGTCGATGGAAGGTCAATGAGATGCACGCTGACATGGTTCTGGTAAACGGGAAGGTAGTGACGATGGATCCCAGTGATTCAACGGCAGAGGCGGTTGCGGTGAAGTACGGCAGGTTGCTCAATGTAGGATCAAATGAAGCCGTCAAAGGACTAGTCGGTGACGACACCAAGGTCATTGACCTGGAGGGAAGGACGGTCATCCCCGGACTCATTGACAGCCACTGCCACATGATGAACGTGGGGGCCGGGCGACTGCTCTACGTTGACCTCAGCGAGGAGGCCGGCGTCCACTCGATACAGGATCTTGTGGGAAAGCTCAAGGAAAGGGCCTCGGTTACACCCGCAGGTGAATGGGTCGTCGGTTACCAGGAGGACGACTCCAAGTTAGCGGAGAAGCGCCATCCCACGCGGTACGAGCTGGACGAGGCCAGCACGGAGCACCCTATAATTCTCTCTACGGTGGGTGGTCACTTCAGCATGGCCAACAGCCTCGCCTTCGAGAACGCGGGCGTCAGCAAGGACACACCTGACCCCGTCGGTGGAAAATTTGACAGGGACGACAGCGGGATACCCGTGGGCGGGCTCCACGAGACGGCGATAGAGGCCATCAGGCCAGAGGGCAGATCGGTCCCAACGAGGGCACAGTCATACCAGGGGGCAAGGGAGATTCTGGAGGAGTGTGCCGAGAACGGCCTGACGTGCGTCTATGACACCGTGGGCCGCGCCGAGATCAGGGCGGCGTTGGACCTGAAGAACGCAGGCGAGCTGCCCATCAGGATGAGGATGGACGTGTACATTGACCTGTTCAAGGAGCTGGACGCGCTGGGCATATACAGGGGGCTGGGTGACGACTGGCTTAGAATCGGCGGGCTCAAGTTCTTCTTCGACGGGGCAATCTCGGCGAGGACAGCAGCAGTCACCGAGGAGTACCTGAACAAGCCAGGCTTCTACGGGGTCATGGCAACAACACGGGAGATCGCCCCCGAGAAGATCATGTCGGCTTACAAAGAGGGTTACCGCATCTCGGCCCACGCCAACGGGGACAGGGCCATAATCATGTACCTTGACATTATGGAGGAGGCACAGAAAAAGTACCCGCGGGATGACCCCCGGAACAGGGACATCCACTGCACGGTCATAACCTCCGAGCTGGTTGAGAGGATCAAGAAACTTGGGATACTTCCGACCATTTTCGGGCCATACGTCTACTATCACGGCGATAAGCTGATACCGGCGTTCGGCGAGGAGCGCCTTGAGCGGATGTTCGCCGCGAGGTCGTTCCTCGACGCTGATATGATGATAGCAGCACACAGCGACCACCCGTGTGCACCGTACCCGCCCCTGATGGCCATCCACGGGCTGGTGAACAGGAAGACCAAGGCGGGGCGACCCATCGGCTCAAGCCAGAAGGTCTCGGTGATGGAGGCGTTGAAGCTCTACACCGTCAATTCGGCGTACCAGCAGCTGGACGAGGACAAACTGGGGAGCCTTGAGGAGGGAAAGCTGGCCGACATGGTGGTACTGGGGGAGGATATACTGACCGTGCCGACGGAGACCATCAAGGACATCTCGATTGACATGACCATTATTGACGGTCAGGTGGTCTTCTCCAGAGAGCCCGGACAAGACTCATAAACCAGTCACTGTGCTTTCTGTACGAGAAAAATGGAAGACAGCGTGCTCCTCTACACAGACAACCCCGAGCTCAAGGAATTCGACGCAGTTGTAATAAGGACAGGCCCCAAGTTCGTGGTACTGGACAAGACGGGTTTCTACCCCGAGGGAGGGGGACAGCCCAGCGACACGGGCAAGCTCATCGTTAATGGAGAAGAAGTGCGCGTCATCAAGGTGATGAAAAGGGGTAAACAGGTCTTCCACTACCTGAGCGAGGACATCACCATCGACGAGAAGGTCCATGGGGTGGTTGACTGGAACCTGCGGTTCAAATATATGAGACTACACAGCGGGGAGCACCTGCTAACGGGGCTATTCGAGGCCCTCGGCAGCGGTCCCAAGGTGTTCAGCAGCTTCAGCCAGCTTGACTTCAAGCCCAGCGAGATCGACGAGGAGATGGTGGAGACCGTCAGGAAGATGTTCAACGAGGCAGTCGAGCTTGACGCTCCCGTTGACATCTACTACACCAGCCGCGAGGAACTGGATGTGGGCGACGACAAACGCAAGCAGAGCTTCCTCGCCAAGATACCCAAGAACATCGAGACACTCCGGATGGTGAAGATTGGCCCCTTCACCGAGACGTTCTGCATGGGGACCCACGTAAAGAGCACGGGGGACATCGGCAAGCTCAAGGAACTCAGCATGGAGTCCAAGAAGAAGCGGAAAAAGATCGTCTACTTCGAGTTTGAGGATATCTGACCCCGTAGAAGGTCGTCAAGGGTCTCACGTTCCCTGATTAACCTGCTTTTACCGTCCATGACTATGACCTCAGCGGCCTTCGGCCTTGAGTTGTAGTGGCTGCTCATGGAGAACCAGTACGCACCGGCATTCATTATTGCTAGAAGGGCGCCTTCTTCAACCTTGGAGATCACGCGGTCCCTCGCGAATGTGTCGCCTGACGCGCGCGCACATGGATACTGAAAAACACATACAATGGCAAGATGTGGGTGGACATCGAGGAGAAGCACAAGTCAAGCAAGTGGGTGACCCTTCGGGCATTTTATGTCCTCAAGAATTGGTTTGAATTCTGATCAGATTCTGAATATCATTTATAACCCTAGGTTCAATCAAACATACAAGGTGAAACAAATCAAATGATTTGGACAATAGTGGGAGCCGCCGTGGTAATCGGTGGAGCCCTAGTTCTAATTTATGTAAATTACTACAACAAAATCCAGACCCTGAGCAACCGCATAGAGGAGGCCTGGGCACAGATAGACGTGCAGCTACAGAAGCGGTACGACTTGCTCCCCAACCTGGTCAACACGGTAAAGGGCTACGCGAGCCACGAGAAGGAAATCTTCGAGGGCATCGCCAACGCCAGGGCCGGAATGGTCACTGGAAGCAGGCAGGCAAGGGTTGAGGCGGACAACATGGTCTCCCAGATGATGGGCAGGCTATTTGCAGTAGCCGAGGCATACCCTGACCTGAAGGCACAGGAGAACTTCAAGCTCCTTCAGGAGCAGCTAGAGGGCATGGAGAACAAGATCGCTTACGCGAGGCAGTTCTACAACGACACGGTGCTGGACTTTAACAACGTGGTGACCACCATCCCCGGCGTATGGTTCGCCGGCGGACGAGGAAAGGAGGACTTCCTGGAGATCCCAGACGAGGCCAGGACGGCCCCGAAGGTAGAGTTCTAGTATGGAGAGAAGAAGCTTCCACGACGAGCAGTCCCGGAACAAGAGGGACAGCATCCTGCTGGCAATAGTGGTCAGCGCGGTGCTGTTCGCCCTCATCGTGTCAATCAGCTACCTGTTCGACCCGAGCAGCGTTGCGATAATGGTACCCCTGGGCATCATGTTCACGGGCATCTACACTTGGAGCAGTTACCAGTACGGCGACAAGGTCGTACTGATGTCAACCAATGCACAGCCAGCCGAGGGTAACAAGTACATCTACCTTAACGACACAGTCGAGGGGCTGGCGATAGCCGCCGGGATACCAAAGCCGGACGTCTACGTGATGCCTAGCATGGAGCTCAACGCGTACGCCACAGGCAAGGACCCGGAGAATGCATCCATAGCGGTCACACAAGGGCTCCTTGATACCCTCGACAGGCAGGAGCTTGAGGGAGTCATAGCCCACGAGATCAGCCACATCAGGAACAAGGACGTCCAGTTCATGACCCTGGTGGCGGTACTGGTCGGGATCGCGGGCATACTGAGCCATATGATCCTCCGCAGCTGGAGGTTCGGTGGAAAGAGGAGGAGCGATAAGAACAACGGCAGCATCGACGTGCTGATCCTTGGCATCGGTTTCCTGCTCGCCATATTTGCCCCCATACTCAGCCGTCTAGTCCAGATGGCTGTCAGCAGGAGCAGGGAATACCTCGCGGACGCATCGGCGGCCGAGATGACACGTTACCCAGATGGCCTCGCTGATGCGCTGGAGAAGCTGGGCAAGCACAACAGAGGTGATATGAAGGTAAGCGAGTCGGTGAGCCACATGTTCATCAGCGACCCAAACAAGACCGCGCTGGACGCACTGTACAGCACACACCCCCCGATAGAGGAGAGGGTGAAACGGCTACGCGAGATGTAGCCAAACTACCTTTTTTTCGTTTCAGTTAAATCCCCCAACATCCGTGTATCAGATATGACAGCGTTACAGGGAATCAGAGTACTGGACCTCACCCACGCACACGCAGGGCCCATTTGCACATTATACATGGCCGCGATGGGGGCTGACGTCATCAAAATCGAGCCAAAATGGGGCGAGATGACCAGGATGTTCCCCCCGTTAGTGAAGGGCCAAAGCCCGTACTTTTTGTTCCTCGGCAGGGGAAAGAAGGGAGTCACACTGGACCTCAAGAACCCGGAGGGCAACGACATGTTCAAAGAGCTTGTCAAGGACGCGGATGTGGTAATGGAGAACTTCAGCCCCGGCACCATGGACAGGCTTGGCCTTGGTTATGATGTCCTCAAGGAGATCAACCCAAAGATTATCTACGCCAGCATCAGCGGTTTCGGCCACACGGGCCCATGGGTCAACAGGAAGAGCTTTGACCCCATAGCTCAAGCAGCAAGCGGATACATGTGGGTCACAAAGGACGCACTAGCACCTGACGGCCCGCCACTGCAGTCACCCGAGGCTATTGCGGACACTGTCCCTGGTTTCACCGCGCTCATCGGGATACTGGCTGCAATCGTAAGCAGGAACGAGACTGGCAGGGGCCAGAAAGTTGACGTGGCCCAGATGGACAGCATGATCGGCACCATGCAGAGCTTTAGCTTCTGGAACCTCACCCAGATGTCATGGACGAGGGCGGGCAAATCGGGAAGGGTTGGTGTCTCGGGCCTAAGAGAAACCAGTGACGGTTACGTGATGTTCGCGTTGCCACCGGGAAGGATCACGGACAGCTTCACTGCGCTACTCGGGGTCGAGGAACTGACACCAGAGATAGTGGACGGTTGGGTCAAGGAGAAGACCACAGATGAAGTGGTGAATATCCTCGCGGAGACGGGCGTACCGGTTTCTGCTGTGTTGGACCTGGACGAGGTCCAGGCCAGCCCGCAGGCCGAGGCGCGTGAGATGTTCGTCAAGGTGGACCACCCGACAATGGGCGAGCTGGTCCAACCTGGGTTCCCTATCAAGTTCAGCGAGACCAAAGGGGACATCTCGGCACCGTCCCCGCTATTGGGCGAGCACAACGTCGAGGTCTACACCAGACTCCTTGGCTACTCGGCGGAGAAGGTCGAGGAGCTCAGGAAGAAGGGCGTCATCTAACCATCGAGCAGCGTTGACTCGGTGGTTTTTTCTTCTCATCCCACGAAGTTTAACCCGTGAACCAGATTGAAGATTAAAGCAGTAGAGGGACTAGTCGAGGCCCTGAAAACAGAGGGCATCAGGGGGGTTGCGACCTTCCCCACCACTCCTATCAACAACGCCATCGGGGCAGACCCTGACATCAACATATTCATGGTCAGGGACGAGCGGTACGCCGTCGCGGTAGCAGACGCTTACAGCCGGGTCATGGACGGAAAGGACTTCGGCGTTTGCACCGTCATGGGGGGCGTCAACGCGGCGGGAACACAGATGGCGTACGGTGCCCTCGCTCAGGCGTACGAGGACTCTGTGCCACTCCTCTGCCTGACCGATGGCGTGGAGGCCGTGGAGTACGGCAGGACGCGTTTCAGCATCGACGAGGGCTTCAAGTCCGTAACCAAGTGGTGCGGCTACATCAACAGGGCAGAGAGGGTGCCTGAGTACATGCGCAGGGCATTCACCAAGCTCAAGACGGGCAGGCCATCGCCGGTACTCCTCCAGCTCCCGAAGGACCTGGGCGACTACGAGACAGTGGATTACCCATACGCCAAGGTCAAGGGCTGGAGGAGCATGGGGGACCCCAAGGACGTCCAGAAGGCGGTAAAGGCAGTGAAAAAGGCACGAAACCCCATATTATTCGTTGGGCAGGGCGTCTTCTCGGCCGACGCCGCATCGGAGCTCAGGGAGTTCGCAGAGGCAGCTCAGCTACCGGTGCTCACTACACTGAAGGGAAAGAGCGTCTTCCCCGAGGACCACCCACTGTCGCTGGGAGTCAGGGGCGAGCCGGCGGAGCGGTTCCTCATGAAGGCGGACCTTGTGCTGACGGTGGGCATGGGGCACAACCCCTGCCACTTCATGCACAAGATACCCGACGCGGTCCACAAGAAGATCATACAGGTGACCATCGACGACAGCGACCTCAACACCGAGTACCTTGTTGACCACGCCATCATGGGGGACGCCAAGCTTGTCCTTAGACAGCTCAACGGGGAGCTTGAGAAACAGGGGACATCCAAGCTCAACGAGGCGTTGCACAAGGAAATCGAGGACTCATGGGCCACCATGATGAAGACGTACACACCGCTCATGGAGTCCAATGAAACTCCCATCAACCCGTACAGGGTATACGGCGACCTCATGAAGGTGCTGGATATGGAGAAGAGCCTGGTCACCCACTAGTCGGGGAACACGCGAGACCAGCTGAGCGCGGTCTACAAGTCACAGGTACCCCACGGGTTCCTCGGCTGGGGCAACGTGACCACCCTCGGCTACGGCCTCGGGGGAGCCATGGGGGCAAAACTGGCGTTCCCGGACTGGCAGGTAGTCAGTGTCACGGGAGACGCAGGAGTTGGATACCAGATGGGCAACTGGGAGACAATGGTACGGTACGAGATGGGAATAACAACGGTCCACATCAACAATGATGGGTTCGGTGGCTACGGCCCAGGGTTCTGGGGAAAGGGCCACAGCCCGTACACCTGGGAGCTGACAGGCCACAAGGTCCAGAGCAGTGCCAAGGTAGCTGAGGCCCTCGGAATCCAATCCGAGAGAGTGGACGACCCAGACGAGGTGGCGCCAGCCCTAAGACGGGCTATGAAGGCAAACGCCTCGAACAGGCCGTACCTGCTGGAGTTCATCTGCAGCAAGCACCCCGTTTTCCCCGGATGGATCCGCTGATCCTCCCCCTTCTTTTCTTTCATCTTCTTGACAACGAAACGATTTAACACTCAAGGCATCATCAACTTGGATATGGTGACTCACGTCGACCCAACCAAGCTCACAGAACTACTCAAAGACATGGTTAAGATTGACTCGGTGAACCCCTCCCTGGTACCTGGGGCAGCTGGTGAGGCCGAGATCGCGTCCTACCTCAAGGACTGGATGGAATCAGTGGGCCTGGTGACTGAGTTAGTCGAGGTGGAGCCTGGACGCCCCAACGTCATCGGTACACTCAGTGGCTCTGGCGGCGGAAAATCCCTGATGCTTAACGGACACACCGATGTAGTGGGTGTGGATTACATGACCATTGACCCCTTTGACCCGGTCATCAAGGAGGGCAAGCTCTACGGAAGGGGAAGCTTTGACATGAAGGGCGGTCTCGCGTCGAGCATGGCCGCGGTCAAGGCCATCGTTGACTCGGGGGACCAGTTGAGGGGTGATGTCATCATCGCCGCTGTCTGTGACGAGGAGTTCGCCAGCATCGGGACGGAGCACCTCATGAAGGAGACCGTCGTTGACGCGGCAATAATCAGCGAGCCCACTTTCTTCAACGTCCAGGTCGCCCACAAGGGTTTCGCTTGGATCGACGTGACTACACACGGCGTCGCGGCCCACGGCAGCGATTTCGGCCGGGGGGTTGACGCCATCGCCAAGATGGGACACGTCCTCATCGGAGTCGAGGCGATACAGAACATACTGGGAGAGACAAAGCACTCCCTTGTTGGGCCGGGCAGTATCCACGCCAGCATTATCAGCGGTGGAGTCGAGCTCAGCACGTACCCTGACAGGTGCAAGCTGGAGGCGGAGAGGCGGCTCATCCCCGGCGAGACAAGAGAGGACGTGGAGGCCGAGATGGAGGGACTCCTCCAGAGCCTCAGGGAGGGTGACCCCAAGTTCAAGGCAGATTACGAGATCACGTTCTACAGGGGGTCAATGGAGATCAGCCCAGACGAGGAGATCTGCAAGGTGCTGAAACAGGGGAGCCTTGAGGTCCTCGGGAAGGAGCCACAGTGGGTTGGGGGAAGCGGCTGGATGGACACACAGATAATCCATGGAAAAGGCATCCCAGCAGTTGCGTTTGGCCCAATAGGGTTCGGGGCACACGGGGCAGAGGAGTGGATTGACCTGAACTCGGTCCACAAGGCCGCGGAGGTCCAGGAGTACGTCATCAGAAAGTTCTGCGCCTAATGAATTTAGAACTCCCCCGTTGTCAGAGGGGAAGCCGAGGGCTCAATTCCCTCTCAGTCCACTTTTCAACATAGATTAGATAAATAACATATACAAACACGCGCGCGGTCGCAAATATTATATCATTTATAATATTCTGGGTTCTATCTATGACCAACTCCGTAAATATTTATCACAAACGTGTCCGAATCGGAGACCCACACACGAACAGCGACACCTCAACAAGGGTCAGTATGTTGTTCAGCATCTATGACGCACTAGTCCAACGGGATGGCATTGGGACTTTCAGACCCGGGCTAGCTGAGAGCTGGAGTGTATCATCCGACGCTAAGACATGGAAATTCAAACTCAGGAAAAGTGTCTCGTTCCACAATGGAGAAAAACTGGTTGCCGATGACGTTGTTGCCAACTTTAACAGGTTCAGGGATCCCTCCATGAAAGGTGAGGCAGGAACCAAGGGGGTCTACCCGAGCTACTTCGAGAAAACCGTGGCTAGTGCCCTTGATGACCAAACAGTAAAGATGGAATTGGAGACTCCAATGTCCGACCTACTTGATTTACTCATAGAAATGCCCATCGCTCCAAGGAATCACTTTGACACAATCGAGGAGGACTTGACAGGCACAGGACCATATGTCCTTGAAGAAAGCTCCGATAAACATCTCGTCACGGTAGCCAACAAGGATTACTGGGGTGGAGAAGCCCAATACAAGACGGTGAATTGGATCAAAGAGACGAATGCTATGAAGAGGCTTGAGGCTTTGAATCGTGGCGAGGCCGATTTCATTCCATCACTGGACGTTTCATTACATGACCAAGTCAATCCAAGGGTCACTATTGTTGAGAAGGAGAGCAACGTCTGCATGATCTACTTCTTCAACGCCCAGAAGGGACCCTGTATGGATAAACGAGTAAGGCAGGCACTAAACTATGGTATCGATAAGAAGCGACTCATCGATGAAGTGTTGAACGGGGCCGCTTATCCTCTAGAAAGCGTATTCTCCCCACTGAGCCTTGGCTACGTTCCCGATGTTCCAGGATATCCATACAATCAAGAGAAGGCAAAAAAGCTTCTCGCGGAAGCAGGATATGGTGATGGTCTCCAGATCTCTCTTAACAAGCCATTCGGAGACGGATGGGGTACCAAGGTACTCTCAGAGAACCTTCACGACCAGTATGAGCTAATTGGAGTAGACCTTAAGATCAACTCCTATCCCAATGACAATCCCGGAGAGTACAGCGATTTCGTCAAGGCAAAGGAGATCGATGATATGGCTTGGTTCGACTCAAGTCCTCTCAGCACATATCGTGTCTGCAGGGAGAAACTCCACTCCGGGTACAAGGGTGCATGGTGGGAAGGATACTCGAACGCTACAGTTGACAGCCTAATTGATCAATCCGAGAGAACCCTTGATTTGGCAAAGAAAGAGGAGCTATTCAAGGGAGTCTACAGGGAGGCATGGGATGACCCACCGTGGTTATACCTCTATAGACCTAGGATGTTCTGGGGTGTCAGTGAAAAGCTGAAGAAATGGAAGCCTGCCAACGATGGGCTGACATTTCCCTTTTATTTTTCCAAGTGAGGGCGTCTTTCCATTTATTTCTACAGTTTTATCCAGCGCGCGCGATTTCAGTGATATCACCACTGGTGCGTGCGCGTCGTGCTAAGGTTCTAAGGAAATCTCCTAAGTCAGTTTGAGTGTAACAGTTCTTTCTTTTTCTCGTAATATTGACTTATTGAGGCCGGCCTCCGAAGACCTTCTGAACCACAGATAGTAACACATCTCGCGCAGGACCACTCAGGGTACAAGTTAGCTAATTGCCCACGATCATCACAGCAGCTCCCATAATCAAACTGGATCTTATCCTCGTAGAACCTGTGCTCCTGCTCCTTCACCTCCTGACTATAATCGCCACTGGGCAAAGGCGTCGAGTTCGCTTGAGCCCCAGACGGGCATATCGTTACGCATTTTCCACATCCCGAATCGCTCAAAGGAACATAACTACAGAACCGATACTCATTGAGCCCCGGGTCAGTGAAATCGTACAACTTGAACAAAAATTGCCGCCATTCTTCCGATGGGTAGATCACACCGTCCTCCCCGTTCATCTTGAGCTCAGTTTTATCGAAGATGACGATTGACCTGATAGGCCCCATGTACCTCGATATCGCGCCGTCCTCAACCTCATCCCTGAAGACAATTCTTGAGACCCCAAACTGCCCAAGCCCCAGCAACGCGGCTAAACTTTTCTGTGGATAATTTCCTCCCTTTGATGGTCCATGTGAGACCCCCTGCTGGGTAAGAGGAACGGCCTTCTTGGAGATGGCCTCGACCGTCTTGTCATCCATGGCGACAACCGCGTTATCCCCGTCAACAAGCTCTATCGCAGTCCTGACAATGGCCTTGTTGATCATCATGTTGACGTCGTTGTACATCCTGGCGAATCTGTGGGAGGAGGTTTTTGGGTTTTCCTTGATTGCTTGAATGTATTGCTGAACCAGTTTCTCAGAGAACGGGAGCATCACCGAGACAATGGTTGCTCTCTTGTAGTTCTCCTTGGCGAACTCGAAACTGCGTGGTATCTGGAAAACGGTTTGCCTACCTGATTCATCTACACGCTCCTTTCGTATATTGGCGTAATAGGCCCAAATCTGCTCAAGGCCTACAGGGTGAAGGCCAATAACGGCTGGATTCCTTAAACTTTTCCACAGATCATAGTCCAAGGGGACATTTCCGACCGCGATTTTTATCCGGGGTTTCCCCTGGTCATCTGTACTATAAGTGGTCCTGGTTGCGTCCCATTGAAACTCCGGTTCCTCATGGAGTTCTAGGATCTTTTTCTGGATAATATCTGACAGGTGATTAACGGATAATGAGTTCATATGAACAGCTCTCAAAGAACCTTCTGTTGATATCAGATAAATTCTTCGCGCGTTAGAAGGATGTTTCGAACCCAACCGCGCGCGTGCCAGATATAGTAGTTCATTATTATTCTTTATGGACTATGTATAGGAGAGAACAAGATGAGCAGCAACAAGATGACCCCCGAGGACAAAGAGAGCCTATTCAAGAAAGCTTATACAACAATGTTTTGCAGTCATAACAAGGATGGCACCATTCATGCTGCACCTATATGGTTCAATTACAAGGATGGAGTGTTCTACTTCGTCTCAATTAAGAAATCCAAACGAGTTGCCAACCTCAAACGCAACAATATAGTATCCCTAGCATTTCTAGAGCAAGGAACCAAGACAGGCGAGAAGGGAGATACCCCATCCAAATGTGCACTGGTCTACGGTAAGGCTGAGATGGGGTTTGAACCAGAGGAAGGATATGTAGCTTTCTCCAAGTGGGTTTTCAACAAATACTACTCCGACATGGATCAAACTTCTGACTTTGATCACAGCAACTTTGTCACGGTGAAGGTAGTACCGGACAAAATAGTCCACTTTTATCCATAATCAAGTAGGGCTCAAACCCTCTGCTGTTTTATCCTAGTGGTGGAGTTCGAATCTTGCCCCCGTATTAAAATATGCAGTTTCAATAATATTGAATACTTTTGGAATAATATTTTAGGTGCATTCCATCAGCTGTGCGCTTGTTTGGAGCAAAACGAGGGAGTGAAACTATCCCAGTCCACTTTGCTATTTAAATAACATAAAAACATTCAACCAGAATGACCATGCCAGACGCTAGATAATATGTCGTGCTGTCTCAATTTTGTCACCGTAAACAGACTTTGAATACTGAGTTATTGTAGACAGATGCTCTTCAACCGTCTCATAAGCTATTCCAACTGGACACCATGCAAAATAGAGAGGATTCACAGTCTCTTTATTGATAGATGTTCTCGCAGCCGGGCCGAAGAGAACGCTGGCTAACACACCTTCATCATCTCGGAGGATTACATCGTTTGTGACAAGAACTTGCTTTTTCCCGTTGAGTTTGACGTATTCAACTCCATTATCAGCGAGATCATATACAAGACCGCCCTGGATCGCATCTCTATCATGTCCCGAAGTTAGTATCCTGTTTTCCAATTCAGCCATGAACATACAATCAACGTGGGTTGAAACCTGTGGGAATGATCTCCCCTTCTTGATGCTTTTTATCTGAAACTCTATAGGATACGTTTTTCCCCACCTATCGAAATATCCTGCATAACTCTGAACTATGGGGTCTTCTTCTGGGTCAGGGAAGGTTTCCCTGATTTTCTTCTCTATGAGGCGTTTGGCTTGCTCTATGTTTGGATGTGTATTCATGTTCTGCTGGTTGGATATAGTTTGACTGCCGAAGATGGCTGTTGGGTAGAGTTTTATTACTTCGGACCTGACGCTGAATTCCATACATATCGTACTTGGGACAAGATGTACTAAAAGGAATGGATAACAGATATATCGCGCGCTTTTTTGTAGCAAAACAAGGGTGTGAACGGAGGTGTGAAAATATTTCAGTCTACCAATTTTCTTTGTTCGAAGACGGTGTATAAACATCCTTTCGGAGTGGTCCCTTCCCGTTGGAGCTGTCAATTACCCATCCTCTAAAGGAAACTTCGCATTTCAGTTTGGCTCCCTCTGTTTCTACGCTAACAAATTCCAGTATATTTAGATAATTACACGAGGAAAGGCAACTTGATCAGAGTTCGCTTATCCACGCGAACCTTTTCTCGGTGTTAAGGAACGCGACAGAGCTTCTCCCAGTCAAGTAGCCGCAGACCTCGCCTGGGTTGACGACCAATATACCGTTCTCCTCTCGAACGGACGCCCTGTGAGAGTGGCCTCTGACCACGACATCATACTCGCCGCTCATAGCCCTGTCCATCTCGGATTTAATGTGACCGTGGGTGAGTGCTATCTTCAGCCCGCCTTCCTCGACCTCAGCGAAGTAGCCCCGGAGGTCTGCTCCAACACCGGAATAGACATTCTTCAGCTCCTCGGTCTCGGCGCAGTTGTTGCCGAACACCCCGATCATGGGCACGTCCAGTTCTGCGTATGGCTTCGCGGTGAACAGGGAGATATAGTCCCCCGCGTGGAGGACCAGTTTTACCCGCTCCTCCTTGAGCCGCTCGATAGCCCTCTCGATCAACGGTAGGCGGTCGTGGGTGTCCGATATCAGTCCTACTATCATTGTCCTTTCAGCTCCATGAATCTCGTGTACGCCGTGTCCCAGTCAGCCCCGGACTGGGGCCTGTAGAACTGCTGGAGGAGCCTCTCGGCCAGGACTCCCCTTGCCTCCCAGACATCATCAAGCATTCCAATTCCCTTGAGCTGCATGATGGCGTTCCCTATCGCTGTTGCCTCGATGGGCCCCGCGATCACGGTCCTGTCCGTGGCGTCGGCGGTGAGCTGGTTCATCACCTTGTTCTGAGATCCTCCGCCGATGATGTGAATATGCTCGTAGGTCTTTCCCGTGATTGATTCAAGCTCACTCAGGGTGTGTCTGTACAGGACGGCGAGGCTGTCATAGACGCACCTGATGTGCTCGCCCATGGACATTGGCTCGCTCTGGCCCGTGTCCCTGCAGTACTTGACTATCCTGGGCGTCATCTCCCCGGGTGCCATGAATAAGGGGTCCCAGGGATCGATGAAGCACCTGAAGGGCTCCTCGTTGACCGCCATCTCCTGGAGGTCCTCGTTTGTGACCGCCTCACCCTTGCCCACCCACTCCCTGAGCAGCTCCTGCTGGAACCAGAACCCCGGCAGGTTCCTGAGGAGGCGGGTCGTTCCCTCGACTCCCCCCTCGTTTGTGAAGTTCAGGTCATAAACAGCGTCGTTGATGACCGGTGAAGGCACCTCAGTCCCCAGCAGGCTCCATGTGCCGCTACTGATGTAGCAGAACTTTGTCGCCTTCGTGGGCACGGCTGCAACCGCGCTTCCCGTGTCGTGGCATGCTGGTGCAGTGATGCTGACGCTGTTCATCGCCCCCAGGATGGTGCCTGGTTTCACGATTGGCGGAAATAGGTCAACGGGAAGCCCAACGGCCTCGATTATCTCCTCGTCCCACGTCCCCTTGACGGGGTTGAACAACTGGGTCGTTGTGGCGTGGGTCAGCTCGCACCTCTTCTCCCCCGTTAGCCAGAAGTTGAACAGATCTGGGAAACCAAGGTAACCGCCCGCCTTGTTCAAGGTCCGTTTCCTCCTCTTCACGAGGCTGGCCAGCTGGTACAGGGTGTTCAGTGGCAGGAACTGGACGCCAGTCCTGTCGAATATCTCCCGCCTGCCCATCCGATCGAAGACCCACTCCATCATACCCTCGGTGCGCTGGTCCCTGTAGTGGAACGGGTCCTCCATGAGGTTGCCCTGGGGGTCAAGGAGGCCGAAATCAACTCCCCAGGAGTCGATGCCGATACTCTGGGCCCCCTCGCTTGCCCACTCCACTCCCTTGATTGTCTCCCGCCACAACTGCTGGATGTCCCATGAAAGTTTCCCGCCCCTCTGGACGGGTGTGTTTGGGAACCTATGAACCTCGTGGATGCTGAAGGCGTCACCGATGTACTCGACCTTCATGACCCTCCCGTTGCTTGCGCCCAGGTCAACGGCTATGACGTGCATCTCTTAACCCACCTTGACGTCGCCGCAGATGTGCACGGCCAGCCCCAGCTCGTTGAACATGGCTGCCTTTCCAGCCAACGCCTTGTCTGCGGCCCCTGCAGATGGTGCATAGACCACCTGGATGTGGTTCGCCTTGTGCTGGGCCATAAACTGGTCACGGGACACGCCGTGTAGCACCGCGCTCATGATGGGCCAAGCCGGTGTGGTCGCGTCCCACCGCCTCTGAGTTTCCTCGTCGGGTAATGAGACAACTGATCCCCTGCCGATATCAACGTGCAGGCCATCGGTTTTCACGTAGACCCTGCTCCACACTATCTCACCGGGCTTGCTGTCTCCCTTCAGGCTACCCCCGCCCAGTGGGAAGTACATGGGCGGCTGCCTTTCGCTGCTTGCACCCTCGTACCCACCCTTGAAGTGGGACGGTGGTGCAC
>JABIBQ010000013.1 GCA_018652685.1 Candidatus Bathyarchaeota archaeon
GGTTGCCCCCACAGCGCCATGAATCAGTGCTTGATCCCGTTGCTCCACGCCGAAACGAACCCTTTCCGATGCCCTCCTGATGAGGACGAACAGGTTGTACTCTGAAACTGTGAGATCGGTGGAGGGGAATTCTCCCCACTTCAACCTCTTTTCAATGGATTTGATGAAAGCTACTCCTTTTGAGCTTAGGGTGACCCCGGGCCGAGAGATCTCAATCAGAGTCTCGTCTGATAGACGGGATAGAATAGTACGAACCGTGCCCTCCCCTACCCTGAGGGTCTCGGCCAACTGCTTGCGCCCGATCCGGTTCTCCTTTAACAAGCTCACAGCGTACAGCAGGTGGGCGGCTGTAAAGTCGGGGGTCCTCCCCGGTGCCGTTTTGCCCGCCATCCGCTGTAGAATTTGAACCTGTTCCATATCTTTCACTCACTCGAAGGAGGTATAAGTCCAACTAAGGATGTCGCCGTCGTGCACGATCCACTGGTCCGCGCCCACAGGGCCCGTCTGCCAGCCCTCGTCGTAGTAGTCCCACAGCCAGAAGCTGTTTGCCTCACCTCCGACACCGTCAATGGAGTTCAAGAAGACACCCCACTCAGAGCTCTGGAGTTCTATTTCAGAGATCATACCTGTTGCGTTCAGGAAGTTTGTTCCCAATGGTACGCGGGTATCATTAAACCACGTGACTGTTTCATCCCCGAAATTAACCCTGATGCTGATAACGACCGTGTTGTCTTCAAGCTCCTCCAGGAGAAGTTCGTACTCGTGCTCTACCGACTGAAGTTGTCCGTTGTACTGGATTGCGAGCACCCCCGCTAGAATAGTTGTGCAAAGCAGTGCCGCTGCTGCAAGTTTGTATGTCTGTTCACTCATTCACCTAACACCTTTTTTATTGAACTTGATAATGGTTTGAACCCTAATCCGAAGAACAGGGTATTGCTCAGGACATGTGCCAACATGAATGGGATACCTGTCATCAGCCCCACAGAGATGGGGATTCCGACAGTGTAGGCTGAGATTATATTCGTGAATATATCATAGACAAAGGTCAGTGTGAATCCCATCACTGCGGCCCATGGGTCAACTCCATACCCCGATGGCCTGGGACCCTTCCCATACAAGCCACCAGCTACCCCGTACACAGCCTCCCCAAGCATGGTCGCTCCGAGAATGGGCAAGCTGAACCCGAAGGGATTGATGGTGCCATACACAAGCCAGACCATTATGCCTGTTGATGCACCCATGGTTGGTCCCATGATGAAGCCCGCCGTAAAGACTATCAAGTCCATGAATTTTACGTTGGCAACCCCGATGAGCAGAAAGTTAGAGGCTATGGCTGCCGCTGAAAGGAGGGCTACCATGGCGATCTTCCTTGGATCTGTCCTTGAGGTGTTCAAGATATCATTGGATGGATCATCCAACCATTAAAGTCTTCGATCCAAATCGTCAATAAACACGCCGCCCGAGTAATGTGATATGATCCAGTACTATGACGCCCCTGATATCAAGAAGAAGATCGAGATCATAGTAGACGTGCTCAAATTCGACCACGTGAACCTCGAAAACATACGTTACATCAGGAGCAGGGGGAGCAAGGCAAAGAGGACCATCGCTAGGGTCCACGGCCTCGGGAGGATCTGGCAACAATCACTGGATATGGAGCCTACATACGTCATAGAGGTGATACACGAGATTTTCGATTTCTACCCTCCAGAGGCACAGGACCGCACTCTCATTCACGAGATCATGCACATCCCCCACACGGCGAAAGGCGGCTTCAGACACCACAAGAACTACGTAACATCGGCTAACGTGGATACCTGGCACAAACGTTACAAACAGCGTTACAAGGAGCTGGGCCTGGACAAACTATAAGAAAAGCCACTCATCTTGAGGAAATGTGTACCCGAAACCGATGAAACTCAAGGTGGAGTCAGCCTCTACGCTTCGAGAGTTCATTTCAAGTCTTGGGGAGGACACCCTGTACGCCTTTGACAGGAGAGTTGTTGGGGTCGCTGTAAACAACAAGAAGCTGTGGGACTCGGCGAAGCTGAAGCCGGGGGACACGGTTGTGATTTTCCCGATTATTGTAGGTGGCTAATTGGATTTGACCTGAACAGGTATTGACTTTCCCTGTTTTGTGTAGGCAGCGACGTTATCCATCGAGTAAGGTGGGCCGATGATCAACATTATTCGGCCGTAGAAACTGTGCAAGTCCCTGGTCGAGGGATTCAGGTTCCCGCTGGGATGGCTGTGTGCCGTCCCGAGTATGCTGAAATCCATGGGAAGCATGTGGGCAGGGAAGCTGGCGGACCTCTTTGAGCCAAAGCCGAAGGGTGGGATCAGGTACTCAGTTATGTGATATTCGTCTCCAGATCGTTTGCCCCTAAGTAGAACGATTACCTCGTTTGGGTGGTTGTCCTCGGCGAGGGCTTTCATCCCCTTGAAGACCTCCTTGTCGATCCGGATCATCTCCTCACTAGGATTACCCTGTGGATATAACCGTTTACAGGAGGCATGGATGCCCCCCGTTCCCTGTCGATGGTTCTGGGGTTATTCAGCGATTTCAATCATATTTATGGTCATGAATTGATAGTTTTATATTAATTAAGTCAGCTTCACTGAATCATTTTTAACATTTATAGTGTCTTAATATCGCGTCATTGACTCCGCGACAACACAATTAATAACATGGATTACTGTTCGATATCACCGGTATAGACCGATAAGGTATATCACCGTTCCACAAGAAAAGCACGGAGACAGGACTGATGGACCCTAAAACGATCTCATTCATAGCAAACTGGCTGATTCTAATGGCACCACTTCTGAAGTGGTGGGTAAAGACAGCTATCCTGCAGAAATAAGCGGGTTTGTTAGCCAACCCTAGGCTTGCAGATTACTTCCAGCACCTTTGTGTCGAAGAACCTGTGCGTGTTACTAGGCAACAAGACCGTTGCTGAGTCCGCTCCACCACCGCTTCCACCTATGGCGATTACAGGCTCTCCTGCCTTTATTAAACCGGCATCGCAAGCCATACAGCTGATCTCAAGGCATACCTTGACTCCCTGGCTGAACAGCCTGAGGACATTGGCGATTATCTCATCAACCTGGATGGGACCGAACCTCTGCTTCACTGCCCTGCCGAGGCCGCCGAATGCATGGAGATGGTAGAATATCTTGGCACCGTTTGCCTCCATCTTCTCCTTGTTCTCGTCAACCATTCTGTGAACGTTTGGCTCGGTGAACCCCATCATGCCGGCTGACACGACAAGGTTGTACCCTTTGAATATCTCTGAGGCCAGCACGCCGGCGTAGCCCGTGTATGATGCGATTATAATATCCTTGATACCTAGTTCGTCGGCTCTCTTCTTTGCCAGCTTCAAGGTTTCTTCTGTATAGTCTTTGCCTTTTCCATCAAAATAGACGGACTCTATCGTGTGACTCATGAGAAATAATATGTGGATAAAAGGTAAAAAGGGTTAGTTCCACGGGATGACGATGTACTTGAGCAGGTCCTCGCTTCCGAGTCCCTGAGCTTTGCCCCATGACAGACCGACAAGGTTGTCCTTCTCGATCTCGCTGTATACGAGGAAAGCCAGTATAACGTTGAAGCCGAACTGGTCGCCTGCACGTGCGGCTGTTGCCGCCTCGTACTTGCCCTTCCTGAGCATCGCCCTGACTAGAGCGATATCGCCTGTCTTGATGGGCGCGAGAACCTCGTTGTAAGGTTTCTTCAGTTCATCAATGGCCTTTCCAAGGTCATCGGTCTCGATGACATTTTTTAGGTCGGCCTTTTCGATACCGTAGGTGACGGGGAAGACTTCGTCAAGGTTGACGTTTTCCTTGCCCCTCCTCTTGATGGCGATGAGGACGTTTTCTACGTCTGTCTCATACTTTACCAGGCTGTTGACGATGTGTCTGTCCTTTGCGGGCAGTTTCTCGGTTAGCCTCAGTATGTTCCTCGCGTAGATATAGTTCAGCTCAAGCTCCATTGGCCAGATCGCGTCGTATTCCTTGTAGAGATCGAGTTTACCGATCAGTGACTCATATGCTCCTCCGTTGAGCTTCCTTACAAGCACCTCAAGGCTCTCTGACGATACCAGATCATCGTAATCCTTGATGAGGTATGGGTCAATGGGTATCAGTGACTCCTTTATCATCTCTTCACTGCTATCGGTGAACTTGCCCCTGAGAATACGCTTGAGGTTCAATACCTCAAACCTGAAATCAAAGTAGGCTCGCAGGAACTCGCCCATCTTGCTGGGCGTGATCCTCACAATCTCCCCGATCCTCTCGATGAACTTTTTTGTGAAGTTTTTCTCAAGGTCAAGCGAGACTTTCTCGTTTAGCTCTACCTCGAACTCGCCGTAGGATGTCTCTTTGAGCCTGTTTAGGAACTCGGTGACATCTGGTGCGTCCGCCAGCTGCTTCATCTGATCCATGTCTAGCAGATCGTTGATCCTTGCATGTGTCCTTAGAACCACGTACCCGGTTCCTAGATTCATTTTTGCGATGACTTGATCCCTCCGATTAGCTTCATCCTGACTAGCTCCTCCATTGACTCCTGGTCGAGCTTGTCCTCGATGAACTTGATAATGTACCTCATGTCGGGTAAGACCATGTTCTCCAGTGCGTTGACCTTCCTGCTGGTTGTTCCCAGCTCGTCGGCGATACGCTCTACCCTCTCTTCAAACTCCGCGAGTTTGATGAGCTCCTCGATGATCTCGAAAACCTTGTCGGACGCGTGAGATAGAGTGATGTCTAGCTCCGCTGTTACCTCAGGCTTGCCTTTGATCCTTACGGTTGGGTAGACTACGCCCATAACGCTCCTTGGAAGAACCTCCAGGTCTAGGCTGTTCTTGATGCTCCGTGTCTGGCTCTGTACTTCCGTGGGTCCTAAACTCAAATAGGCCGCAGTCAGGGCGCTGTAGGCTTCCTCT
The DNA here is from genome assembly GCA_018652685.1 of Candidatus Bathyarchaeota archaeon. GTDB lineage: Archaea > Thermoproteota > Bathyarchaeia > TCS64 > TCS64 > RBG-16-57-9. The sequence goes on from JABIBQ010000013.1 coordinate 4,941, forward strand.
AGGTTTCCTAGGAGGAGTCCTCTTCTACCTTTGAGGACGTCGAGGGATTCTGTCAGCTCTTTTGCGAGTTGGTCCCGCTTGAGTTTGAGGAACTCGGTTCCCCTCTCTACGGTCACTATCCTTCTCTTTGTCTCCATGAGGTAGCCCTTTGTGGGCTTGACGCCGGATGTAGCAGACATTGTTATGCTTCACTCTTGTGCGCTGGGTGGTACTTTTCGATGTACTCTTCACGTATCCTGATGATGTCGTCCTCAGGCAGGTCTGAGAGAATGTCCCATGCGATAGCAAGTGTCTGCTCGATGGTCCTGTTCTCGTAGATACCCTGGCTGATGAACTCCTTCTCGAACCTGTCCGCGAACCTGAGCCACTGGCGCTCCCTCTCTGAGAGGCCGACGGCTCCGACGATCCTGACGAGCCCTCTGGCCCGCTGTCCCTCAGCGTAAGCCATGTAGAGCTGGTTTGATACGTCCTGGTGGTCTTCACGGGTGGTCTCCTCGCCGATACCGTCTTTCATGAGCCTGCTGAGGCTTGGTAGGACGTTCATTGGCGGGTAGAGTCCACGGAGGGCAAGCTCACGCTGGAGCAGGATCTGTCCCTCTGTGATGTACCCTGTTAGGTCTGGGATAGGGTGCGTGATGTCGCCTGCAGGCATTGAGAGGATAGGCATCAATGTGACTGATCCCTCGCTTCCCTTGATACGGCCTGCTCTCTCGTAGATAGTAGCGAGGTCGCTGTACAGGTAGCCTGGGTAGCCCTTCCTTGTTGGAATTTCCTCCCTGGCGATGCTGATGGCCCTTAGGGCTTCTGCGTAGTTGGTCATGTCAGTTAGGATGACCAGCACGTGCATGCCAAGGTCGAATGCCAGGTACTCCGCGACTGTCTGCGCGATACGTGGGGTGACGATACGCTCGATTGGCGGGTCGTCCGCCAGGTTGAGGATCATGACGCTCTTGTTCAGCGCGCCCGTCTTCTCGAACTCTGTCCTGAAATACGCGGCTTCCTCGTTCTTGATGCCCATGGCACCGAAGACGATGGCGAAGTCGCTCTCTGAGCCTGGGATAGTTGCCTGTCTTGCGATCTGAGCAGCTAGCTCGTTGTGGGCTAGGCCTGACTCGCTGAAGATTGGCAGTTTCTGGCCCCTGACCAGGCTGGTCATGCCGTCGATACCACTCATACCTGTCTGGATGAACTCCTTTGGTACCTCACGGGCGGCTGGGTTGATGACGCCTCCGTTGACGTCCCTCTTCTCCTTGCCGATGATCTGTGGCATGCCGTCAATTGGCTGGAAGCTTCCGCTGAAGACTCTTCCAATGAGGTCCTCTGATACGGGTATCCTGAGGACATCCCCGCTGAAGGTGACCGTCGTGTTCAGGTTTAGCCCCGCTGTGTCTCCGAAGCACTGGATCATTGCCCAGTCCTTGCTTACGTCGAGGACGCTTCCCTGGACGATCTCCCCGTTGGGTCTCTCGATGTATACGATCTCGTCGAAGGCGATATCCGTGGTGTTTTGAACCATTAGGATTGGGCCTTTGATCTCTGTTGTAGTCTTGTATACTATGCTCATGCGTTTTCCCCCTCGTAGTGTTTGGCCAGTGCATCTATCTCGTTCATCATCTGGGTATGAGCTGCGTCAATAGGATCGGTTCCTTCCCTCTCCTTGAGCCTCATGATTTCCCTGATTACGTCGAGTTCACGCACCTGGTCGATTGGGATTCCCGTCTCGATCAGTGGCCTGACTGTGTTGTAAAAGTCTGTGAACAGCTTCAGTAGCTTAACCTGCTTCTCTGGTGCACAGTAGCGGTCGATATCGTGGAACGCGCTCTGGACCAGGAATCCCTCCCTGAGCATCTCTGCTACAAGTAGGATTAGCCTCTGGTCGTCCGGGAGTGACTTCTCTCCGATGATACGGGCCGTCTCCTCGACCTCTGCCGCCTCCTCAAGTATCCTGAGTGCCTGGCCTCGTGTGGGCTCCCATGTTGGGTCTAGCTCGCCCCACCACGCCGCCGCGACTCCTAGGTACCTGCTAAAGCTCTGCAGCCAGTTGATTGCAGGGAAGTGCCTACGGTAGGCTAGCTGGCTGTCAAGTGCCCAGAATGTTCCGATGAACCTTAGGGTGGTGGTTGTGACTGGCTCCGAGTAGTCTCCGCCTGGAGGTGATACCGCTCCCAGTAGGGTGAGGCTTCCGATCCTCTCCTCTGTTGCCGGTACCTGTACCCTGCCTGATCGCTCGTATAGGCTTGCGATCCTGTCTGCGAGGTACGCGGGGTATCCTGCCTCTGCGGGGATTTCCTCTAGACGTCCTGAGATGTCCCTGAGGGCCTCTGCCCACCTGCTTGTCGAGTCTGCCATCAGGCTGACGTCGTAACCCATGTCCCTATAGTACTCGCCAATTGTGATACCCATGTAGATACTGGCCTCACGGGCGGATACAGCCATGTTTGATACGTTTGCTACGATGATAGTCCTCTCGATGAGTTTCTTGCCCGTCCTCGGGTCCTCGATCTCTGGGAACTGCTCGACTACGTCCGCCATCTCGTTGCCGCGCTCTCCGCAGCCGATGTAGACGATGATGTCTGCATCGCTCCACTTTGCGATCTGCTGTAGTGTAACCGTTTTACCTGTTCCGAATCCGCCTGGGACGGCTGATGCGCCTCCCTTTGCGCATGGGAAGAAGGTGTCGATAACCCTCTGGCCTGTGATGAGTGGCTGCGATAGCGCGAGCCTCTTCTTGATTGGCCTGCCTGACCTTACCGGCCAGGTCTGCATCATCTTGAGGTCAACGTCTCCGTTGGCGGTCTCCAGGACACCGACTGTGTCCAGAACCGTGTATTCACCTGCGTTGATGCTCTTGATGGTTCCCTCCTGGTTTGGCGGGACCATGATCCTGTGTACGAAGGTCTCGGTCTCCTGAACGCTTCCGATAAAGTCCCCTGAGGAAACTTTGTCGCCTACCTTTGCAGTTGGCTCAAATTTCCAGACCTTCTCCCGGTTCAGCGGCGGGATGTTTGCCCCTCTGCTGATGAATGGTCCGGTTAGATCCCATAGCTCGGTCTCTGACCTGGCTACCCCGTCAATGATCTGACCCATCAGACCTGGGCCCAGCTCCGCGACAAGGGGTGTACCGATGTCGATAACTGGCTCACCGGGCTTTAGGCCGGATGTTGACTCGTAGCACTGGATGTAGGCCGTTCCTTCGCTTAGTCTGACGATCTCGCCCATGAGCTTAAGGTCGCCGACTTCGATTAGGTCGCCCATTTTTGGCTGGTCATCGAATTTTCCGATGATTAGCGAACCATTGATTCTCTCGATTGTTCCTGCTAGTCTCTCTGCCATCTTAGATCACTCCCAGTTTCTCTGCTACCTCTGAGGTTAGGCCTTCATTTGCCGCATTGAGCCTTGCATCAAGGGTGCTTGTGATTGTTTTTGTTCCCTCAAGGTTGACTATCTTCACGCCTCCCACGATATCCTCGGGGGAGGTCTCGATCTTGATTTTGACACCTACCGCCAGCTGCTCCATGTTGGATTTCAGGTACTTGGCGTCCTTCGCGTTGGCGTAGACGATGCAGTCCTCGTTTAGAGTGGATATTGATTCGGCTGCCATCTTGATGAGGTACCCGTTGTACTCCGTGCCCACCACTGCGGCCTTGACCGCATCAGCTGCCTTCTTGAAGACTTTTTCGATGACCTCGATCCTTGCCTCCATGACTATCCTTCGGCCCTGGAGCTGTGCGCTTCCGACGACCCTGTCGTGGACTGCCCTGAGCTCTCCGCCGATGACGTTTACGATTGCCTCGTCTGTCATAGCCTCGATCCGCTTCTTCTCGGCCTTTGCGTTCTTTGCAATCTTTGCCGCCTTGGCCTTGGCGTCCTCGATGATCTTGTTTCGCTGCGCGATGGTCCTGTCGATTAGCTGGTTCTCCACGGTCTCCTGACTCATTGTGGTAGAACCTCCTTTAGCACGTAATCGACTGCCTCCTTGATCTTGTCATCGGAGGTGTTCTTGATTCCCTCGGCCCTGTTCTCATAGTCCTTCGTGACCTTCTTAGCCTCCTTAGCGGCCTCCGCCTCGGATTCAGCCAGGTACTCATCCAGACCTGTCCTTCGCTGGGCGTTGAGCCTCTTGCTCTCGGCTTCAGTGGTCGCCTCAGCTATGGATGTCTCTGACTCTTTCTGGGCCTCGGAAACGATTCCTTTTGCCTCTGCCTCGGCCTTCTCGATGAGTGCCTTGAGTCTCTCGCCCAGGCTGAGGATGTTTTTCATTTCCATTTTATTATAACTCCAACTTTGTCCCTATTGCCAGTGAGACCACTGCCTGTAGCTCCTCCATCCTCATCCCGGTCTCCATTGTGAGGCCGGGGATCAGGGCGAAGAAAGGTGTGATCTCGCCCCTTCTCATGACTTCCTCTCTGACCGGCCTGGTGGCCGATGTGTATTCCTCGGGCACTATGATTAGCTTGTAATCCTCCCGGGTAATCTTGTTGAGGGTGTCTACTACGGTCTCTTCATCGAATGCCTCGTAGCCTCTGGCTCCTATGAGCTGGAAGCACGTGACGAAAGCTGAGGGACCTATGACAGCTATGCTCATTTCGTAAAGCCCTCGGCTCATTTTATTAAAAAGACTTGCGGAGGACCCCGTTTTCAGTATATACTATCAGCGCGCGCTTGGTTGTGAGGCCTGAAGAAATTAATCAGGTGTTCTTCTTGTGAGTTAACAACATTGACTGAAAAACCAAGTCATACTATCATAAGAATGAATGGAATAGGGTGTAGTTTCATCTCTCTTTCCACCAAATATAGAATAATATTAGAGTCAAACCAATAATGACAGATGTACTCGGAAAACTTGGAATTCCGCTCTCATTTATTGATTCTTCCGTTTTTTGTTCGAGGAATACGGTCAAGGTCAGGTTTTCATCTAGAGTTATTCCTCCGGATACAGTTGTAGATTCGTATCCGGTTTTAATTATTATAAATGTATAACTTCCTGCAGGTAGTTCGTCGAACATTACCTCACCATCGAATCCAGTGAATGCGTTGAAAGTGGATTCACCAGCCGGTTGATTTGTAGAGGAGATTGTAGCATCATTGATCGGTGAGCCATCGGCGTCAAAAACAAGTATCGAGATTCTTCCTAGTTCCTCTGTTAAGGTCTCGTTTTCATTTGTATCATCGTCCATTTCTTCATCGTCATTTTCTTCTGGTTCGGGCTCTGGTTCAGGTACAGTTTCGGGTTTCTCGATTTGTTCCCTTGGGTTTGTTCCAGCTAGATACTCTTGGAGATTGGTGACTCCGTCTTTATCGGCATCTGATGCTGCATCACCATCATAAAGATGATTGAAATGATTCTCGAACTCCCAGACATCTAGTATTTCGTCATTGTCATCATCAGGGTCATCACGATCATCCAAGCCGTCACCATCTGTATCGATAACACCGTTCTCGATAATATCTGCAAGCTCTTTTCTAGCTGCTTCCCAGAGATCTGGATCGTTAGACCAACTTACATCTGAGTAAACCCAGGAATCGTCCCAATCGGTTCCCTCACCAGCGCATCCAACCTCCCAGAGTACCACAGGTATCAACTCTTCCACTATCTCATTTACACGTTCAGGATCAATCTCAGCAGCTAGTGTAAGGTAATCATGGTCTTGGATACCTCGACGCCACTGTTTAAGTCGTAGTGAGGCGAAAGGGACGGTCACGTTGTAGCTATCTGCTGGATAACGTGTGTCGGTTCCAGGATACATTAGTACCCCGTCTCCGTTGAAGTAGTTCCATCCAGTCTTTCCTAATTGTTCATCGTCTCTGTTATAGCTGCCATAGACTTGCGCGGTCTGGAATAGGTTCGTATGGCCCTCCCCTCCTTGATAGTTGTGGTAATAGTCCGCAGCCCAGTAAAACCATCTTTCAATATCCATCTTATACTGAGTCCAGGCGATAACGCGAGGGGAGATACCGTCATCTTCGGTAGCAAAAGTTCCGGTACCGGGACGCTGGCCGTTATACATCCAGAACTTTTTATCAGGCATCGAGGTGATGGTATCGTACGCTTCTTGCCATGGCTTATTACACCAGTAACCACCTGCTGAGGTAGGTATGTCAAGGGAGGGTGTAAGCTCTAGTGAGTGTGTCAAGCGGATTGTCGCCATTGACGGCATTTTCTTTCCTGACCCAGGATTACTATCCATCCAACTTGCCCACTTTTCTAAAAGTGGATAGTCATCTGTTTCATCGATTAAATAGAGGAAGTACTCAGTTGGTGTCCCAAGGTCTTGGTTCTCGAACCAATCGACCCATTCCGTAGTGTTACTCCACATATCCTCCTTTGTTCCATCTTCCCATCGAAAACTTCCATAGGTACTAATGGAGAATACATTACTGCCTATTCCCATTCCGATTCCCTCATAACCTTCTTCCGGTGTGAATAAACTGCCTGAAAGCCAAGGTAACCTTGGCCACATCATCACCTCGACGGGTGTCTCCAGCGACTCGTCGTACTCATTTCCTTCTATCAAGGAAACTTTATGCCTGTGAGCAAGTTGATGATAGCTGTTTGTAACCTCAATGGAACGTAACATGTCTTTTGTATACTCGTAATCCCATTCATAGACACCAGGCCACTCATCCCCAAGGTAGCGAAAGTTGATGTCTTCGTGACCTATCCAGATCATCGTCTTCGCAGTAGGGATGTCCGGGAGCATAAAGTCACGTACGTCTAAAGTTATCGGTATTTCGTGAACTGTTTCGCCATCTACAAGTACAGTGACGGTTCCACTATACTCTCCGGATGGTGAAGTTTTTGGAATATAGATGTCTCCCCATATTGACTGGCTAGTGTCAGAGATTATGGTAAATGGAGATTCGAGTTCTAGGGGGACAGCGATTTCTGGGTAGTATTTGTCGTGATCAGGACGGTCCTCCCAAGTACCAATCCCCTCGAATGGTCCAATATCACCTACGGACACACCGTTATACGGAAGCTGGAAACGATCTGGAATATGCCTTTGATCATAATTATAACCTGCAAAGGCAAGGTCAGTGGAAAGCCCCTCGATCTTCAGGTATCTCACGTAGAAGAGCTCAATATTCCTCCCCACAAAGTTGCTCACGTCTTCTCCTGATGCTGTGCGACTTGTTATCGATGCCCCATTAGGTCCATCGAGTCTGTTAAACTGCACTTCTACATCGTCTACATCTGATCCCGGAGCTTCAAGGATGAGATTGAAGGCCACAACCTCGTTTCTTGCCCCGAATATTGATATTGCTTCTCCATCCCATACTGAGTTCAATACGGCGGAGGAATCTGAACTTGCGCGCAAATCATCCTGAGTGACTTTATCTCCACCATCATTAGCCCATACAACAATCTCGGATTCTAATTGTCCCAATACACGTGTATTTGGTTCAAAGCAAGTTATGCACAGTGCAAAAACTACTAGTAAGCATATTATCCGTCGATACGATACACCAGTTTTATTCATGTTTAGCCCTCACTGAAGAATAATGCTTCACATTATCATATCGTAAAGCCAATTTAACATTTTCATTAAACTGTGCGTCCGCAGGAAAGGCCCTGCGCCTGAATACAGGGATATATTTTTGATAAGAAACGAGTAAAAGTGCTATGAATTAATATTAGCTATGGTTTAGAGCTTGGAAACGAGCGTGTTTGCGATGTGTTTATCCCGCTCCCCGTTTATCATACTGATTGATTAGCATATGTCCAGTCCTGTCAATGTAAAATGCGATAACCCCGCCTGCGGGAAGCTGAACCCGGTTTTCGGGGAAGTCTTTCCAGGCAGGGAGTACACGTGTGTTTTCTGTGGTCAACTGTTCAAAGCCCAGCCAAGGTCCGGTGTCGAGGTGACTGGTAAGAGCAAGCAGGCGCGCGGGAAAAAGGCTCCTAGACAGAAGGAAAGTAAGCCCCAGAACAGAAACCTGAACAAGCCTCTTCTGTAGGTTACATAAAAAAGGGGAAACTTCCCTAGAATCAATGCGCGCACGTGATAAAAATTGTTTTTTACTCTAAATTTATTTATCTCCATCTCCAAAACTAGTTGGAGTTCATCTCATGAGTATTGTCAAAAAAGCAGCCTACGGTATCGTAGGAATATTACTAATCATCGTCTTGGTACTCGGATATCTAGGTTTCGTACCTATTCTTTCAGGGTTGATGGGTGCTAACTCGCCCAGAGACCTCGGTATCTCATACACCCAAGAAGACATTGACAGCGCAAATGGCAAACTCGGTGTCACTTATGTCGCGCTTCCACCCAGCACACCTGACGCTAATAGCGTAATCATGGAAGGATTCCATCCAATCAATGTTGTTCTAGGTGACAATGAATTAACCGCCCTGTTCAACGACCACGCCGATAATTGGGGTAACTACCCGATGTCAGATATACAGGTCAGGTTCAACCCGGAGGGCGATATCGAGCTTTCGGGAGTAATAGAGACCGGCCACCTCAAGGGTTTCGCTGACAGCAAGGGGTACGACGAGGAAACAAGAAGAGAGGTGAGGCCATACCTCAATTTTGTGATGACCAAGCCAGCGGTCTACCTCAAGGGAGACTTGGATGTAATCAATGGTGTCGTAACGGCTGACCTCCAACAGGTTCAGATTGGCCGACTTTCAATAAGCTCCGGTCAGTTAGACCTCATTGAGGACGCTCTGGAATACTACACTCAGCATGTCGTTGATGCTCCGAACGTTGAAATTTCATATTTCAACTCCGGAAACGGTGGATGCGACGTACAGGCAATAGTGCCCAGCAGGGTATCCTTCGCTCCATGATAGGAAAAGTAGGAGTCAGGGGTCTCTCTGAATCCATCCGCTACGCTTTTACTTGAAATGCGATACCTATCTAGAAACTCGGGGACTGATTATTGGATTCATTTATTGAGGGATTGAAAAATCTAGAGGCGCACGCGACCCCAGAGATCTGGGTGGGGTGTCCACTGAACGTAACAGGGATACAAAAGAGCCCACCATCTTCATCTATGACGGGTACAGGGGAGGGAGTGGGTTATCTGAGAAGCTACACAGCCTTCTTCCTGAGCTACTGGTCACCACTTTGAACCTGATTGAAGGATGTAAATGTGAGAAGGGCTGCCCTTCATGCATATATTCCTCCAAGTGTGGGAATAACAATGAGCCACTTGACAAACAGACTGCGATCATGTTGCTCAAGGAACTGATTCGCCTGCTTCCACCCACCTATTATTTTGTGATATTTATAGTTACCATTCACAAATCTACAGGTTTCCGTACAATTGTAGACTACTTTGTCTTCTGTCTGAGCTTGAGGCTTATCCTCAGGGATGGTCCGCCGATCCTCTGGCCGTAGATGTCCTCGACTACCGGCCCAGATACCTCAGTTGTGGACTGGATGAGGTACCTTGTGCTCGGTTTTTCTGGTTTCTCGTCGTTCTCGATTATGAGGTATTTTTTTCCCTGGAGTTTTCTTGTGTAGTAATCGCTCACCTGGACCACGAGGTGGGTCTTTGTCTTGCTGATCAAGTCCTCGTAGACTTTGTCTGATACTTTCTGGTGGGCATTGGCTCCTGCCATGAAATATAACACGGGCTCTGCTATTTGTGATTTAATACGGCACCCGCACCTGGGAACCAGAAATAAAAGTATTGAAAGGAAAAAAGGGGTTTAGACTAGGTCGCAGGCTTCTGGGGGCATCCAGTGGGCGTCCTTACCATCCCACTTGACGTTGCACCCGAGAGGGTTTGTCAGCGGGGTCGTGATTGGCTTGCCTGATACATGCTCCTCGAGGGCGTTCTCAAGGTCGTTGACCGTCATCTTATCGGTCTCCCTTGGGTTGTCAACCGCCCTGCCGGTGTAGACCAGTTTCCTGTCAGCGTTGAACACGTAAAAGTGTGGTGTCCTCATGGCTCCGTAGGCCACGGCTATCTCTTGGGACTCGTCTCTCAGGTATGTCCACGGGAACTTGTGCTCCTCCATGCGCTTGACCATGTGTTCGAAGCTGTCGGTGGCGTTTGTTGCGACGCTGTTGCTGTTGATGCCAACGAACTTTACGCCCTTACCGGCGTATTTCTCAACGGTCTTCCTTGTGACCTCGTCGCTGCCCACGACGTATGGGCAGTGGTTGCAGGTGAAGAAGACAACTAGTGTCTCCTCTGAAAAGTCTGATAGCTTGTATGTCTTGCCGTCTGTGGCTGGAAGCTCAAAGTCTGGAGCTTTCTCGCCTAGTTGAATTGTGAATGACATGGGGTTCACTGCCAGATGGGTGTTAATATATGATGCTCTAAGGCAATGAAAAAGGGTGAAAGTCCGCGCTTGTGGGTCTTTGAACCGATTATATTATTGACTAATCTGTGATTTTTCTGAGTTCCCATACTGTTCCTTTCTTTGAAATACAATGGATTCGAAAAACGGTTTTATCGTCAGACTCCCATGAAGGGACTCCAAGTGCTGTGTATCCTGCATATTGTCTTGCAGGATCTTGGATTCCACTACAGAGGCCTTTCACATAATCTTGGACATACTCGATTGTGTACGAATCTCCAATTTCGTGTTCACATACACCATTTTTTTCTATACAAGTGATTTGTACTTTGGTCTCCCAAAAGTTTTCAGTCATAACAGTTCAGACTATTAATCCTTAATATAAGTCTAAAGAAACCTACTTGGGAATCAGTGGAATGATGTTGATTCCCACTGGGACGAATCGATTATTGTATTGGGAGGAGCGAAAGCTTGCGTAAAGCAAGTCTCGTGACGGACAGGCGCCCAGTAATAGAACAAATTGACTATCTTGTGAGGTAACCCAGAACGTCGAACTGTGGTTCGCGAAGCTCCTCCAGAACCTCTAGACGAGTTTGCAGTTTAGGGTTATTCTCAAGCTCCTTGACCAGTGCCTCTGAGATGTAGACTGTCTCAAGTTCCTGTGTGTTCTTGACGCGAATTACCCTTGCGTCCCTGGGGTTGACAGGTCCACTGATTCTGATGGCAGTCGCGATGGCGTCTCTGTCGTTGGGTAGGAATGGTGGTATCTTGCCTGTTTCCCCGCTTCCCTGTGTCAGGCAGTTGACGTATGTCTGGTGGTGGTCGATCTTGTCGAAGGCACGCCTCGTGGTAACATCTGCCAGCCCCAACCCTATGGCGTTGCCGTGGGTTTCATGGGTGAGGTCGAGGACGGCTATCTTCTTGACACGGGATGCTCTTGGGTCGTGCTCGTTCTCCATCCAGAACTTGCCCGTGACGTTGGTGTCCATTCCCACGCCGCTGATGTTCTTCCCTATTTCATCAACGACAAGCACATCAACGTCTTTGAATGGTAACCTTGGTAGCATCTCCTTGGCGGTCTCTAGTAACTCCTTCTCCCTGGCATAGAACTTGTCAGGGTGGAGCACGTGGACTGACGCCGTTCCGTGGTACGCGTTCTCGATGACCGCCAGCCCCATGACGACGTTTGTCTTCTCGATTATCAGCTTCCCCGCCTCAGGTAGAATCCTGTGGTAGCCGTCGTACCTGTGCCAATGGATCATTTCAGCCCCTTTCTGATTGCCCAGACCGATGGCAAGCATCTTCAGCAGTCCACTTTCTATCTCGCCCTTGAAATCGGTGTGGGGCTTTATCCTCCCTACGGGGAAAATACCGTCGGCATCAATGGCAGTCTTGCTCAGGAATATCTCAACCCCTCCGTCCAGCTCACCAATCATACGGACCTCCATACTGGAGACGAAAGGTGCACCCACTGATTCCTCGGTGATGCCCATGCCGTTGAGTAGTTCCACCTGGCCCTCGGGCGTTGAGCCCCCGTGACTCCCCATGGCCGGGACAATGAAAGGCTCCGCCCCCACAGCCTTTAGCTCCTCGACGACGGTTCTAAGAATCAAGGCGATGTTGGCGATACCTCTGCTCCCAGCCGTGACAGCTATCCTCTGGCCGGGTTTGACCCGTTCCGAGAGTTTCTTCTCCTTGAGTTGCGCCCTGATCTCTCCTGAGACATCTTCGACGGTGGGCTGGTTGAATATTTGACGGGCTTTTGCCATTCGCGGTAGCTGCATGGGTTAACGTAGCGGTCTGACCGCTTATTGTTTTCTAGCGTGTAGGCACGTTGAGTTCTACCAAGTAATATTATATGCTTTATTAGCCCCAGTTTCAATGGAAAGGCATGAGAAAGACGGTGTATCAATCTGCTGTAGCGTTGCTCGCGTTGGCTGCACTGATTAACGGAAGGCTTGTTAGCTTCCCCGATAACGTCCACACGTTGCATGGGTTACCACTCAACTGGGGGGTCCACCAGTTGGTTACTATCGTGGGGCCGGTTGATTCATGGATGGTAAACCTGGTCAATCTCACACTGGACTTGGTATTTTGGTTTGGGCTTGTGTTGTTGACCCCAATTATCGTTGATCGGTTTATCTCAGAATAACGCACGTTTTTTTGTGCCGAGTTACTCAGAGAGCTCCTGGAACAGGGTATCAGCGATAGAAATCGCTGCGTTCTCGATCTCAGGGCTCATTGGTTGGTAGAATTCTATGGTCTTGGGTTGTACCCCCAGCAATAACACTCGCACCCCGGCGCTTCTCTCTACATACTTGATGAAAATAGTCAACGGGAGGCTGTGGGTGGATACAGCATGCCCGTCTATTTGGCCGCCAAGGATGAGTCTCGTCTCACCCACATGTCCCCTGAAGTTGGCGGCATCGATGAGCAGGACATGAGTTGGCTCGTATTTCACAACTTTACCTACGTATGATTCTGGAACGGTTTCGGCGTTGATGAGCAACACGTTTTCGATATGCCTTTCCTCAAGTAGCTCGATGACCCTAGGCCCTACCCCGTCATCAGCCCTCAAGGGATTGCCCACTCCTACCAGAGCCACCCGTTTCAGGTTCTCACCGAGGTACTCCCTTAGGCCATCATGAAGTGACATTACGGTGAGTTGTAGGGCTGATAAGTAAAAAGTGTTTGAGAGAAAATTAGAGCTGGGACGCGACCTCGTCCTTGAACTTGGCCAGCATCTCGATGTTGGACGGGATGTCCGCGAATGGCTTGACGTTGATGACGCTCATTGTCATGCCAAGATCCATTGCCTTCCTCCACTTTTCGATGAGAACCTCGGGTGTTCCCACAAAGTCATTCTCGGAGATGGATTTTGCGTCCTTTCCGTCTGCCTTCTGTTTCTGCAGGTAGGAGTCGTACGCCTTCTGGGTGTCGAATAGCCAGACGCTGGGAGCGAAGCCGTGGATGAAGACATCGTCTATGGTCTTGCCATATTTTTCGATGGCTGTGTGGTAGATGCCCATTATGCGCTCGATGTTGGCTAGGTTACCGCTACTGTTGATGCCGTCGGCGTACTTGGCTGCGATTCGGATAATCCTTGGCTGCCTTGCGCCTACGCTGATCTTCATGTGTTTGGTGACTGGCCTCGGGACGTTTATGGCCTCCTTGAGTTTCCAGTATCTGCCCTCGTAGCTGAACACGGGGTTGTCGAACATGCCTCTCATGATCTGGACGGCCTCCTTGAGTCTTGTAACTCGCTGTGCTGCGCTTGGCATTCCTCGGCCTTTCTCCATGAGGTCATATCCAAGGTACTCCTGCTCTGCCCATCCCGCGCCCAGGATAAGCTCGAACCTGCCTTTGGTCATGACGTCAAGGGCTGTTGCTGATTTTGCCAGGTAAGCCGGGTTCCTGACGCTGTTGAAAAGTGTGATGTGGCCCACTTTGATCTTGCTCGTGTGGACGCCTAGTGCTGTAATGGCCGTCCATGCCTCTAGGTAGGGCTCCTTCCCGCCATCGGCGAAGCCGTTCACGTGATCGTTCAGAAAGACGCCGTAATAGTCAAGCTCCTCCGCGCCGAGGGATAACTCCAACATCTTGTCGTAGGTGACCGCTCCGCGGATGAAAACTCCGAAATCCATGGGGGATACCTTCATTCATGGTTTTTAAACCAAATGATTGTCGTCTCCGGAAAATGGGCAAGCTTAAACACGGGCATCGTACGTTAGGCTAATTTGTTATAGCATGACTGACAAGCCGCCTATCAATACACGATTATTCTATGGCTGGGTAATGGTTGCCCTAGCGGGTTTTACCCTATTCTTCAGCGGACCCGGCCAGACCTTTGGCGTTAGCATGTTTATTGATAGTTATATCAACGATTTTGGGTGGACCAGGAGCACGGTTTCCGGAATGTACAGTACGGGTACTTTCATGGCAGGTATTGTTATGGGCGTGGTGGGAGGGCTTTTTGACAGATATGGCCACCGGAAGATGGGTACGGTCGTTGCAATTCTTTTTGGGTTTGCGTTATTGTTTATGAGTACTGTTAGTTCGGTTCCGATGCTTCTTGTTGGGTTCTTTCTCATTAGGTTACTTGGTCAAGGCAGTATGAGTCTGATAGGGACTACCTTGGTGCCTCAGTGGTTCATAACGAAGAGGGGTAGGGCGGTTAGCATTGTTAGCGTTTTTGGGGCTTTGGGGATGGCTATTATGCCTCCGGTTAATTCGTGGCTAATCGAGAATTATGGCTGGCAAACGGGGTGGAGGTTCTGGGCGGTTGTGATGTGGGTGGTGGTGGCGCCTACTGTATATTTCTTTATCAGGACACGTCCAGAGGATGTTGGGCTTTCTCCTGACAATGAGGTACATATTCCGACGGAGGGAGGTATTGGAATTGTAGAGGAGGTCTCTTGGACATTAAAGGAAGCGTTACGTACTCGTGCGTTCTGGATGATTCTTTACTCTGTAGTTGTTCCTTCAGCTATTATTACGGGGTGTGTTTTTCACCAGATCAGCATTTTGGGGCAGGCTGGGTTGACGCCAGGGAGTATAGCGCTGATTAGTGGAGCAACGAGTTTCGTTAGACTGCCACTGGTTTTGGTGGCTGGGCAGTTGGCAGACAGAATTCAGTTAAAATATCTGCTTGCCGTGAGTCAGGCCGTCCTGTTCGTGATGTTAATTGCTCTTTATTTAGCGAACTCTGTTCCTTTGGTTATAGTCTATGGGGTACTCATGGGGACTCAGATGGCTTTGCAGGGGCTTATTATGGGTGTGATCTGGCCAGATTACTATGGTAGGAAGCACCTCAGCACCATCAGGGGCATAACGATGATGGCCGGTGTGATTGGGTCCGCCTTGGGGCCTCTACCCTTCGGTTTCGCATACGATGTTTTCGGGGGGTACACGGAAGTGGTGATTGTCTCGATGTTATTCCCTATAGTTGGAACTGCATTAGCGCTTTTAGCCAAGAAGCCAGTAAAAATGGCTTAGACCCACTTCACTGAAGGGGCCTTTTTGGGTGGCGGGTCTGGGAACTTGTCAGCGTACCCTAGGATCACTGGACCGAATATCTTCTCTTTCTCCTTGAGATCAAGAGCTTTTACGATCTCGGGGTTGTCCAGTACCTGTGCGCCGAAGTAGAGGTAACAGCTTCCCAGCCCGAGGGAGTGGGCTGCTAGCATCATGTTCTCCGTGACGAGGGCGCAGTCGATGGCTTTGGTCCCGATGACGAATACCACACATGGGGCCTCGTAGTAGACTGGATCCTTCATCTCGCCATAGTGCTTGACGGTCTCGAAATGTTCTGGGTTGTTCTTCTTGATGTTATCAAAGAACCGTTTCCAGTTGGCGTACGCCGTATTGTAGAGCTTGCCTCGCATTTCGGTGTCTGTGACTACTACGAACCGCCAAGACTGGCTGTTGTTGCCGGCTGGTGCGTAGTTACCTGCCTCGATTACTTTCTCGATTAACTCCTTGGGAACCGGTGTGTTCTTGTAGCTGCGGACTGACCGTCTGGTCTTGATGTTCTTTAAAACTGGGTTCATGCCATGTATTGATCGGTTATCGGATAAGAAACCTACTGATGCGCACGCAAGGCTTAATCTTTGATTATTCTCATTGCCTCGTCGTATCTTTCCATGGTATCCAGATCGAAGAAGCTTCTGAGCTCGGGATCTATTATCTTCAATCTTTCAACTAGGATGCGTGCAACGGATGGCAATGTCTCAAGCACTTTCCGTAGCCTCAGATCACCATCGTTTCTCAGTTGAACGGCTCTCCTCTTTCCTACTTCAACGTTGTAGACGGCGGGCAATGGCTCGATCCAGCCGTCTGGTTTTATGAGTAACGTGCCGTTGAGCTCAAAGGAGAGAAGGAAAAGGATGTCCACGAGCTCGCTGTTGATGAAGGGCATATCGCAGGCGGCGACGACAGCGTAGTCCCCCTTCGCGTGTGTCAAACCAGTGATCAAGCCAATCATGGGTGATCCATCATCGTAAAGGTCAGGGACAACCATAACATCGTCCTCCACGGCGTTTCTGTAATGTTGAATCCTCTCCTTGGAGCCCACAACCACAATTATTTCATCAACTATTGGCCTGAGGCTTTCAACCACATAGCGGATGAGGGGCTTCCCGTTCAGGTCTATCAAGCCCTTGTCCGTTCCTATCCGCTTTGATTCGCCGCCGGCGAGGATTATCCCAGTTCTCATGTTGCCCCTCTTGATTTCTTGACAGAATAACTCATCTGACGCCCTTTTTAACGGCTTCCGATTTTAAATTTGGAATCTGAGGTATGTGTCTAATATTTCATCCATTTTGGATTTGTTATTTCGTATAAATGAGAGGGGTTGTATTATTCAGTGTTGTACACAGCCAAATCGTGCACGCTCGCATAAAAAGATGGAAAATCCACAAAAGCGCATTATTCTTGTACATGGCGCTAACTTAATTACCGCAGTATCATAATAGGTTTGAATCCTAATGAGAGCGGTCATTATCTTAACAAGTATAATACTTGTCACAGCCGTTGTTGGTGTTAGTCTAGGAATAGTAGACCTCGATAATCTAGTCAACAATCCTTCTGAAGAAATGAGAAATATTGGTATTTCAATTGAAGAATTTCTGAGTCCAAAAATCACAACTGGTGATGGCAACGATAATTCTACTTCATCAAACACAGGTACCTCTGGAGGAGATCAGTCCTCAAATACGGGGACCTCCAATGATGATGATTCAACTACCAACAATGATTCTCAAGCGGACCCAGTTTGGGAGACTGTGAGCTGTCCAGAGGTACTGCCACTCGCACCAGGCTACGAAGACAAAGTTGAAACCGGCTGGGTGAAAATGGAATATCCAATAAACGAGGAATGGCCTTATGAAAACTATAAACTCGTAATGGGAGAGGGTGAACTCTTTGCCCTCGGAAACAACGGAGGTTTAATGAGACTTGACTCCGGTTTCTGGAACAGACTTGACGCAAATACAACTCAAAGCTTATCGAGTATGATGTCAGGTACATGGCCCTCTTATTTTGTTGGAAATTATGGTACGATTCGGTCCTATAGTCCGGTAACAAGTAAAATCGAGAACTTGGAGACTCCATGGGATTCCTATGATGTATATGATCGTCCTAATCTGTACGCGGCTTGGGGAAGCAATCATGAAAACTTTTGGGTACTTGGAGATGGTGTGATGTACAACTATGCACCTCTTTCTCCAAGTGATCCGAATTATAATGCATCGGATCCCGGTCCAAAGTGGCAATATCATGAATCTCCTGTTTCACCATGGAGTTCTAGAGGGCCATATGATCGATACATAAGTGATGTTTGGGTCAATAATGATGATAGCGTTTTTGCACTCATTGGCAATCCGGGCGGAGGACAATATGTAACAGAATGGGATGGGAGTGAATGGGGTGAAGGAAAATCAATTCCTACAACCAGTCTTGTCCGGGATATCTGGGGTTTCAGTCATGACAATATTTTTGCTGTGGGGGTCGCAGCAGGTATTTGGCATTATGATGGAGTGGAGTGGACAGATTTTGAGAACCTAGGCCTTGATAGATGGAACAGCTACTCAAGCATCTGGGGGACGAGCATGAGTGACCTCTGGTGCGTAGGAGATTATGGTTCTACGTCAAGTCCTTTAATGCATTGGGATGGAACATATTGGTCAGGTCATACCGTTCCTGATGAGGACTATGCCGGATTATACTCCATTGTAGGATTTAGCCAAAACATAGCGGATGTTTACGTTTCAGGAGATTATGGTTATATCCTTCATTATATTCCTCCAACTGCAGGAGATACCAGTCCTAGCGACTTGACTGGAATTCAAGAGACTTGGGGCCATTATTTCTATGATTCATTTTCTGACGATTCGCATATCTACTATTGTGGAATTGAAGAGAACAGCGCATTTTTAGGTCGCTATAGTCAAGCATCTGGTTTGCAAGAGTTTTCGTTGAACACTGAATTGGAAATTGGGGCTTTCTTCAGTGTAACTGTGAAGGACAGAATGGTCTACGCTACGGGAAGACTGCTAGAAGGAGGATTATTAGTCGTAAAATATAACCTCGACACTGGGCAGACAACAACCTTTTCAGATGTGATAGAAGGGTCAAACTTGTTCCCTGACGAAATTATTGTAGATGATGAGGGAATGATCTATATTGCAGGGAAAACTGATACAGATATTGAGGATCAGGCTAACGCTGGGTTTTCGGTCCAGCCAGATGAATCATACAACTACAAACCGTACGCCTTTGATGCTTTCCTAATTAAGTATAATCCACAGGGGGAGAGGCAATGGGTCAGGATGTGGGGAAATCCGGATACGCCTAAACCTTTCAGTAGTTATAGTGGTGAAAGTGTCACTGGAATATTCATCGACGACCAAGGTATGATTGTAGTAACTGGTGATACTGATACGGGGAATTCATTTACTGTTGATTCTCATAATGGCGAAATTGGCTTGAATTTGAGTAACATGGGAGATGAAATTCTTGGAGGTTACTGGTATTGGATGTCTTTTGATTCGGATGGAACTATAGCATCCTCTAATGGTTGGACTTCTGGAGGTAGATGGAATATTATGGGATATTCTGATATGAGTAGTGACGGAAATCTCTACTTGGTTGGTACTAGTGATTATCGTGGGATTATCGCGGGTCAGCAAGGTACTCTGGATCAAAATCAAGTTATTATCAAACTTGATCAGGAATACGCCATTGAATGGCTTAGGTACCTTTCTCTTGGAAGAGCTGGAGTGTCTGATTGTGCCGTTGATGATGAGGGAGTGTATATTGTAGGTTCCACGTGGTCTTCTGTTGGTGGGCAAAACCATTATGGTTATAGCGATATGTACATAACACATCTTAGACAGGATGGGTTGATACTAGGGTCTGAGACTCTCGGTGGTTCAGATTCGGATTATCCAAATCTAATTGAGTTAAGTCCAAGTGGAACTCCTGTCGTGTGGGGATCAACATACAGCTCTGAGTTATTGGGTGGTAAAGAGGGCCCCTCGTTTATTCTTTGGGAGGTTGGTGCTATGATGATAGATCAATACGCAGAGTGCAGATTACCCTAATCTTTTATTATTACAACTCAGCCTACCAAACATTTTATTACTTTTTTCGTTGACTCCCCGCATTGTGTCGTTAGAATAGAGTCTAATTAATCTGCACCGCTCGTGTTTTCTGATTTCCTGTTCTGCGCTACCGAGAAAGTGATGATCGTATATTTGCAGAAAATAGTGAGAAATGAATACATACGCGCGCGCGGAATATTTGCCAATATATTAGGTAGTGCAGTTATGCAAACCGTATTAATATATCAAAAAACTTTGTGAACAGAGGGGCCAATGGGCCAAAGCTCCTGCTCATTCGCCTGAGGAATTGGTAGTCTTTCAGGGTCAGGGCTTTTGTCAAGATGAGCCCGAGGAGATACATTGTGACGGAGATGGTTCCACCTAGGACAAGTTCAATCCAGACGTTAACATGGAGAGTGGTAGTTAACCAGTAAATGACGGGGTATATTGTTCCCGAGATTGCCAGGTTTTTTACCAGGAACTTCCAGTCGATATCAAAGTTGAACAGTCTGCGGATGATCGTCAGGTTGTAAATAGAGTTCACAAAGTTTCCCATGAACATGATCGCTAGCAAACCAGGGACGCCGTACCTGGGGATAATCAGGAAGGATAGTGGGGTCACGACTATGAACCGTAGTATCGTTGATTTCAGGGTGTAGCTGGCTTTTTTCTGGCTGTTCAGCAAAGGTGCGTTACATACCGAGCCAGTTCCAATTACTACGGATAATAGCATATAATAGCGTAGGAAATGCGGAGCTAGTGGGTATTTTGTGCCAAACAAGGCGGTTATGATCGGGTCAGCCATGGCCATGATCATAACGACTATGGGATACGCGAATAGGGTTGAGTATTTTACGGCGTTTCTGTATAGGAATCGCAGGTCAGTCAAGTTGTTTTCTAGTTTTGAGAACAGGGGGAATATGGTTGTCCCGATTGGTAGTGTTACGAAACTAAGTAGAACTGAAAAGTAGATTGCAGCAGCATAGTTTCCTACAACGGTATCTGAGACGGAGGTCCCGAGGATTGTTATGAAAAGTTGGGGGATTATTCCGTTTAATAGGTTCGTTAGGTATATGGGGAATCCAAATACTAGGATCATTTTCAGGGCATCAATATGAGTGAAATCGTTTGTTGCAGGAGCTTCGTTTCGCCTTAATACTAGGATGAAGCCTAACCCAAGCGTTCCGCTTAGCAGGACGGGTGTGAAATGCCCAAAGATAGCTCCGAGTACGCCAAACCCGAGATAGATAAGAATGGGGGAGGAGACGCTCTTGAGAAAAGAGTATATGATGTTGAGAATACTTCTCAACTTCATGCGCTCATAGCCGACGGTTATCCCCATGGATAGAGTCATCAGAGAGGTCCCGATGATCCCTAATGAGAGATACTGGATGAAGACAGCTTGTTCGGGTTGATTATAGACCTGATTTGCGATGAAGCCAGATAGGGAGTAGACGATAAATGTTGCTAGACCGCTGGAAATTAGGGAAAGAAATACTCCAGTTTCAATTAATACACGTATCTGGTCGTTTTTACCCTCGAAACGATACTGTGAGATATACTTGATCATGGAGGGGCGGATGCCCAGTCCTATTACCAAGGAGGCCATGCTAACTATGGATTGGGCTAAGTTGAACTGTCCGAAACTCTGGGCACCGAGCAGGTTGGCAACTAGGAGCATCCCGATGGCCAGTACTACGGTGGATGAGACCTGACCAAGGAGGAGTATCAAGCTTCCTCGTGTAGTCTGATTTACTAGGTCATTCAAGTTCTCGCCCATGATAGGAATCTCCGGTTACTGAGGATATTATCTGTCCTACGTGGAGTTAAATGCGTATCCCTAAGTTTCGGTTTTTGTTTGTAGGTGAAATGATTTTATGTATGTCCCTGTTATCTTCATATGTTGAGAGTAACTTGGGGGAGTTTATTTGACCACATCATCAGAAGTAATTCATTGCCCGAACTGTAAAGAAGACGTACCAAGGACCCTTTACTGCCTAAACTGCGGATACCCGCTATACAAGCTTGAACAGGAAGAGAAGGTAGAGGATCAAGCTGAGGAGCCAGTAACCGAAACGGAGCCGGAGGTCAAGGTCGATATGAGTGTCGAGTATGAACCTCCACAGGAAACGTTCATGGTTGAGGAGCCCGAACCAGAGGTTGAACCAGCGCCTGAACCAGAACCGGAGGTTGAGATCGAGGTAGAAGAGGAACCAGAAGCCATTTGGGAGCAGGCACCTGAAGAGAAGCCTGCGGAAACCTCGGAACCTGATTACGAACCAGAGATAGAAGAGGACCCTGAAACGATTTGGGAGCCAGAGCCGGAACCAGAAGCAGAGGTAGAGTCTGAGACGGTCAGTGAGCTCGAAGAGGAGCCAGAGACGGTCTTTGAGCCAGAACCGACTCACGAGCCAGTAATTGACCCCGAAATTGAACAAGAAGTAATAACGAAAGAGGAGAGAGAAGAATACATGATGGATGAAATAATGATGGAGTATGCGCCAGATCCCCTCTCGAAAGAGGTAATGGATAACTTGGCGAAGAACATCACACTGAAAGTCAGGCTGGTACGCCTGCTGAGAGACAACTCCGTGAAGGAGGAGACCTTCAGGAAGCTATTCGACAACTATGTCGATCAGGGCAGACTATGGGTTAGCAGGAGAGACGATACCATTACCCGACTAAAGTCTGACTTGGAGCGAATGGAGACCGAATTTGTTGCTGCAAGGAAGGATTTCGAGCTCCTTGAGATCAGAAAGAACATCGGGGACGCCGGAGAGGACGAATATGGGGTCAAAGCACCTGCATTCAAATGGGACATCGAGCACTTGGACACCGAAATAAAGAGCTGTAAAGGCGGGATCCAGTACATGATCAACCTAAAGTCTCTTGTTCCAGGGGAAGAAGTGGCTGAGCTTGAGAGCCTAGGTCAAGCTGATTATTCGAGCCTGGACAACATCGAGGACGTTACCTCTGATACTATCGCGAGGATGAAGGAGTCCCTCGCAGAAGCCCTGAACACAATTCAGGGCTAGAACTCTTTCTCCTCACTTTTTAAAAAAAGCCAGATAGAGAGCAGTAATAATGCCACACCGGGCACACCAAACAGCATATAGCCGAACGAAATATCCCCGAGTATGAGCAACAATGCAGAGTTCAGTGGGCCACTGAGCACGTACAACAAAGACGCCCCCATTACAGATCCTATCGCAAGGAGCACGCTCAACTGGGTCTGTTTCATGAAAACTGAGTCGAGTTGCAATTCGTTTACGCCTCTTTGCTTCAGACTCTCAAGGTCCTCTCGACTCCTTGAGATAAAGTAGAGCGAAAGATATCCTAGGAGCATAACGGTTCCACTGAAGAAGACGTATGAAGGATTTCTAGTAGGCACTAGTATCTGGGACTTTTTAATCAGGTTCATCCAGTTCAGCCCCGAGTGGCTCAGTACCTCCGGGGTGAGTAAGAGCAAGTTGATCTGATAGATATCTATGATGTCCTCGGGCTTACCCATGATGTAATCATAAACGATGACCAGAGCCACGATTAACGTCACCACCGCCGGGATAACAAGTGATACCTGCGAGGACGAGATGGTCATGATACCGAATAGACGAAGGAGTTGACCTAGTCCACTAGCTATCGTGTGGTACAGCGACGAGCTCAGGAAACTGTTGACCGCCAGGTAGCTGCCCAGTATTGTCACCCCGGCCTCGTATGCCCGAACCACGTTCTTATTCATCGCCGTTTCACCTGTGACAGTAGCACATCTGTTATTGTGGATTCGGAGGGGTTCCAGTTGACAGTGGTAATACCCAGCTGCCTGAATGCCGCCATCTGGGAGGTTTCCCTGTGTTCAAGTAGTTCAGCGGCGGTTCTGTCCCCTGGTTTGTTGATGGACAGGCTGTAGCCAGAGACATTGATGAGCATAACGTTGGATAGTCCCCTGCTCCTTCTGCTATATTTCCTGAAATCCGTGATTCCTTTGGTGATCTCGTCTTTGTTCTTTTCGTGGACCCTGGTCACTACGACGAACAGGGGGTTTGTTCCGTATATGTGACGCTTCATCTGGTTCACGGCGTCGCTGAGGGAGCTGTTTGAGGCCTTTAGCTCGGTGCTCATGAGCGTTCTATGTATCTTGAATTGCTGCACCCTTCCAATTTCTGGGAACAGGAAAAGGTTCTCGCGTGAACTACGATTCTTGAGACTCTGCAGGCCGCTGTTGAAGAGGCATAGCCCAACCATGCACTGGCGGCTGAGATAGTACTCAGATAGGCCTAGCGTGGCCTGAACAGCGTACTCGAAGCTGTTTTTCAGGCTGGTACCTAGACCCAAGGAGGTTGATGTGTCCAGGAGGATGAATACCATTCGTTTCCCTTCTCGCTCGTACTCGTTTATCACTGGCCTGCCGTGCATTCCCTTCCTGGCGGTTGCCTTCCAGTTGATCTGCCTATAGGAATCGCCGTGGGAGTACTCTCTGAGTTCCTTGAAGCTGGTTGTTGGCACTCCTATCTTGATCCTTGACTCCGCGGGCATCGGTATCTGGGAGAGAAGTTTCTGATTCCTCACCCTTCTGGCTGTCAGGATTCTTGGCTTCACTATTAGCTCGGTGACCTCATCGAATTGCCCTAGTCTAGTTGGCTCAAGACCCAGTGAATGACATATTTCCCAGCGCGGGGCGCGTATCTGGTAGACCCCACGTTTCGTGCATTTGATCTTATATGACATCTGGATGACGCTGTTTTTCCGGTCAACCCAGAAGGTCTGGATATTGTTGCCCTCCAGTAATTCAAAGTGGGGAGGGATATCGCCACCCAGAGTCACGTTCCCGCTTCCAGCCTCGAATTCTACCCTGTAATCAAGGACCAGCTCGTCATCAACGTTCACTATGATGGATTCTGGGAGAGACTGGAGCATTGGTTCACTGGGCCCTTGGATGTTTGTGGAGACAATGGTAAAGATCAGTGGGATAAGTCCCAATCCAAGGAGAACGCTGTTACCCATTACCATGCCCGTTAGTATAAAGCCGAGGGCAGTGAGCGCGAGCTTCAGGGGGTCTCCTGTCAGCAATTTGGTTACCTTCGTATGCTCTCTTTAGGGGCCTCTATCTGTTCAAGGATTTCCTCGACTATTCCTTGGGGCGTGATTTTGTCCTCAAGGGCGTACTCAAGCTTCATAATGATCCTGTGGGCGAGTGCGTTGACAGCGAAGAGTTTCACATCGTCTGGGATAACATAGTCCCTGCCGTTGAGTACGGCGTTTGCCTTTGATACTTTGTAGAGGCTCAGTCCTCCTCTGGGACTTGCACCCACATCGACGTAGGGGCTCTCGCGGGTGGCTCTCACAATTCGTGAGATGTAGAGGTAAATCTGGTCGTCAACGTAGACGTCCTGTTCCACCATCTCTTGGAGTTTCCTGAATCCACTGGTGGTGGTAACGCTCTGGACCTTTTCTGTTGGGTCGTCCTGGCCCCATTCCGACCGACGCTTCATAATGTTTGCCTCCAGTTCCTCCGTTGGGACGTACCCAGTTGATAGCTTTATGAGGAACCTGTCCAGCTGCGCCTCTGGAAGTGGGTAGGTTCCCTCCAACTCGATGGGGTTCTGAGTGGCGATGACAAAGAAAGGCTGTTCAAGAATGTGGGTTTCACCCTCTATCGTGACTTGCCGTTCCTCCATGCACTCCAGTAGGGCGGATTGTACCTTCGGTGGTGACCGGTTGATCTCGTCAGCTAGCAGGATGTGTGTGAAGACGGGTCCCTTTTCAAGGCTGAACTCCCCCGTGTTCATCCTCCAGACCCTCGTTCCAGTGATATCAGCGGGCATCAGATCTGGTGTAAATTGCACCCGCCCCCAATCGCACCCTGTTGTCTTGGCGAATATTTTCGCTAGGAGGGTCTTTCCAAGACCTGGGTTGTCCTCAAACAAGATGTGTCCGTTTGCGAGGGCCGCTGCCAATACCTTCATCAACAGTCTCCTGTCGCCTACAAAGTACTGCTGGATCGTGTCGAGGATCTGGTCAGTGATCTCCTTAACTTGATTGAGTTGCATGGTTGGATCTCTTGATGTGTCTTTAGGTCAACGGGTTTTAACTGTATGGTGGGTTGTACTGGTTTTTTCGTTCATCTTCATACATTTTCAGTTTGAGTATCGAAGTTGAATTCGAGATAGTAAACGAGCAATATAGGATGGACACAATACGTTATTCGTTACAATCAACCCCTTCATTTTGTGATTATTTTTACTGATTTGTGGAACATGTGTATTCATTCTAAAAGTTCTATTCATGAAATGCATTAAATTATACATAAAATGAGGGTTAGGAATAGAGAATCATCCTACATTTTCTTCATTGTTTTGTTTATTCTGGTATATTCTTCAATATAGTAAGAATAATGGATTATCCAAATAGTACGTAACCATTATAACCTTCACTCTACCAGTAGTGGTTATAGAAACGGTAGCCACTACGTATGGGGTAGCTGAAGGGGGGGGGAAATACTATTTGCTCAAATCAGTTGTCCGCACGCATCAATTACGGGCGAAAAGCTCCCTGTTTGTGGCTTACCATGGAAGTGTAGAAAAGTGAGATATGTAAGAAAGCGCGACGGCAAATTGGCCGAATTTGATAATTCGAGGATTGAGAACGCCATTGGGAAAGCTGCGAGGGCAGTGGGCGAAGGAAACGAGGAGATGGCGGCAGGAGTTACCCATCTAGTGATGGGGAAGCTTCTCGACAGGTTTGGGGATGACGGATGTCCCACGGTCGAGGAGATCCAGGACATTGTAGAGGAGACCATAATCATGGCAGGATTTGCCAGGACTGCCAAGGCATACATCCTCTACAGGCAAAAGCAGATTGAGCTAAGGGAGCTGGCTGCTGGGCTTAGCTCAGATGACATGATCGAAAGGTACCTGATGCTCGACGATTGGAAGATCAAGGAAAACAGCAACATGAGCTACAGCCTCCAGGGGCTCAACAACTACATATCAAGCAATGTGATTTCCCGTTACTGGACAAACAGGATATACCCCCAGAACATTAGGGAGGCACACACCAGCGGGGCAATGCACATTCACGACCTAGCGGTTCTCGGCCCTTATTGCGTGGGCTGGGACCTGCCTGACCTCTTGTTATCAGGTTTCAAGGGAGTAGAGGGCAAGATATCAAGCAAGCCCGCGAAGCACTTTAGGACAGCGTTAGGTCAGATAGTGAACTTTTTCTACACCCTTCAGGGAGAGGCTGCAGGAGCACAGGCGTTCAGCAACTTTGACACCTATCTCGCTCCTTTCATAAAGTATGATAACCTCTCACAGGACGACGTCAATCAGGCGTTCCAGGAATTCCTGTTCAACATAAATGTCCCTACGAGGGTAGGGTTCCAGACTCCCTTCACAAACGTGACTATGGATATGAACGTGCCCAAGTTCCTCAGGAACGAGCCTGTGGTGCTCGGAGGAAAGTTCCATAATGACGACTACGGGGACTTCCAGGACGAGCTTGACATGTTCAACATTGGATTCGCCAATGCCATGAATGAGGGTGATGCCAATGGTAGAGTGTTCACGTTCCCAATTGCGACCTACAGTATCACCGATGACTTTGACTGGGACTCACCTGTCTCTCAGAAGATCTTCGAGATGACCGCCAAGTATGGGACGCCCTATTTCAGCAACTTCCTGAACAGCGACATGAGTCCAGAGGACGTCAGGAGTATGTGCTGTAGGCTCAGGATTGACAACAGGGAGCTACGGAAAAGGGGAGGAGGGCTATTTGGTGCTAACCCACTTACGGGCAGCATCGGAGTAGTTACACTGAATCTGCCACGTATCGGCTACACTGTGAAATCGGAGGACGCGTTCATGGAGCGGGTCTACGAACTGATGGATCTAAGCAAGGATAGCCTTGAGATCAAGAGGAAGACCGTGGAGAAGCTGAGCGAGAACGGCCTGTACCCGTACAGCGCGTTCTACCTCAGGAACGTCAAAGAGGCATTCGGCTCCTACTGGAAGAATCATTTCAGCACCGTAGGGTTACTGGGTATGAACGAGGCCATAGTGAACCTCATGGGCTCAAACATCAACACACCGGAGGGGCTAGCTTTCGCAGAGAGGGTCCTCAAGGGTATGAGGGACAGGCTCAGCGACTACCAGGAGGAGACTGGAAACATCTACAACTTGGAGGCGACGCCCGCAGAGGGAACCAGCTACAGGCTAGCAAGGATGGACAAGCAGAGATATGGCAGCATCAAGGTGGCCAACGAGGACAAGCTACGTCCAGGTGTGGAGCCCTTCTACACCAACAGCAGCCATATGTCGGTAGACGAGTCATCGGATCTGTTTGATGTCCTGGAGCACCAGAACAACCTACAGCCACTGTACACAGGTGGGACCGTGTTCCACACGTTCCTTGGCGAGAGGCTACACTCATGGAAGGCTGCGGCTAACTTGATCAAGAAGATGGCTGAGAACACCAACATGCCATACTTTACGCTGACCCCAACGTTCAGCGTCTGCCCAACACATGGCTACATCACGGGAGAGGCATTTACATGCCCCACCTGTGCGTCAGAGTGCGAGGTATACAGTAGGGTGGTCGGGTACATGAGGCCAGTGAAGCAGTGGAACGACGGGAAGCAGGCGGAGTTCAGTATTAGGTCGACCTTCGACGCGGCCGCGCCCGTCATTGAAGGGTATGACGATTGAGGTTCGCAGGCTTCCAGAAGACTAGCCTCATAGACTACCCGGACAGGGTAGCTTCGGTTCTTTTTTCTGCAGGTTGTAACCTCAGGTGTCCGTATTGTCATAACGGTGACCTGGTGGAGGGTTACACGGGTCCATTTCATGAGGAAGTGGAAATCATCGAGATTCTTCTCAGTCGGAAACGTTACATTGATTCCGTCGTGGTATCGGGTGGGGAGCCTACCATGGACCCTGGGCTTCCAGCTTTCCTGGAAAAACTGAGAGAGCTTGGTTTCAACGTCAAGCTTGATACAAACGGGCTTAAACCGGACGCGTTGAGGGAGTGTCTTCCTTATCTGAGCTACGTCGCCATGGATGTCAAGACCTCAATTGAGAACTATCCTTCGCTTGGAACAGGGGACACGTCCCAGATCTCTGAGAGCATCAAAATAATCATGGAAAGCGGGTTGGACTACGAGTTTCGCTGCACGGCTGTCCCAGGGATTGTTGAACTGGAGTCTGTCCGTAAAATGGGTGAGATGGTGCGCGGGGCAGAGATATTTGTGTTCCAACAGTACAAACCAGAGAAAACGCTGGATCCAACGTACAACGATATCATTCCTCACACGGAGGAGCAGATTAGGGAGTTCGCTGCGATCATGGAGAATTACGTCGAAAAAGTTCTGCTCCGAGTATAGTAGCAAGGATATTCTTTTCTGTTGAGGCGTCAAGCCTTTATTATGATTAGAAAACAGTTTTTTGGGTCAACAGGGCACAAGAGTAGCGCTACGTTATTCGGGGCTGCGGCTCTAGGTAATGTTACACAAGAGACTGCAGACGATGTGCTCAAGCTTCTGTTGGAACATGGTGTAAATCACATTGATACTGCCGCTAGTTACGGGGATAGTGAGCTGAGAATCGGTCCTTGGATGGAGGATCATAGGGACAAGTTTTTCCTTGCTACAAAGACTGGTGAGCGAACTTACTCTGCAGGTAAAAAAGAGTTCAGTAACTCGCTGGAGAGACTTCAGGTGAAAAATGTTGACTTGTTACAGCTTCATAACTTGGTTCATCCAGATGATTGGGACATGGCTATGGGTGCTGATGGGGTTTTGAGGGCGGCGGTCGAGGCGAGGGATCAGGGGTTATTGAAGTATATTGGGGTAACAGGGCATGGTTTGTTAGCTCCTACGATGCACAAGAGGAGCTTGGAACGGTTCGAGTTTGACTCGGTGCTGATGCCGTGGAATTACACTCTTTATATGAACACCAAGTATAGGCGGGATTTCGAGGAACTGGTAGGTATTTGCGTTGACAAGGGCGTGGCTGTGCAGACTATTAAATCGGTAACTAGAGGCCCCTGGGCGGAGAAACCAAGGACCAGAGGTACATGGTACGAGCCTCTGGAGGCTCAGGAGGATCTTGATCTCGTGGTCTCTTGGATTATTGGGCAAGAAGGGATATTTCTGAACACAGCGGGTGATGTGAATATACTCCCAAGAATTCTTGATGCGGCCCGTCGGCATAGGGGGCGTCCCTCTGATTCACAGATGAAAGGGCTTGTAAAGGCAAGACGGATGACCAATCTCTTCGTTTCTTAACTAGAAACAGTGGGGTCGATACGGATCAACGAGAGAACGGTGTCCACTATCTGTTTCCTTCTCTGTTTGTCAAAACGTTTGTGTTGGGCTATCTGCCATGGGAATCCGATCCTCGGTGGTTTTGTGTCCTGATGGCCAATCAAGAGTCCGTTTATTTGGCTCACTTGATTCAAAGCCATTCCTGATTCGGTTAAGAGTACTGTTAGATGGGTGACGAGGTCATCCCTCAGACTATTATCAATGAATCCCTCGATTAACCTGGAGAGTAGCTCTAGCTGGGGGTCGCTGATGGTCTCTACTTGCTGGAAGTGTTTCCTCCATGTTCCTGTCACGTCCTCGATAACTAGTGCGGTCTCCGCGTAACTCTTCAAGTTCTGGTAGCCGAGGTAGAATGTTCCGCATATTAGGAGCCATTCTGCTATCGTGATGAACTGAGGGTTGATGCCCGAGTACTTGAATAGGAAGTTTCGTACGAAGAAAATATAGAAAAAGAATGCAAAGTTAAGGAACATCACCTTTGAAATGTTCTCTCCGACGGTTTTACTCATGAATCGAAGGTAGCTATTTGGGTGGTTTGCACCAAGTCCGGTCAGGGTAAAGGCGCTGGTCAAAACCGTGCTTAATATGATTATATAATTGATTGGCTCGGCCAGTCCGGATTGGAGGATGGAGGTAAGCGAATCGGATAGCATAGTGCTTAGTGTAGCTGCTATGTTTGGGTACATGGCGAGCCATGTGTTGCTGCTTATGTATCCAACGAATAGGATGTAGATGCTTGTGATTATGGGCTCAAAGAGTTGATTGATGTCATTGAGGATTTCGATGACCAAGTTGTGGAGTACCGACAGTAGTGAGGTGTATATTAGGAACTCTGTGATGGGTCTTAGCCATAAAGGGAATGTAGACCAGTTGGAAAGTAGGTAAAGGAATCCGGTGATGCTTATGGTTCTGAGCCCGTTGGCAAGTGGAGTTATGATCTCTCCTACGAGAAGTTTCTCGATAACTAGTGCGATGTATCTGAAGACTAGAAGGACTGTTAGAGGCAGTCCAAGGAATGTCAGGTTTACTTGTTGGTCTATGCCTAGGAACGTGAGGGGTATGGTTGTGTGTTGGAGAACTAGGAACCAGACTGTGAGCAGGATGGATACCAAGTAGGCTATACTTGGGACTGCTAACTCCTTAACCGTCTTTTCCATCTATTGCCTCCTTGTATGTTCTCATTGCCTTGAAGAACCGTGTGTATTGTTCGCGGTTGACTTCGTGTAGGCTATAGTTTGCTTCCTCGAATATGAACACGAGTTCCCGTAGTGGCTCGTGGCTGAGTTCTGGGGTTTCGTTACTGAGGTACAAATACAGTTCTCTGGCTGTGTAGTTGTCCTGGATTGATTGGAATCTTTCCCTAGCCTCCTGGAACCGGTTATTGAATAGGCGGATGATCTCATCTCTGTATTCCACTATCTTGATGTCCAGATTTGTTCTGAGGCCTTCTTCTTCATGGAGAAGTTTCAATCTATGAATTCCTTTAACTACAAAGGTCTGGGTGTAGGTTATTTTGCCATTTGAGTCAGTCTTGGCGGATGTTAGCTCTGTCTCGTTGAGGAGGAGTGTGAGTGTTTCTCCGGTTGACGGTGTTTTCTCTTCATTGAGCATCAATCCATGGATAGTTATTGACTCGTTTATTCCCCATACGGCTGGTAGATCGGACTCGATGTTGGGAAGAATGATTCTTAACCGGTCTGATTGGACTTGGTTTACTAGCTCAATGTCCTCGATTTCGATCTTGTGGCTTTTCCTTTGATTCAAATAGTAGAATAGCCCGGCTAAGCCGCCTATCAGAAGTACTACAGCCGTTAGTTGGATTATTGGAAACTTGGTGTTTTTGATGACTGTTATTGATTTGTTTGCTGAGGAGGATAACATGTATCCTTGACCAGGGTAGGATGCTTTCACGTTAATCGAGCCGGTTTTATCGGGGAGAGGTATCTTGATAACGGCTTTTCCATCTGAGTCGGTTACGGCAGTCTCTGTGAAGGTCTGGTTCTGGATGCTATATGAGAATTCTATTGGACTCTCTCCGAGAGGCTTCCTTGTGTCGTCGCTGAGGGAGACGGTGATATCAGTCTTTGTTCCGACTTGTCCCGAGTCTTGGGTCTGCATCGTTAGAGTGGTTCGTGCCTTGACTATCGCGTATGTTTCCAATGTCTCGTGATTACTTTGGACTTCAAAAAGGAGAGGGGCCGTGCCCAATTCTGTGGAGTTTGATAGTGTCCTTTCGATGTAGAACTCTCCATATTCGTTGGATACGGAGACGGTGTGTTCGCCGAGAAGAGTCATTGATATGGACTCAGAGGACCCCGGTATGTCTTCGGCTCTTACTTGACCGCGTATGGTTGACCTTTCGCCTCTTACTAGTACGGTTTCTGGGGGTATGGCTATTTGTAATGGAATTGATCTTATTGTTACGGAGTTTTCTGCTCCATAGGTGTATTGGATTCCCTCCCAGCTGAGTGTTATGTTCACGTTTCCGGGGTCTGATACAGTGTAGAATGTTATCTTACCTGATTCATCTGTTATCAGGGTATATTCTCCGTCGCCTATGGCTATGATACATAGTGCGTCGGTGATGGTTTGGTTGGTTTTGTTATCGACGAGTGTGGCGTTTACGGAGTACTGTCGCCCAGAAATGACTTTTTCAGGTGCTTTTATGATGAAATTGGTCTCACTGAATGCGGTAAGGGGTGGATCGCTCCAGGAGTCCATGTAGGTGTTATCACCGATGGTGTGGGCATCCACCATGTATTCGCCGTTTGGGAGGTTTGTGGGGAAAATACATGTGATGTTAAACTGTCCGTTTGTTACGATACCTTGACCGGATAGAACACCGGATTCGTCCTTGTCCCGTTTCAGGTAGATGAGAACGTCTAGCCCTTCTACGCCTATTGCGTTCTCGTCAACAACAGTGCCTGTGACTGTGAACTCGCCTCCGACGGTGACTGTTGCATCTTGGTGGGTTATGTTTGTGAATGTGGGGGTTTTGCCTGTTGTTTTATTGATTTGTGGGCTCGTTGTGGGAGTGGCGTCGAATAGGAGCCAGCCTAAGTCATCAAATAGGACCTCGGTGTATGCGTGTGCTTGGAATGGGCTGACGTCTTGTACCTCGACATCGGGGTTCACCAAGTAGCCTGTGACTAGTCGGGATGGGATGTTTATTGATCTCGTCATCATGGTTAATGCGGATGCAAAATCGGTGCATATCCCGCCTTGCTCATGTAAAAGGAACCAAATTATTTGGTCCATATCCTCTGGAGCTGAGGCGGCGGTCAGGTTGTACGTGTATTCAGTTCTGAGGTATTCGGCAATGGCGTCGATTTTCGAGTAGTCGGATGATTTGTCTGCTGTTATCTGGGTTGTTAGGGTTTGTAGTTGGTCTTTGAGTGTTTCTTCTATCTGGAGATATGGGGTGGTTGTTTGGACTGTGGTGGTTTCAAGCGTCTTCTGTGATAATGTGTATTCGATACTGCTTATCTTGTAGGAGGTGGATATGGGAGCTTCCGATAGGAAGAGCTTGAAATCAGGATAATATGAGACATTTGCGTCAAGTTCTAGTTGGGTTGGGTTCTGAGGTCCTGGTATATAGCCTGTAATGGTTGATGATGGATCGATGATATAGCTATAACCGGTACTGGTTTCGTATTCTGTATGGGTCTCCTCTATCATTTGTCCCGTGTACTCTATTGGCAAGCTGACTGGCTGGTACCATGACCCGTTGTAGTACTCGCAAGTGCCGTCTCGGAGGTACTGTGAGCCGGTTTTCCCATAGATGCTGAATAATCGTTCTTGGGTGATGTTGAGGCGGGCATCTGGGTAAGTGAAGTTGAGGTTCACAAACATGTCTTCTATGTTAGTGAGGTTGAGTTCGGGTATCTCATTGATCATGTCTTGAATCTGGGCGCCTGGAGTTGCATCGAAGATTAGCCAGCCCAGATCATTGAAGGGGATCTCGGTGAAAGCGTGGCTCTGGATAGGATATACTAGCTGCTGGTCTGCGAGGGGATCTATGTAGTATCCTCCGACGAGTCTTGCGCTTATTCCTAGGCTTCTTGATAGCATCACTAGGGCGGTGTTGAAGTGGCTACATACTCCTTGGCCTGACTCGTATAGGAAGTATTCAAGGGGGTCTGTTCCGGGTGGTGGTTCTGGGCAGCTGAGGTTGTACTCGTAATAGTTTTCGAGGTATTGTTCAAGTGCAATGATGGATTCGTAGTCTGTGGTGCTGTCCTGGGTTATTGCCTCGGCCAGGGCTTTGATATCTGATTCTAGGTAGTCAGGGATGTCCAGATACTGAGGGATTAGTTCGACGCTTGAGGCGTTCATCATTGCCTCGCTGAAATTATATAGAATGTACTCGATTTCGTATGATTCTGGTACGTTTTGTACCTGGAATATCTGGGAGTCCTCGAAGAACCGGGCAGGGTCGCTCAGGTTAATGAGGAGAGGGTTTTGAGGGGTCGGCAGGTACCCGCCCGTGTCTGTGAACGGTTTTATTGTTATAGTGTTTTGATCAAACTCGGTCCAGAGATCAATATCAAAGTCGAGAGACTCACCGTCGTATGACACGGAATTAGTGAGTGCGGTATCCCATATCCCGTTGAAATAGTCATCGTATGTTTGGAGTCTGAGGTATTCGGTGTTTGTTTTGCCAAGTATCTCTAGTAGTGGTTCTGGGTCGAGGTTGCCCAAGTCGATGTCGGGTAAATCTAGGCTGGTTTGATCAGGGTTTGTTGGGATATCAAAGTCGGGAAGATCTAGGGAGAGGTTGAAATCAGGTCTGGGTAGTTCGCTTAGGCTGGGCACTTCGTCGAGTGTTTGTATGCTATAATTGATTAGGAATACACCGAGTAGCGTACAGGCAAGGATCAGTATGGTCTGTCTTTGCCTGTTCATGTTTCTCAAACTCTGAGTTTGGAGTTGGTGGATAAAAGGGTTCTAGAAATGGGATTCATTTTCGAGGAGAGGTATTTGTCTGATTCAGTTTTTCGCTGTGGTTGTCTGGGCCTTTATTCGGTTAGTACTGAGAGTAATCCGTTTGGTGGTAGCGCGGGCATAATTTCATATAATAGAGATGAGTTTTGATTCGGTGATCTATTTTGAGTTATAAGGTTAAGGATATTGGGTTAGCTGATCAAGGAGAGCTAAACATCAGCTGGGCAGAAGACCACATGCCAGTACTAGGTATAATCAAACAAAGATTCGAAAAAGAAAAACCGCTGAAAGGAGTAACAATCGCGGCGAGCCTACACTGCACAAAAGAAACAAGCGTACTCATCAAAGTACTGCAAGCAGGAGGAGCAACAGTAGCACTCGCAGGCAGCAACCCGTTAACCACCCAGGACGACGTCGTAGCCGCCTTGGCAAAGTCCGGTACAAACGTGTACGCGTGGAGAGGACAGACCAAGGAAGAGTACTATGAGTGTATCAACAGCGTCTTGGACTACAAACCAGACCTAACCATAGACGACGGATGTGACCTAGTAAGCACAATACATAACGAGAGAAAGGAGCTTCTAAAGGGGCTTCGAGCGGGTAGTGAAGAGACTACTACAGGCGTCATCCGGCTAAGAGCCATGGAAGCAGATGGCGCCCTCAAGTGTCCGATGGTGGCTGTGAATGATACTCCAACCAAGAACATGTTCGATAATAGATACGGGTCAGGGCAGAGCACCATAGACGGCGTGATAAGAGCCACTGGAGGCATGTTACTTGCTGGTAAGAACTTTGTCATGAGCGGATACGGATGGTGTGGCCAGGGAATCGCAAGAAGAGCCTCAGGCATGGGCGCAAGAGTGATTGTCACTGAGGTAGACCCAGTCAAGGCGCTAGAGGCGGCGATGGAAGGTTACCGAGTGATGAACATGGAAGAAGCAGCCAAGATTGGTGATATATTCGTCACAAGCACCGGCTGCAAGCATGTTATCGATAAGCATCATCTTGAGGTTATGAAGAACGGGGCAGTTGTTGCGAACAGCGGCCACTTCAACGTAGAGATCAATATCCCAGCCCTCGAGGAAATATCTGATAAGAAGATCCGGGTACGACGTGATGTTGACGAATACCAAACAAAAGACGGCAGGAAACTATACTTGCTTTCAGAAGGTAGGTTAGTAAACCTGGCGGCGGCTGATGGGTCAGCGTGTGAAGTCATGGATATGAGTTTTGCGAACCATGCATTGGTTGCTGAGTGGCTTGTGAAGAATGATCTTGAGACGAAGGTGTATGATGTGCCTGGTGAGATTGATCACATGATTGCTTCGTTGAAGCTTGAAGCCATGGGTTTCGGACTGGATAAACTGACTCCTGAACAGGATAAGTATCTGAATAGCTGGGACGAGGGCACAGTCTAACCCCGATCATTCATTATTGGGAGTTTGAGATTTGTTGATCGTTTGTACAGGAACTATAGGTGTGGATATCACTCACACCCCCACCAGCAAGGGTTATCGGACTCTAGGAGGGTCAGGAGTATATTTTGCTATTAGTGCGAGTCACTTTGGGCCTACTGGGCTTGTTAGTATTATGGGAACAGATTTGACACTGGCTCAGGAAGGTTTGCTTAGGACTCGGTTGGACTGCGAGGGGGTAGAACAAGCAGACGGACAAACGTTCCATTATGTATCCGAGCTTGATGAAACGCTTACCTTGCGGACTCCGGTGTTGACTGAGTTAAACACGTATGGGGATTGGACCCCTAAGGTTCCTGAGAGCTACAAAGGCATGAAACTCAACTTTATTGGTAACGTACATCCGGTTCATCAGTTAAGTATTCTTGATCAGTTGGGTCATCCTGAGTTTACGGTTATTGACACGATTAAACTCTGGATGGATACGGCTATGACGGAGTTATTGGATGTTATCTCTAAAGTGAAAGGAGTCATAGTAAATGACATCGAGATAAGACGACTAGCTGGAGAGCCTAATCTGATCAAAGCGGCTCAAAGGTTACTTGAGATGGGTCCAGACTTTGTGGTTGTTAAACGGGGTGAGCATGGGGCTACTTTGTTCACGGAGGAGCTCATTTTTCCGTCTAATGCTTATCCGGTTGTGGATGTTGTTGATCCTACTGGGGCAGGTGATGCTTTTGCTGGGGGGTTCTTTGGACATCTTTCGAGAGTCGATGAGGTATCGGATCAAACAATGAAGGAAGCGGTACTGTATGGGAATGTTTTGGGGTCTTTTGCGATTGAAGGCTATGGAATTGAGAAGCTGGAAACGCTCACGTTGGAGATAATTGAAGAAAGATTCCAGAATTATATTGAATTAACAACTATCTAATATGCGGGCATTCGCTGAGAATCATCCTTTATCCTTCTACACCCACTTTTTCATAACGTTTTTGTATCGAGATATTTCAACAGGTATCTATGAACAAACAATTCAAAACATTATTACTAGTTATATTCACAATAGGGATTTTTTCAATTCCAGCTATCGCCCAAGTTGCACCAGAAGAGGCATATGCGATTGTCACAAAGGTTGATGCGCCAACGACGGTTGCTCCTGGAGCTACCTTTGAGGTCATTGTCACGATCGAGGCTAATCTCCCGGACGAGACATACGTGGAGGTTGGCATATACGACCCCGAATCATACGAGACGATGATCGATTACCAGGACGAGATATCCGGGTACGATGAGGCCTCCTATTCGTTTGAGCTGGAGGCTTTGGACGTCTTGGGTGACTTTGTGATGAACGCGGATGTCTTCTTCGAAATCGATGGGGAGTTATTGTTCACGGAAGGAAGCGAGATAATCGTCACAGTTTCTGTTCAGGAGGATGGTGGCGGTTCAGGGATACCGGGGTATCCTCTTATTGCACTCGTCTTTGGTCTTGGTCTAACTGCATTGATGTTGCAGAACACAAAGAAAACAATTATCTAACCCATTTTTCTCTCATTTCTGCGCGCGCTGATGAGGCGTTCTAATTTTAATATACAGGATTCCTCGGTCAGAGTGTTTCTCTAGAATGCAATATTCTAGATTCTGTTTTTGTATTATTGTTTCAAGTTTATCTAGATTATTATGATACTCTAAAATTATTTCCTGAATATTTGTTTTCTTTAACTCAATATTATTTAATACATCAAATTCACAACCCTCACAATCCATCTTAAGAACCTCAATTTCAGGACTCAAGGTTACAGCGTCAATCCATGAGCCTTTACCCTCTTCTGAATAGGATGTCTTTGATGCCCCTGACCATTCCTCGACATTAGTTATGTAAACTTGCCCAGGTTTTGCTTGTACAGCAACATTATAGGGATAGATCATGTGTTCAAGATTATTGAGTGCAATATTTTCAACCATTAAATCATATTGTTTCTTTTGAGGTTCATAGGAATACACCTTTTTAGCTCCTTTTTTCGCGAAATATATCGCGGTATCACCTAATGAAGCACCTACATCACCAACAATTTTCCCTTGTACGTTTAATTTAGCATATTCATTATCAAAGAATGTCTGAAAAATGTGGCTATAAGAGGACAAATCGTTAGGGTCGATCTTAAAAATGAAATCATCTTTAAAACTAACCTGGTTTTCCTCAAAACTACATCCGACATTGACAAGTTTCAGAATAAAATAATGAACGCTCACTTCATGCGGAACAGTTCTATATAAAATAAGTCTATACGAGTTTTTATATCTAATTTCGATA
Source organism: Candidatus Bathyarchaeota archaeon (assembly GCA_018652685.1). Lineage (GTDB taxonomy): Archaea > Thermoproteota > Bathyarchaeia > TCS64 > TCS64 > RBG-16-57-9. The sequence goes on from JABIBQ010000013.1 coordinate 43,291, forward strand.
CCGCTTTTCATGTTAACAAAATATAATAAAACTTCAACCCAGTTTTCAACGTAATACATGTTGAATAAAAGAAAACGAAGATGATTGAAAACACGATATTTCAAGCCGACGAACATATGTGGATATAATATAATAGACATAAAGGATTTTTTACGGATCAAGAGCTATGTATCTAGCGCGTGTTGAGTTTCGTGCTCATTAAATACATGAAAAGTATCGTAGAAGCATGGAAGCTCGTGTGTATAAAAGTGGGGAAGAAGAAGCCATTGTTGAGCTTCTTGATGTTGTCTTTAGAGGATGGCCCAAATATGATTTAACGGGAGACGCAGTTGATTTTTGGTGTTGGAAATATCAAGACTCTCCAACTCCATCTATGGTTCTAGTAATCGAAGAAGAGGGAAAACTTGTTTCTTCTTATCATTCTTGGAGACAAAAAGTTTGGGTTCAGGGAAAAACATGGGTCTTTGAATCAGGAATGGATTTTACTGTTCATCCAGAATACAGACGAAGAGGATTATCATTAAAAATCTCACAATTGGCGCGAGAAATTGGACAAAAAGAAAAAATCCCGGTAAATAACACAGTAACGGAGCAACCAATTATCCTCCACGGGCACAATAAGAACGAAGCTGTACATCTTTTCCCAAAAAAACTTGTAAATATGGCCAGGATCAACGATATAAGTGAACAATTACGTGTGATGCCCGTAAAGAATGGATGGATCATAAACATTGGATATCGAACACTGGACATATTGAATAGTGCAGTAAATATGTTTAAACCAAAACCAAATATTGGGAAAATAACAACTCGTCTTGTAACTGCGTTTCCAGAGTCAATAAACGATTATTGGAACATAATAAAAATAGACCTCGATTATTCACTCGAAATCAGCCAAGAGTATCTAAACTGGAGGTATTGTGACTCAAGAATAGGTGGATATCAAGTTCATGTTGCTGAAGAAAATGGTCAACCAGTTGGTTACGTTGTTACGCGAATCAATAAAAAATATCCGGAGTATCCTATTGGATACATTGTAGAACTCTCATATCTTCCAAATAGAACTGAAATCGGATACAAACTTCTGGAAACAGCGTTACCATACCTATGTGACGTAAATGTTGTGAATTTTTTAACAATAGAAAATCATCCCGATATAGAGTTACTAAAAATGTTCGGATACCATAACAGTCGAATAAACATTCACTCGTATTACGAGAACTATATTCCACCAGACCCACTTGAACCACTAAATAATAGTCATCCAAATAAGATACATCTCTCTTGGGGGGACTATGATATATTGCCAGTAAAAATGCCAAAAAAATCAGAAACAATTTCTTAACCTAGGCGCGGGCAACTTGTAGTATTCAAGTACGCTTGTTTCTTGATCATTCAACTAGTATGTTTAATACCATTTAGTCGAACGTGAGGGATTGCTTGTTATTGGTAACATATTGTAACTTACACAGTTGTAAATATATAATAATGTGAAATCCAACGTTCTATTAGTGAACACTATGATAAAAAACAAGAAGGCGCTGGGTTTTCTATTAATTTTTTCCCTAATGGCATCAGGTTATTTAATTGAATCAGCTCTAGGCGTAGGTACACCAGGTTGGCTTCAAAGAATCTGGGATCGTATAAGCCAGATAACTATTGAAATGGGGATTCTTCAAAATCAAAATGAAGTTCTTGACCAACGGATAGCAGAACTCGAAGCTTCTGGAGGATCAGATGTACCAGATACTATGTTTTGGGAATTGACAATGCAGAGTCCTTCAGACCCTACATTTGTAAATATTGAGGTTGATCTTGAAGGATACAAAACGGTGCAAATATCTTATGGAGTGTATACAAGTGATTCTTGGTTTTTAGTACAATGGCTTTCTGACTCAGGGATGCCGATTGGTCCAAGTGTAGTAGCTGGGCACGATCTTTTCGAATCGGATGCTATATCGACTCCGGTTATGAGCAATACATTGAACATATATGTTGATAGAAACATTGATTCCGAATTAGTCTCAGTTATGATTTACGCCACAAAATAACCACCTCACTTCTTCCCTCTATTATCCAGTAGTTCTAGACGAGGGCTAGGGAGGAAGTACTTAGCGATGAGCTAGGTACCAAAGTCGGGTGCGTTTAATCCATTCTTATCTCATCACTTCATAATATCAACGGTGCTCAGCGTATATTCTCAAATGCCACCAATTAAGGTGAGAAAATGTAGAGTTTATCCTTCTTTTGATTAGGTGTAAAACTGTAATCCTAGTATTCATCAGGGTCTAAGGTATGAAATAATAAAATATAGTCGCGCCCGATCATTTTAAAACGAATGTCTCGAATTAAATTAGTCGCACCCAACTTGAGAATTTTACATATTAATGATACACTTGAGTCCAGAGGTGGTGCAGAAGCATACATGTTTAACCTAGGTTCAGTTCAAACAGAAGAGGGCCATAGTGTTGACTATTATGGAATCAGCATTGAAAGGTCACATGTTAAAAGATTGAGAATATTAACGAGAATATACAATCCATTTTCATTCTATGGAATAATAAACAAAATAAGGAAATTCAATCCAGATATTATTCATTGCCACATGATTTCTATGGCAGTCTCTCCTTCAGTACTTCACGCAGCAAAATTAATGGGAATACCGATAGCTATGACTGTTCATGACTATCAGTATATTTGTCCAAACAGATTTTTCATATACTCCGATAATCAACCATGCAAGCATGGTTTCAATCACAAATGTATTACAACAGATTGCTGGCCAAAAGATCAGGATGCAAGATACTTTATATTAAATATATATCATGTATTAAAAACCATAGTTCATCGATGGGGAATAAAAAACACGGTTGATGTTTTTTTCGCTCCTTCAAAAAGTCTGGCGTATTGGTTAAAAAAGGATCTAAAAATTGAAGCAGTTTTAACTCCGTTATTTTCGGATTTAGAAGGAATTAATCCCTCTAATATAGAAAAAAACAATAAAATAGTGTATATGGGAAGGATGGACATCGAAAAAGGAATCGAATATCTTTTTGAAGCTATGAAAATAGTAGAGATAGAGGTTCCAGAAGTTCAGTTAATTATGATTGGAAAGGGAGAATTGCTCGAACATTACAAAAGTTTGGTTTCCGATATGGGATTGGGAGAAATTATCGATTTTAAAGGATTTATAAAGAGGGAAGAACTGATTGAAACAGTAATGTCCGCAGAGATGGTGGTGATTCCATCGTTTGGGGCAGAGATGTTTGGTTTAGTAGGTTTAGAAGCTAGTTTATTACAAAGACCATTGGTTTTGAGTGATAATTTTGGTCTATCTGAGAGAGTCGATGAATTAAAAGTTGGATTATTATTTGAATCAGGTAATAGTGAAGATCTGGCAAAGAAGATATTAGAACTTTTACAAAACTTTGAGTTGGTAAAAGAACTTTCGGAGAATACGAAAGATATAGCTGCACATTACTCAAAAAATAAACATTATGAATTGATACTTAGCGAATATAACAACATCATTTAGGATTTTTTTTTAATACAAATAGTTTACGTGTGCGCATGTAAAGGTGAGAAATTGTTGAGTTTATCCTTTTTTAGGTTTAGCGTGACTCTGTTTTCTTTTAGCCATTATTTGTTCTATGAGATATGTTGTGCTTATTCCCTCCACATACGGAGTAATCATCGCTTCTCCACCAACAGATTCGATGTACTCAACAGGTCGCGGATCAACCTTGTCATTGCCATGGAAATAATACTTTAGATTGTATCCCTCAGAGACAAGTTGACGCATAACATCTGATGGGTTCCAGCTAAGGGAATCTCGTACTTCATCCACATATCTAATTGACCTAACTACTTCTTTTCTTTTCTCAAAAGGAATAAAGGACTCTCTCTTGTTTTCCGCTACCAATTTATCATTTGGTACCTCGATAACCAAGTAGTCGCACATAGATTTGCAGTTTTTCAGAAACTCTACATGCCCCCAGTGGAGTATGTCTGCGACCATGTCTGCGTATCCTACTCTGGCTTTTTTTGGGTCAGTCAATTATTATCGAGAATATATTTCATAAACTCAATTATTAATTATACATATCAACGCGCGATTTATGATTTTTTGAACAAGGACCCTCTTAGAGCTTAGATAAATCTTCAGCATATTACCGAGTCTTGTTTATTTGGTAATTGGAAAAAAGGGTTACTCGTATATTGCTACTATGGTCTCATCTGCAACAATCTTCCTCCAATACCAAAGCCTCGTTGACAAGACATTCCCCTCATCATCAGTCCAATGCAGGAAACTGTACACCTCACCACCCACCCATTTCCTTGTAGTTGGCGTAAACCGGTGCCAACCAGCACTCAAAGACAAGTCAACTGGATTTGAGTACCAAACATCATCTACACGAACACCACACTCGATGGGGTTCTCGTTCAAAGCTGCTTCAATGTGAACCACAGGATTATCCAAGAGAGTTAATGAAACTGTTCTATCACGGACAACCCAAACCCACTTACATCTAGACTGGTAGCCCTCAAGTTCCACATTTAATACATGAACTCCATCAGGGACCCCTGGTACGGTGAGTTCTCCATTTATGTCAGATAATCCAACAGGTTCTCCATCCAGAGTTACCGTAACTTCAAACAGGGGTAGCTCTGAGATATCTAGTATGGTCAGGGATATTGTGCTGGTTCTTGGCGTATAAACCGTGTAAAGTGATGAGGTTTCTTGGATGTTTTTCCAGTATACTCTGTTTGTGTTGATGTTTGTTCCTTCTTGGTTTTCCCAGTGACTGAACTGATAGACTGTTGATTCTATTTTTATTGCTCCATCTGCTGCAAATCGATGCCATCCAGGTTCTAGATCGACGCTAAATTGTGTGCTCTGCCATGTTCCGTCGACAGAAATAGAGACACCCTCAACAACCTCAACACCCAAACGCGCACCAAACTGAAAGCTTAATGGCGCGCTCTTAAAACTGTAAACCTTGCCATCAAATGATCCTATGTAGACCTTACCATCTGCCACAGCAGGAGAAGACTCTATAGTGCCTCCGGTGGTGTATTCCCAGTTCTTTGCTCCTGTTTCCGCGTCCAGACAGTAGACTTTTTTGTCATTTGATCCTATGTAGACCATATCGCCTACTACAGCTGGAGAAGAAACTGTACCGCTTCCGGTTGTGTATTCCCAGTTTAATGCTCCGGTAGTCGCGTCCAGACAGTAGACCTTGCCATCATATGATCCTATGTAGACGCTATTACCCATAACGGCAGGAGAAGAAACTACCACGCTCCCGGCTGTGTATTCCCAGTTTTTTGCTCCTGTTTCTGCGTCCAGACAGTAGACTTTGTAGTCATCTGATCCGATGTAGACTTTACCATTTGCCACAGCAGGAGAAGAATATACTGGGCTCCCAGTTTGATATTCCCAGTTTAATGCTCCGGTAGCCGCATCCAAACAGTAGACCTTGCCATCAATTGATCCTATGTAGACCATACCACCTACCACAGCAGGAGAAGAATATACTATGCCCCCGGTTGTGTATTCCCAGTTCTTTGCTCCGGTATCCGCGTCCAAACTGTAGACCTTGTGGTTATATGATCCTATGTAGACCATACCACCTACCACAGCAGGAGAAGAACCTACATAAGATCCGGTATCATATTCCCAGTTCTTTGCTCCTGTTTCCGCGTCCAGACAATAGACATTGTTGTCATTTGATCCTATGTAGACCATACCACCTACCACAGCAGGAGAAGAATACGCCAAACTCCCAGTTTGATATTCCCAGTTCATTGCTCCGGTAGCCGCATCCAAACAGTAGACCTTGCCATTATTTGATCCTATGTAGACCATACCACCTACCACAGCAGGAGAAGAATGTACCACGCCCCCGGTTGTGTATTCCCAGTTCAATACGCCTAGTATAGGTGCACTTGCAACCGTGGTTCCTGTGTGTTCTAGATCAGCGCGGAACATAGGCCAATCCTGTGCAAATGCTCCAATTGATACAGTAGATAATGCAAACATTAGCGCTAATAATAACACTACTAACCTTGATTTCCTATCCAACATTGACCATCACTTCATTATATCTGTTAGTGGTAATATAATAATTGGTGAATAATATCGTCAACGTGATTCCCCGGAATAACCAAGCGCGCGCTGAGTTGATAATCTAGAATTGATGCTATTACAAGAATAAAAAAAGGAGTTAAAATTTATATCACAATTTTGGTTAATGCTACTGGTCTTACTACTACGGAGATTCAAGGATTGCTTACCAATTCAAAGCTAAAAAAACTTCAGGAGATTGAACTTTTCATACTTAAAGATATAATCAAAATATGTGAAAAGTTCAATATTGAATATTTTATGACTTGTGGTAGTGTATTGGGGGCAGTTCGGCATGGTGGTTTCATTCCGTGGGATGACGATACGGATATTGGCATGACCAGAGATAACTATGATAAATTCCTTTCAATAGCGATATCTGAATTGGATGAAAACTTGTTTTTACAAAACATATATACTGATTCCGACTCTCCATATTGTTACACAAAAATACGGAGGAATAATACAAAATTAATAGTATACAAGGTGAGAAATATTAATTGTCATCAAGGTATTTTCGTAGACATAGTTCCATTTGATAAAACCCCGGATGATTTTATATTAAGAAAAATACACATTGCTAAAACAAGATTATATGGCATTCTACATTATGCTAAACAAAATCTAGATTATGATAGAAGATCAGGTACCTTGGAAGTTAATTGTAGATACATATTACATAGATTTCGTCAATATATTGTAAAGCCTATACCGAAGAGATTATTGTTTAATCTATTGGATAAAGAAAGGCGACGTTACAATAATAAATCTATCAAATCAGAGTCATATATTTCATTTGATCATCCAATAGTTAACAAAGACCATATATTTCCAGTTAAAAAAATAAAATTCGAAGACATATATGCAAATGTTCCAAACAATTGTGATGCGTATTTAACAATTTTATACGGTGATTATATGACCCCGCCACCTCCAAATAAAAGACAAGCACATAACATGATAATAGTGGACGTAGATGTGACACGCGCCTCGTAATGGTAAATGAACTAAGCTACCTGATGTCCAATCACAAGAACAGAGTTGGAAATTATCTCACGTTTTGTTTTCCCCGATCCACGATCAACCCAGTGAGATAGGTTGTGCTTATTCCCTCCACATACGGAGTAATCCTAGCCTCTCCACCAACAGATTCAATATACTCAACCGCTCGCGGATCAACCTTGTCATCGCCATGGAAATAATATTTCAGATTATATCCCTCAGAGACAAGCTGACTCATTAAAACAGCAGGGTTCCAACTAATGGAATCTCGTACTTCATCCACATATCTAATTGACCCAACTACCATCTTCCTTTTCTCAAACGAAATAAAGGACCCCCTCTTGTTTTCCGCTACCAATTTATCATTATCTACCCCTATAACCAGATAATCGCACATTGATTTGCAGTTTTTCAGAAACTCCACATGCCCCCAGTGGAGTATGTCTGCGACCATATCGGCGTATCCTACTATGGCGTTTTTTGGGTCAGTCAATCATTATCGAGAATATATCTCATAAACTCAATTATTAATTAATACATATCAACGCGCGCTTATTTTATTTTACATACTGTAAAATATCTATTTGAAAAAATATAATAATATGAAATCTATTAGAGGATTAGTGATTATTATGATAAAGCCCAAGAAATTATTTGGTCTGTTATTACTTGTTTCTTTGATCGCATCAGTTTACTTGGTTGACTCAGCCCAAGGAGGAAGTACGCCAAGTTGGCTCCAAAGAATCTGGAAACGTATTGGACAGATACGCATGAATATGGGAATTCTTCAAAATCAAAACGAGGTTCTTGAAGAGAGAATCACTGAACTTGAACTCGTTGACGATCAAAACCAGGCTCTTGAACAACGGATAACAGATTTAGAAGCTGCTGGATCGAGTGGTGACTTCGACCAAAGAGTAAGTGATCTTGAATGGCGAGCTGACAACATTGAAGACGATGTGCTGGATTTGGTGTATCAGATCAGTAGTGGACCTGATTATGATAGCGGATGGATGTCTGGATATACGGGTGAGGGAAGTTGGTCTTTGTCCTTCTATCACGATTTGTATACAACGAATGTCTATTTCATATTATTAGGATGGGATTCATCTGGGTCTATTCACCAGATCAACTACCCGGGTGAAGATGGTGGTCCCTGGAGTGCTGTTGGGGCATACATACACAGTGTGGAATCAACTCAAGGACAGATTAAGATATATAACTACGAAGAAGGAACGAATTCACCATATGTAAACGTCCGAGTGCTAATGTGGTCGCTTGATGAATAACCAGATCGTGCTTACCAGAGTTCCGATTAATTATTGGAATTCCATTGGCAAAGACTCTAAGAAATCCATCCTTGCATTTATCGACCTGTATAAAAAAGCGCGCGCCAGAGTCATTCACCCGTATATTGCTACTATGGTCTCATCGGCAACAATCTTCCTCCAATACCACAACCTCGTCGACAAGATATTCCCCTCAGTATCAGCCCAATGCAAGAAACTGTACACCTCACCACCCACCCATTTCCTAGTCGTAGGAGTAAACCGGTGCCAACCCACATCCAACGACGCATCCACAGGGTTAGAGTACCAATCATCATCCACACGAACACTACACACAGTAGAAGTCTCTCCTATTACCGCTTCTATGTGAACCACAGGATTATCCAAGAGAGTTAACGACACGGCTCTATCACGGACAACCCAAACCCACTTAGTTCTCAACCTATGGGCCCCATCATCCACCGTGAAAACATGAACCCCATCAAGGACACCGGGTATGGTGAGTTCTCCATTTACGTCAGATAGGCCAACAGGTTCTCCATCCAGAGTTACCGCTACTTCAAACAGTGGAAGCTCTGAGTCATCTAGTATGGTCAAGGATATTGTGCTGGTTCTCTGTGTATAAACTGCGTAAAGTGATGCTGATTCTTGGATGTTTCTCCAGTATACTCTGTTTGTGTTGATGTTGGTTCCTTCTTGGTTTTCCCAGTGGCTGAATGTATAGATTGTGGAGTCTATTTTTATTGCGCCATCGGCAGCGATTCGATGCCATCCAGGATCCAGATCAACACTGAACTGAGTAGTTTCCCATGTTCCGTCTACTGAAATATAGACACCATCAACAACCTCACCTTCCACACGCGCACCCAGTTGAATACTTGGGTATGGGTTTAATGAAAATGCATCAGAGGGACTTGTATGACCTGTTTCAACAGATTTTATCCAAATAACATAATCTCCTGCAATTACGCTTGGAATTGAAATGTCAAGGCTATAACTGCCGTCTGAAGAGGCTGTAACAGATGATATAAGTCCTGATTCTCCATTCCATGAATCTATTGGACTCCAGTACACCTCAACAGAGGTATCGGGAACTATCTCACTGAGCCCTCCACTGACCACGATAACGTCTTCAGGCCAGCCACTTGTTGAAGATAAACTGGGAGATCTTATCTGGTAGAGTTCACTTTGGTCAATCTTTACTAGGTAAGCGTCGTAGTCACCGTTTCCAAACGACCTAGTTCGACCAACAACAAGTAATCCCCCATCTGAGAGAGCGGTAAACGCTCTTGCCTCGTCTCGGTTGGTTTCGCCATAAGTCAACTCTAACAATTGGTTTCCATAAGGGTCCGTCTTTACTACGTAAATATCATGTTGGCCAGCTCCGTATGAAAGAGTGTAGCCTGTTAACAGATAGTTTCCTTGGCTGTCCTCAATAAGGTCGTACCCGTATTCTGATCCGGTCCCTCCGTACGTGTTTTCCCAGACAAGGGCTCCGTTTGCATTGGTTTTCACGAGGTAAAAATCATGACCGTTTACGCCTTTTCGTCCTCCGATCACGTAGCCTCCTTCGTCCAACTCAATTATTGAGTCCCCCCAATCTGAATATGATCCTCCAAAAGTAGTACTCCAGACAATGTTTCCTAAGGAATCTGTTTTTATTAAGTAAGCATCGTAGCTGCCAGCACCAAAAGAGTAAGTTGAGCCAACAATGGCGAACCCTCCGTCACTTGTCTCGATTACATCTTCTCCGGCATCATCGTTTGTTCCTCCATACGTTTGTTCCCAGAGAAGAGTACCGTCCTCATCAACGCCGACTAGGAAGACTTCATACCCGTTTACATCATCCGTACGATACCCCGTTATGACGTATCCACCTGTACTCACTTCGGTAACAGAATAGCTCCAATGGGACTCGCTTCCATAGGTATAGGTCCACAATACTTCTCCGTCCGTATTGGTTTTAATCAAGTATACACTAGGGCTTCCTACTCCGAAGCTCATTGTGTACCCTGAGATGAGATACGAACCATCACTTGTCTCAATTACCGAGTACCCACGGTCCTCATCAATTCCTCCATAGTTCTTTTCCCATTTCACATTCAAATTAGAGTCAGTTTTGACAAGATAGACGTCATATCCTTGGGCCGGTGAAAAAGTTGTGAATCCAGCAAACAAGAAATCTCCATCGGATAACTCTATCACGGACTCGGCGAAATCTCCACCAGTGCCACCAATATTAGCAGCGCTATCTCCTGGAGTTTCGGGTACTTCATCTGGAACAAATGCTTCGATTAATAACAAGTAGAAATCATTGCTCCCAGCGCCAACCGAGTCAGTGTATCCTGTAACCAGATAGCCGCCGTTACCTAGTTCAGATACTGAGTGCGCATAATCGTCTGCAACTCCGCCATATGTTGTACTCCAGATCAGATTTCCATCGATATCGGTTTGACCAAGATAGATGTCGCTTCCTGTTGGAGATTCATAGGTGTCAGAGGTACCTGCGATTAGGTATCCTTCGTTTTCGAGTTCTATTACGGAGTATCCTACAACTGATTCAACTCCTCCGTATGTGTTTTGCCAGAGGATATCTCCATTTTCATTGGTATTGATAAGGAATGCGTCCCAGTTTTCGTTGCCCATCTTTAATCCAGTGATAAGATAACTGCCTTGGCTAGTCTCGATGACTGAATATCCCCAATCATAACTGGGGCCTCCATATGTTCTCCCCCAGATCAAGTCTCCGTTTTGGTCGGTTTTTAGGAGGTACACGTCCCCGGGGAATGGGTTAGCCTGACCTACGACAAGGTAGCCTCCCTCACTGAGTTCTATTACCTCCCACCCTTGCTCGGATTCAATGGTACCATAAGTTTGAGTCCAAACGGTATTCCCATCAGCATCAGTCTTGATTAAATAGACATCACTATCTCCTGCACCAAAGGACCCGGTTTGACCTGTTACAAGATATCCTCCATCACTCAACTCAATTACATCATAGCCTCTGTCCCAACTACCTCCTCCGAATGTTTTCTCCCAGACAACCTCTCCATATATATCGGTTTTTATGAGGTAAACATCAGCTCCACCAGCTCCAAACGACTCTGTATAACCAGTTATAATGTAGCCTCCGGTACTTGCTTCGATTACAGCTCGCCCGTAATCGTTGTTTCCGCCTCCAATGGTTTGTTCCCAAATCATTACCCCCTCATTTGTCGTTTTAATGAGGTACACATCATTGAAGGTGCCAGTTCCCGTGGCAACGTACCCAGTCATGAGAATATTGCCATCATTGAGCTCAATACCTGAATATGCTCTTTCGTCAGTGGCATACCCATAAGTTTCATCCCAGAGCAAGTCTCCCCCTGTGGTAGCTGCAAACACTATTGTCACTTGGAAACATAGAAGAACAATTAAGGTGACTCTGAGGACACTCCGAGCTTCCATAATATCACTTTCGAGTATGTTGTTTATAAGAGGACGTTTTTATCGTTCATTTTCGTGTGCTGGTTGATGCTCTTACTTGTTTCGTTCGGGTTTCTACTACCTCGTTGGTTTCTTTTACTTGTACTAGTTCTGTTTTTCTGATAATTACTTGTTTTTAGTTTGGTTTTATCTTTGATACAAAACGCAACATGTCCCACACAAGGTTTCCGGTTTGCCAGCAATAGATAGGGTAATCTGTTCCACCAAAGCTTTTCTTAAATCGATATAATCCGTTGGATATATCTGCGGGGGATCCACCAACATCTAAATATGAAAAACCGTGTTCTTTGGTGTATTCTAAGAGTTTTCGGAATAAATTATTTGAGTGTTTAGAATATTGGTGGATGTCAGGTATCCCGCCTGCTACTGCTCTAATCATATTGTTTGGTTCATCGATTATTACGAGGTATCCTCCAATGGTTACTTCGTTTTCTTCTACTGTAAACAATTTGGCTTTGTCGGGAAATTGGTGTGCTATTTCCTGAATAAAGCCAGGTTGAAGTGGACGTGCTCCGTGTCTGGATAAAACTTTGGCATATGATATGTTGAAACGGTTAATGTTATCAGGTTCAATAGAGAGTTCGGTTACTTTTCCGCTGTCAGCGTTTTTTATTTCTCTTCTTCTGTTTTTACTCATTCGACCGAGGACTTGTTTCCACGTCCCTGTTAAATTATAAACTGTATCAACATTATTGATAGTTAAGTAATATCTTTGCTCTGAAAGGAGTTTATTGAGTGAAAGATGACTATGATTTATGCTCAGAATTCTATGACTTATGATTGTTCCTCGGAGAAGAGATTTTATTTTTCGAGAGATTTTATTTAGAGTTTTCTCTTTATCGTGAAGAAGAAGTGGCCCCCCAGATCCAGGTCGATTACTATCAAGACGCTTGAATGGGGTTCCTCGTATTGAGGATATGAAGCAGGGTAGTGCTCCGATTATAACGCCATCTTTTTCAACGATGACATGTCTTCCTTGGAGTTGTTCCCCTTCTTGAAGGGCTTTTACCCATCCATATGTATTGTATATCGTGTAATCAGGAACTTGTTCGACGAACCCGTTCCACTTGTTTTTCCCTAGATCATCAAGGTCATTAATTATGTATATCTCTGATGTCATTGGTGTTCCTCAGGTTTTGGAGACTGCTAGAGGTAGGCTATCGTGGTCACCCCAAGTAAAGTGGAGTCTTTCAGCGCTTGTCTTTGATATTGCTTTGATAACATCTTCGCCGTATGGGTGGTAGAATATGTGTATGTTTATTCGGCTATCGAGGAACCCGTTTTGTTTTAGAGCGTCTTCGTGTCGGCTTCCTTTCACCATTAAACAGTTTACTGTGTTAATTTGTTGATTATTGAAGTATTCTACTGCTTTGTTGACTAAGGTATATGGGAGGTCTGGTTCTTCTGGGTTTGTTAATAGATCGTACGTGTTTAGCTCGTCAATAAATTTATAAACTAAGTATAAACATGTTTAAACAATATGGAAGAGTTAACACTAACGAACCGAAAACTAATCCTCACCACAGACATCGAAGACATAATCAGAAAAAAAGCAGTCCCCATCGGA